>JASLLE010000005.1 GCA_030747175.1 Dehalococcoidia bacterium | reverse complement strand
TCTCGGCATGTCTTCCCCCTTCTGGAAACGTCCAGTCTCTAATTTATTGACTGGTACCGTTTCAGGGGGTCAGGTCAGTTCTAGATCTTCGATCCTGATTTAACCCTGACGGCGCGATGGTGAGTTCGCCGGTTCGCAATACGTGCCGGTCCGTTTCGGACCAAAGAGGACAATTAACAGATATGAAACGATTCACAATTCTGGCCTCGCTGATTGTTGGCGTAATGCTCGTCGTTGCCTGCGGCGGCGGTGAAGAGAACGATTCCGATGGTTCGGCCACAACATCGGTCCCCGCGACAACCGGAACGGTAGCTTCAGCGCCGACAGCACCGGCCGCCGCCACCGGGCCGGACCCGGCCTTGATAGCGATAGGAGAGACCAAGTACGGATCGTGCCTGACCTGTCACGGCGCGGATGGGCGTGGCGTAGCAGGTCTGGGCAAAGACCTGATCGAGAACGAGTTCATGGACGGACTGAGCGAGGCCGAACTTGTCGAGTTCATCAAGGTCGGTCGTGGACCGAGCGACGCCGGGAACACTACCGGTATCGCGATGCCTGCCAAGGGCGGCAACCCGTCGCTGTCGGACGATGACATCGTCGCGATCATCGCCTACATCGACTCCCTGAAGTAGCCACCGGTAGCGGGCGCCATCGCGCTCAACTCCCGACAACTGCAACGAGACCCCTCGCCTTTCGGCGAGGGGTCTCGCGCGTCCGCCCCAATTTCAAGGGACAAAGGACACAGGCGAACCTATGGCGCAGACGCCCGCAGTAACGCCGCTTCGATCTCGTCGGCAGTAGTGAAAGCCTCGAACCGGGCAGAAACCAGCCCGTCGCTATCGATCACGAAAGTCCAGGGTTCAGACGGCAGGCCCCACGGCTCCACAGCCGGGGACTCGACCCCCAGTGACGGATCTCCATCGGCCAGCATTTCAGCGGGGTTGTCGAACAACTCTACGTGGATAAAGTGCGCCTCGCCGATGTGCCGGTCTCTCACAACCGCCGCCGCATCCAGTTGTGGGCCACAGGTCGTTGACTGGCAGTAAGCGGGAGTTGAGAACACCACCACGGTCGGCTTACCAGATGCGACGGCATCGTCGAATCCGATTTCATAAAACGCCGGATCCGGATCGTAAGCGCTGGTGATGAGAGCAAGTTCATCTGCTGTTTGGCCGATCTTGCTCGGAGTCGATGGCGGTCGTGATCCAATGGCCGGAGTTGATGGAACGTTCTTGACCTGGAGGGCGACGATACCGTCCAGCATTTCCGGCGCGGTGCGATCAGACACTCTTAGCTGCCAGAGCCCGGGCACGTCAAATGTAAGCGTTGCCGTGTACGCACCACCCCTGACAGGCCAGTCATGCCACGTCACATCTTTAGCGGCACCGCCATCCCCGTTATCCAGCGAATAACTAAGATCAAGCCGATCAGCAGCATCCAGTAACGATTCGCCGCCAAGTGTCTTGACCACGAACTGGATCCGGTTTTCCCCGGGGGTTAGATCAGACGCCGCAGCGAACACCGTCAAACCGTCGATCTCTTCCGGAGACACCGTAATGGTCGCATCACTGCTTGAACACGAGATCACGAAGACTAACGTTGCGGTGGTGGCAAAAAGAGCGCGGACGAATGGGGCATCAAAAATACGCGGATATAAGAACGGCATACAAGTCATGGTCCACCCGAATCCATGAAGCGCAGGTGAGCCAGGACCCTGAAGACGTGATGATGCCGTGAGTCCGACGAGGCCGATGTTCAAGCGGTCCAGGATACCTCCCGCGTTGCCGGACCGCTCAGGAGTGGCCGTTTCGATCGCCGACACCCTTCAACCCAGACGATCAACCACCACGCGGCTTCACTCCCGGTAGCGATGTCCTCAGGGAGCACCCGCTGCTCTTCCACGTGGTCCAACTCATCGCGCCGGCAGCCTGCTGACCCGGGGCAACCCTGAAAAGACCTTCCGACTTACACCGGAGGGTCGCTGTGTGATGTACGGAGTAAGGGGAGGGAATGGTGGTAATTGGCCGGCCCTGTCGGATACGAACCGACGACCTGCGGATTAAACGGCAGGATGTCCCCGAACCGACTACTTGCGACGCAGTTGGGGTCATTCGCCCAGAAGGCATGGTCGTGCGACCGGGTTCAAGTCCGTTCTCCCAACACACGGATTTTCAGTTGCACGTCACGCGTGCTCAAACCTGACGCCTTGCATCGTGTGATGCCGTTTCGTTCGCAGGCCGATACCGGGCGGCGCTGCCAAGAGCTGGGTGGTGGTAGCAAGTTCGGTAGCAAAAGTGGTAGCAGAGATCGCGTAAATCAGGCTGCCCCCCGTTCAATCACCCGCCCATGGAGTTTCACGAAAACATGCGCAGTCGGTGCGCCTGGCGATCCTCGAGTAAATAGGCTGTCACGAAAACGACCGATTTTGTCACGGGCTTCCAGCGAAGTGCGATGCTGTCAGTTGTAACTCGAACGGCAGGGTAACGCTGAGCGGCGACACAGAGGATCGCGATACTGATGGGAAAACCGTGATGCAAGCCTGGAACGACGTGAGTAAGGCGAGACCAGATTGGCCCGGGCTGGGAAGGTTCGGTCGATGGATACTCATCGGTCTTGTCGGGACCCTGACAGTCGCATGCGAGCCCTCCGGGTCGAGGATGATCGATTTGCCACGGAAGTCACCACGGTTCCGGCTGTGGCAGCTGCGACGGCCGCGCCAGTCACTGTTGGGTACGGCACTCCAACGCCCTCGCCGGTGGCGACATCAATCCCCGTGTTGATTGGACCGTCGCCCACGCCGTCGCCGACACGAGTTGCCGATCAACTCAGCATATTGCGCAGGAATGATGTTCCCGATGTTCAGATTGTTACAGAACTGGAACTGGCAAATGAATTTCCGATCGACGATCTGTTAACTGAGAGTCAAAGAAGCTTTCTGAATACGGGTTCGAAGTACGCCTCGGCGCCTCGATGCCAGTCCTTACAGGCCATAGTGACAGACGTTTCCGGGTGGGACACGGAGGATATATTCCTCTTCTCAAATCGTCAGGAACCTTCAAGCAGCGGCGGTTCCTTCAACACACTCATTCACGCCGTCTATCGCGACACGGGCGACAACGGATATGTTCTGACCAATGGTGCCCATTACGGATCTACGAGTAGCGCTGGCGAAGATGGCATTACTTGGCAGTGGGACCCGGCCGCGATGGACATCGCCTTGGATGGACGGGGCAACCCTGTGTTCGGTATCGAGATCCCGTTCCGTTTCGGCGGCGCGGCGGAATACACCTATCTCATTCTTTATTTGAAACAGGCCGATGGATATGACGATGTGTCTGTAGTAGTTGACGGGCTGGCCAGTTGGACATTTCACAATTTTGATGATGACCCCCTGCCTGAACTAACGGTCATGGCGGAACATGGGGGCAGAATCTGTCCGACCCATGTTTCTTCCTCGAACTATACGTACAGGGGGGAGTGCTCACTCGATCCTATTCAGGTATTCGACTTGGGCGCGAGGAGGGATGGCGGAATCGATCGGGAAGCAGGACTGACGATCCGTCAGATTGCTAATGCGCGCTCCCTCTTGAGTGCCTCGATCAGCGGGAACGAGTCAGACGTCGACATGCTGTTCTCTGAATCGCCCGATCTGTCCGTAAATTCCCTAGTGTTACTCGCGGGTGCTGAGGGGGCACAATCGATTTCAGATAACAGGGACGAGTTGGGATTGAAAGTGGCTCACGCCGCATCGGAGATGGTCAGTGCGCAACTGCTTAACGGGTTGATCGCGGCGGCTAGACGTGACTTTGGCTCCGCGGCCGTACACGTATTACGAGCGATCGCGATCGAGAGATTCGCAAGCTTTACTGTTGCCAGTCTCTCATCGGGTTCGGCGATTGGGCCGGCTGGTGGCGGCGGGGGCCCGGTCTATGAAGTTGCAAACGAACGTGTGGATGGGGATCTGCTGACCGAATTTGAGAAGACTTGGAATATTGTCACCGTGGAGAGGGCAGCAGAAATCGTGTCGGAGCAAGAAGCGAGACTGTCGAGATGACGTTTCGAGGCCTCAGACAGCCTTCACAATTGGATTAGACGGCCATCCATGATCAGTCGGTTGACACGCCCGGTGTGGAGCAATACCGGCATCCACCAACGCGTCAGAAGGGGGGGTCACGCGCCGAAGCCAGGGCCTTGCGAGTGGTCGACGTCCCTCAAAAAGAACTCCTTTTGACAGTACGCCCGACTCGAGTCCCGATAAAAGGATCAGTCGCGTCGAGCTCACGTATGTTGGTCGGGCCGGTGAGCCCGACCGGCCCATAACCGTAGAGCACTGGAGTTACTGATGCCGGGGAGGTTTCAATCCGGGTGTTACCCGCGGCAACAGTCGTCGCATTTAACCGTCTAGGTACCGCCCACCAGGTTATTCGGTGATCCCCACAGGTACTGGACGACCATCGCCTTCGGCTAGTGGCCTGATATTCCGCCGTGACCGGGCGGAGGTCGGTGGTCACCCCAGGTCTAACTCCCGCGGCCCGTTAACCTGCGACGGCTCCGCCACTATCAGGCGGAGACCGGTCAATCGACCTCGATACGCAGCGACAAACTCGGAGACAGAAGCGCGCATGAAATACTCCAGCGGGCGTCAAAATACGGCCAAATCGGCGGGCGGTTTCAAAGCTGGGATACGATTAACGTTAGCCCATGAAAAACGACTAAAATAAAAAGGCCCCCGCCGAAGCGGGAGCCCAAATTGGTCCTGGTAGCCCCTACGGGATTCGAACCCGTGATCTCCGCCTTGAGAGGGCGGTGTCCTTGGCCGCTAGACGAAGGGGCCTTTTGGCTGGCGATCCAGGATTCGAACCTGGATTGACGGATTCAGAGTCCGCTGTCCTACCGTTGAACGAATCGCCAGCGATGACCTGATTTTATCAGGATCGGTCAAGTTGGCGCGTCAGTGAAACAACTAATTTCGACGTGGGCAAGACTCATCCGGGCCCACGGCTAACTGAATCCTCTCCAAATCTGTCTCGAATCTTATCGAGAGTCGATGATATAACCGAGTCATCTGATACGGCGGGATCAAGTAACGAGAGTTGTGCGGCCGGTTCCGTCAGGTTCTCTACGCCCACGCCTATCAGGCGAACCGGCGCATTGCGATGCTTCAGCGTGGCTTCGAGCAAAGCTGTAGCGATCTCGACGATGCGGTCGTCGCCATCGAACGAGACGTGGGGGGTGTTGTGCCTGGTGAGTGTCGTGAAATCGCTGTAGCGCAGTTTCAGGCTCACACTGCGGGCGTGCTTTCCCGTACGCCTGAGCCGGCGTCCGACCCCTTCGGCGAGACCGGCGACCGTCCTGTCCAAGAAGGCGCGGTCCGTCGTGTCCTCATGGAAAGTCGTCTCCGACGAGATCGATTTCGATTTGCTCTCCGATGACAGGTCGGAGTCGTCGATCCCCTGTGCCCGCTCAATCAGCCGTGCGGACTGGTTGCCCATCTCACGGCGCAAAGGCCCCTCGGGGAAGGCTGCAAGCTGGCCGAGCGTCTGGATTCCCAGCCGGCCGAGTTTTTCCGCAGCTCGCGGCCCGATCCCCGGCAGTTTCCGGACCGGCATCGGCGCCAGGTATGCGGCCTCGTCACCCGGCGGGACGGTGAATATGCCGTCCGGTTTTCGTTCATCGGAGGCAATCTTGGCGACCAGCCTGGACGGAGCGATGCCGATCGATGCCGTCAGTTTGAGTTCCTCGCGCACACGGCGCTTGATATCCATGGCCGCTTTCTCAGGGGGGCCGAACAGTCCGTCGCTGCCCGTCATATCCATGTAGGCCTCGTCGACGCTCATCACCTGCACGTCGGGCGTGTAGTCGCGGAGTATCGCCATGAAGGATTTCGAAATCTTGCCGTAGAGGCCGTGGCTGCTGCTCATCACGAGGGCGTCCGGACAAAGTCGGAGTGCGCGCGACATCGGCATGGCGGACCGGACGCCGAAGGGACGTACTTCGTACGAAGCACAGGCGACAACACCGCGTCCCCCGGATCCCCCGATGATCAGGAGTTTCCCGATCAGGTCCGGATTAACCGAACGTTCAGCGGCGGCGAAGAAGGCGTCGATATCGACGTGGAAGATGGTCCGCTCGGCGGCCACCGATGGCCTCCTGACCCGATGACAGGGCGCCTGAATAACTCTGGGTAACTATAGACGAGCGTAGCACCGGCGCGTTCACGCACCAAGCCAGCGTGTCTGGATCCCCGCGGGAGAATCGAAATTTCGGCTAGGCAGGCGGCGCGCAGTCCCCGACCTCAAACCAGTCTGCTCTCCTGTGAAGGTCGTTGCCGCCGGACCACACCGACGATGGGTCCGCTATCACCTCTCCCGGGACAACAAACCTGATCCCGTAACGCTTGCCTCTCGGGCCTTCCGGGAAAGTCCCGGTAGCCGTGACCGCAGATTTCTCTCCCGGCGCCAGGTCAATATGATCGTCGTAGAAGATCGAGACCAGTCGTTCCTCGTCCACGAGGGCGATGCAGTAAGGCGTTTGCCAGGCGACGCTGTCCAGGTTATTAAGCTCGATATTGAACGAGCTTTGCTCGCCGGCGACGTGTTTATTCGCCTGTCCGGACACGTTGACGATACGATCCGTCTCGTAAGTCCACCCGAACTGGAAACTGGTGTCCGTATTGGCACAGGCCATCGCCAGGAGCAGCATCGTCGTCGCAATCACGGGGATGATGCCGGGCTTTCGGATCAATAGAGCGGCTCCAGTAACGGGTTCGTGACCTGGATCGCCGGATGCGGTGACGCGTCGCCCTGCGCTGCGGTCAAACCGCCATGCTTTGTGGCTCGCGCCGCCGGAGACCCGGCCGTCAGGCGTCGTTCAAAGAACGCAGAAGGTTTGCCATCTCCACCGCCGCTTCCGCGTAATCGGCGGCGTGCCCGATACGGGCGAATGCCTGGTCTGTTGTGTAGGTGGTCTGGACGCCGAATATGACCGGAACGCCGGTGTCCACGGACAGACGGGCGATACCGTCAGCGGACTCCTTGGAGACGTATTCAAAGTGCGCCGTCTCGCCCTCGATAACGGCGCCTATGCAGATCACGGCGTCATAGCTGCCCGAACGCGTCATGGCCGCCGCCGTCACCGGGAGTTCGAACGCCCCGGGCACATGTGCGACGGTGATTTCGGAATCGGAAACGCCCAGCTCGGCCAGCCTGGTCAGCGCCGACTCCAGCATCCGATCCGTGATGTAGCTGTTGAAGCGGGCCGCAGCGATTCCGATGCGTAGACCGGACCCGTCCGTGTGGCCGTTCAAATCTCTTGGCATATCGCCCAGTATGACCCAGGAATACCTGGACCTGCCCGCGCTAGTCCAGGCCTGCGCCGGTCAGCGTGTGACCCATCCGGTCTCGTTTCGTCTGGAGGTAACGGCGATTCTCGGGATTTGGGGGCGCTTCCAGCGCGACCTGGTTGATCTCAAGACCGTAACCCTGCAGACCGACAAGTTTCCGGGGGTTGTTAGTCATCTGGTTGAACTGCTTGACACCGAGATCGACCAGGATCTGAGCGCCGACACCGTAATGACGCAGGTCCATAGCGAATCCGAGCTGCTCGTTGGCTTCTACGGTGTCGAAACCCTCGTCCTGCAACTGGTACGCTTTCAGCTTGTTGTGGAGACCGATGCCGCGGCCTTCCTGCCTCATGTAAAGCAAAACGCCGCGCCCCTCGGCGGCGATCGCCTGGCGGGCCATTTCTACCTGCTGGCCGCACTCACAACGGAGGCTCCCGAAAACGTCACCGGTCAGGCACTCTGAGTGGATCCGGCCGAGCACCGGTTGCCCGTCGGAGACGTCTCCCATCACCAGGGCGACATGCTCGTCGTGGTCGACGAAACTCCGGTATGCGATGACCGTAAATTCACCCTCGGGTGTCGGAAGCCTGGTCTCTGCGACGCGCTCCACCAGTTTCTCGTGCCGGAAGCGGTATTCGATGATGTCGGCGACGCTGACGATCGGGATATCGAACTCTTTGGAGATCGCTTCAAGTTCCGGACGGCGGGCCATCGTGCCGTCCTCGTTCATCACTTCACATATCACGGCGACTTCGCGCTGCCCCGCCATGCGGGCCAGATCAACCGAAGCCTCCGTCTGTCCCGCACGGACCAGCACACCGCCGGGGGCGTACCGGAGGGGGAAGATGTGGCCGGGACGCGCCAGGTTTGAGGGCACGGATTCCGGGTTGACGAGCAACTGCACGGTGTACGAACGGTCCGCCGATGAAATGCCGGTCGTGATGCCGTCCGCGGCGTCCACCGACACGGTGAATGCGGTACCCAGCGAAGCCGTGTTGCGGTTGACCATCAGGGGGATGTCGAGCCGCTCAAGGTCTTCGCCGAGCATCGGCACGCAGATCAATCCGCGGCCGACGGTCGCCATGAAGTTGATGGCTTCCGGCGTGATGAAATCCGCCGCCATGGCGAAGTCGCCTTCGTTCTCGCGGTCTTCATCGTCCACGATGATGGCCATTCGACCGGCTTTGAACCGCTGAATTGCGGCCTCAACACTGTTGGTCGATTCCTCTGCGACGGGCGAATTGTCGCCCCGGTCAGCTCCCGGCGTGGTCGGCAAGCAACTTCTCCAGATATGGGCGGGCCATCTGCTCGACGTACTTGGCCGTGACGTCGACCTCGATGTTTACCTTTGATCCCGCCGTTCGCTCTTCGATAGTCGTGTGGTCGTAGGTATAGGGAATTATGGCGACGGAGAAACCGTCATCGTCCCGGTCCACCACGGTCAGGCTTGTGCCATCCACCGTGATAAATCCCTTCGAGACTATGTAGCGCATTATAGATTCGTCGGCGATGAATCGGACAACGATAGAGTCCCCGTCCTTCTCCACGGCGGACACCTCTGCGATGCCGTCTACGTGACCCTGCACCATGTGGCCGCCGATACGCCCGCCTTCAGCCAGCGAACGCTCAAGATTGACGCGCCCGCCCGGCTTCAGTTCGGACAGGTTGGTTCGGCTCAGCGTTTCGGGGATAACTTCGACCGAAAGTTCACCCTCTTCGCGCGCCATCACCGTCAGGCAGGCGCCGGCCACGCAGACCGACTCCGATTCCCGGAGTCCCGGCGTGACCTCTGGAGCGTGGATCGTGAGTTTCATCCCCTCGAAAGAGATGACCTCGCCCACTTCTTCAACTATTCCGGTAAACATGCGTTTCGAGTTGTGATGGCGGACTGGATACGTTCTATTGCGGCGCGTAACCCGTGATAAGGACGTCCGGACCGATCTGCTCCACCCGGACGCGTTCAAGTTTAAGCGCTCTCGCGACCTCTGGCACCCCGATCCCGCCGACCGCGGCCAGCGCATCTGCGCCCCCGATCACCAGGGGAGCGATAAAGGCGGCAAGTTTTCCGGCCAGCCCGGCGTCGATGACCGAACCCGTGAGCGCCGCGCCCGCCTCGAGCATCACGTTCACGCATCCACGCTCGCCGAGCAGGTCCAACAGGGCCGCGAATTCAACCCCGCCCGTTTCAGACCGCGGGAGTTCGACGGTCTCCAGATCGGGCGACTCGATGTTCGATTCACAACCTTCGCCCCGGACCCAGAGCACATCGCCGGGCTCGCCGAGCAGCGCAGCGGTCCGCGGCATCCGGCCGTCGCTGTCCACGACCACACGAAGCCGCGGCCGGCCAGTCATGCCGTCGAGACGAGCCGTCAGACGGGGATCGTCCGCCAGCACCGTGCCTATTCCCGTGACCACCGCATCTGCCTGAGCACGCATCAGATGAGCGCGCGTCCGTGCTTCCTCAGAAGTGATCCACTGGGAGTCGCCGGTCCTTGTCGCGATCCGCCCGTCGAGGCTGGCGGCAAACTTCACCGTCAGCAACGGCCGGCCCGTTGCGACATGGTGGAGAAAACCCTCCAGCGACACCATCGCGCTCTCGATAAGATCGCCCTCGAGGGGCATGACGACTTCGATCCCGGCCTCTCGTAATCTGTGAAAACCCTCCCCGTCCACGCGCGGGTCAGGGTCCCCGACCGGGCAGACGACCCTCGCTATTCCGGCGGCGATCAGGACGTCCGTGCACGGCCCGGTGTAATGGGTGTGCGAGCATGGCTCAAGCGTCGTGTAGATGGTGGCCCCGCGCGCCAGTTCACCGGCCTGCTGGATAGCCACGACTTCGGCGTGTGGTCCGGGTATCGGCGTTGTCCGCCCCTCTCCGACCGCTTCGCCGTCCCGGACGACGACCGCGCCCACAGAGGGCCGCGGCGATACCTCTCCCAACCCTTCGCGGCCGAGTTCGATAGCCCGTTCCATATGTCGCCGGTGGCCGGGGATTCCCGCGCCGCCGGAAACGTTTTCTGGCACCGTCAGCCTTCCCCTCCCGCGCGGCGTTCGTCGAAATCGATGTGCAAGCGGCTTGTCGTGGGATCAGACTGCCCCTGGTAGCGGCTGCCAAGCTCGCTCGACCCGTATGGCCGGTCGACCGCCGTGGTCATCCGCTGGAACGATATCTGGCCGATCCGCATGCCGAAGTAAAGCGTGATCGGGAGGCGCGCTACGTTCGTCAATTCAAGCGTCAGGCTGCCCTTCCAGCCGGGGTCGATGTAACCGGCTGTGGAGTGGATGACGAGGCCGATGCGCCCGAGTGAGCTCTTGCCCTCCAAACGCGCCACGATATCGTTCGGCAGCTCGATGTGCTCCATCGTGCTCCCGAGTACAAACTCCCCCGGGTGGAGTATGAACGGTTCTTCACCCGGGATCTCCTGCCGCTCGGTCAGATCAGACAGGTCTTCTCGGACGTCGATGTATGGCTTGGTCGAGTTTCTGAACACCAGGATCGCTTTATCCAGGTGCAGGTCGATGCTGGCCGGCTGGATATCGCGCTCGTTCAACGGATCGATGACGATCCGCCGGGCCGCGAGCTCTTCCTTGATCGAACGGTCGCTAAGGACCATATAACTTCCTGAATCTGTTGCTATCGGGCGTTTAAGCGCTGCCTTGATCGTGCAGGACCCGGTCCGGGATTCTACTGGAGTGACAGCGATCTGTGATGTGGCGCGGATGAAGCGACGAGACCCGGCAGGGGTGGAGCGCTCCCCGCGCCGGGGGCGCGATGAGGGAGCCTCTTCAAAAAAAGTAGGCGCCCGTCGTTTGACGAGCGCCTACGGGGCAGGAGGGGTAGTGGCACTTACGTGCCGCTTATCAAGTTGTACGAACTACTGAGTCGCAGGGATCACTATGGCGAAAACCGCTGATACGCTGGCCGTCACGTCCACGTCTCCCGAGCTGATCTGCGTCGGTGCAAACGCCCTGCTGTCCGCAGCGAACGCCATTTCGGCCTGCATCACGGCCGGGGCGGGCGAGGTGCCGCCGGTTTCCTGGAGGAACACAACTGGTCCAAGATCCACGCCGAGGATCCGTGCGTAAAGCTCGGCCTTGTCGTGTGCGTCCCGCGCCGCGAGGTCTCGCGCCGTGTCGCCGAACTCTGCCGGGTTGTCGAGTCCGAAGCTGATGCCGTTGATCCGGACTTCGTCGCCCGCGGCCTCAGATACGCTGTCTATCACGTTCCCGACGTTGTCCAGGTCGCGGATGGTGACATCGACCGAGTTGGAGACGATGTAACCGATGATGACGGATTCGCCGTACTTGCCGATCGCCGAGTCGCGCTCCACGTACGTGGACTGCGGCTGGATGCTGAAATTTTTCGTGACGATGTCTTCATCCGCCACGGCGGCGTCCTTGAGGGCGTCGCGTGCAGAGTTCATCGCCTCGGCAGCAACCTGCCGGGCCTCACTGACGGTGGTCTCCCGGGCTTCGACTCGAAGGCTCAGGTTCGCTACGTCCGGGTCCACGGCCACTGTGCCGTTACCGGATACCGCGATCCCTACCTGCTGAAACCCGCCGTTAACCTGGCTGGCCGCGACGCGTGCAAAATCGCTCAGCCCGACCGGGATCGCTTCCGACGATGGAGCGAACACGGTCCCCGCGGGGAAGCCGCTGAACGACCCGACCGGCGCTATCGTCGCCGATCCCCCGTCTTCATCTGAATCCGAACTGCATGCGACGGTCGCGACCATCATCAGGGCGACCGCGCCGCCGATGATGACGGACTTCCGGCTCCGAATCTTCTCTAACATTTCTTTTCTCCTGACAACCGTGTGCGGTGTCTTGTTGTGAGCAATTCATGGCGGGCTGTTGACTGTTAAGTCAGCCCCTCACAACAGAGACGCTCAGCAGTGCAAAAAAGTTCCCGCCGCCTGATATCGAATATGTCCGGGCCCGGGTGCCGGCAAACGGGGCGCTTCCGGGTCACTCCGGCGGCCGGGATTCTGCATCGCAAGGACCCGCGTGAACGACGGGGTACCCCGGCTAACGCCGCTTCAATGCGAACGCGATGCCGCCGAGCACGAGGGCAAGCAGGCCGAACGCAACCTCAAGTTGCCACAACGGAAGCGTGAGTCCGTCATCATCGGCGTCTTCGGCGATCCCGAAATCGAACCGGGGGCTTTCGCCGTCACCGGGAAGCGCTGTGTCGCCTGCCAATGGGAGGCCACCGCCCGCCCGGGCCGGAAGTTCTGCGGGTTCAGCATCCTGGGGCTCCAGACCCTTCTCCAGATCCTCGGGGAGTCGGTCTGCGTCCGTTCCATCCGCGGCTCCCGCTTCCAACCGGTCAGCTAATTCAGCCGCAGCGGAGTCATCCACGGCCGCGTCCACGACCGCATCTGTCGCCTGCATTTCCATCGCGGACGGCGCTGCGGCCAGTGATGGGCCGCCCGCCGCTCCCACATCTGCGGCCAGACCCGAATCTCCCGCCTGCGTTTCCGGAGCGGCCGGTGGCGCGTCCATTGATCCGGCGTCCGCAGGCGCTTCGTACAGGCCTTCGGCGGGATCGAGCATCGCTGAGTCTTCCGGGACTGTCGCCGGCTCGGCCGCCTGCGCGTCCATTGCCTCCGGCATCACTGCCTCCCCGGGCAGGACGGAGGACGCGGCCGCAGCGGCGGATTCCACAGGGGTGTCGGCGGCGTCGTTCTGATTCGCGGCCTCGGCTGCTCCACCTGTAGCGGGCGCGGCCATAGCGGCGGAGGCTGAATCGGCTGGAACGGCCGGCGCCGCGAGCGAGGCGTCGGAAGAACTGCTGGTGGAATCCTGTTCAAGAACTCCGGCGATGTTGCCGATCACAAGCAACCCGAGCACGAAGGCGGCGGCGGCGGCGGCTATCGCCGGCGCTCGGAAGAGGGCGA
This sequence comes from Dehalococcoidia bacterium, assembly GCA_030747175.1. Classification (GTDB taxonomy): domain Bacteria; phylum Chloroflexota; class Dehalococcoidia; order Lucifugimonadales; family Lucifugimonadaceae. The sequence continues at coordinate 66,411 of JASLLE010000005.1, read as the reverse complement.
GCGACCACCCGGTCCGCTCGCTGAACGACGGCCGTTCCGGGAATTGAATCATTTCCGGGGTCAGGGCGAATGATCTCGGGGCCGGGACGCGCTCCACCGACCGCAGTAGCGCGGCGGTTTCCGCAAGCCCCGCCGCATCGGCGCGGAGACGTTCCGGAAGCTCTACTTCCGGTTCGCCTCCCGGTCTGCGATCTACATACGCAGACAGGAGCTCATCGTCCTGTTCCTGGCGCCGGTTGCGCCAGATCCCGAAAATCAACTGATTCCTCTATTCAACCCTTGAGATGTTTTTCACGTCATTTCACAGCTAATCAAACCTCGCCGATAGCGGCTTCGCTATGGATCTTCATCATGTAGACGAAATTGAGGGGGTAACTGTTCCACATTGGCGACGATCCACTCCCTGAGACGCCGCCGCCCGCGGTTCAGCCGGGACTTGACGGTCCCGATGGAGACCTCCATCGCGTCGGCCGCCTCGTCGTAAGTGAGTCCCTCCACATCGACCATCACGATGGCCATTCGCTGGTCGGCCTGCAGCTCCCCGAGGCCGCGATCAATGTTCCGGCCCAGGTCTCGCCGCAGCGCGTAATCTTCCGGCGACTCTTCGCCGGAAGGCAGCGTCTCGCCCAGCGTGACGATCTGCTCGTCGATCGAATCCTCGGGCCGCCGGTTGGTCCGCCGGATGGCATCGTAGGTTGCGTTGCGTGCGATGCGCAAAATCCATGCACGGAAATTCACCCCCCGCATCCGTCCGATACTCTTGAATGCGGAAATAAACGCTTCCTGCGTTATGTCCTCGGCGGTGGCGTGATTCCTCACCATGCGCAGGATGACGCTGAAGACCAGGTCCTGATAAGTCAGGACAAGTTGATTGAACGCATCCAGGTCTCCCTGCCTGCTGCGCGTAATCAGAACCTGGTCTTCGGATCCTTGTTCGGACAATTTAGTGACGCTCCAGGCGTCCGCTGGCGTCCGGGGTGAAAAACTCGGTTGTGGCGACCTTGCCGCCAGTAATCGTATGCAAGGCTGGGGAAGCGTCGTATGCGGCCACGAAGGCGGTTACGACGTACTCCTATCTATAATCAGCATTCGCTATATCTCGAACTCCAAATCCCCCAGCTTTGCCTGGAACCATCTGGGACCCGACTGGGAGATAACTGGAGCTGCCTGGAGTTACCCGGCCCCTTTTGAAATCACTGCGTGAAATATCGGAGACCGCCATTACGGCGGTGCTCATCTTCGTTGTCCTCCAGATGTCGACCCAGTCGTTCCGCGTGGACGGCCACAGCATGGACCCGACGATGTCCGATAATCAGCATGTCCTCGTCAACAAGTTTGTCTACGCGAGCGCGGACGCCGGAATATTTGGCGATATCTTGCACGCCATCAAGGGAGAAGACGAAGGGCGAACCTATCTGTTCCACGGCCCCCAGCGGGACGATGTGATCGTGTTCAAACCGCCTACCGGGCCGGACGCGGATTTCCTCGTGAAACGCGTCATCGGGATACCGGGCGACGAGATCGATATCCGGGGCGGCCGGGTCTGGGTCAACGGGGAGCCGCGTGACGAGATGTTCCCGGTCACGAAATCAATCGGAGGCACGTATCCGCTCACGGTGGAGGAAGACAAGTTCTTCATGCTGGGCGACAACCGGAGCCGGTCTAACGACTCGCGCACCTGGGGGCAGCTGCCTGCGGAAAACGTGGTCGGACGCGTCTGGTTCGGCTACTGGCCGCCGTCCGAAATATCGCTGTTCTCGTCGGTCGGATCGGCCGTGAATTCCATCATTCCCGGGAACCCCGTCAAGTTGGTCGGCCTCTTCCGCTAGTTCTCGGCCCGGCGTGTTGCCGGCGCGTTGACGGGACGGCCGTGCGTGGAGGAGTTGTGCGTCTTTCGCGGCGCGTGAGCTTGCGGTAAAGTTGGCCCTACCCCAACAGGCGCTCAACGTATCGGCTCATTTTAATGACCGTAACCGGGGCTAATTCAGGGTATCGACGGGTCATGGCGCGGCTGTGACTAATCCAGGAGGATCCGATGGCGGATGAACGGCTCACTACGATGGCCCACCTGCTCCGACGTGCAGGCTTTGGCTCTTCACGTGACGAACTCGAGGAGTACGCGGCACGGCCTTATGAAGAGGTTGTTGACGACCTCGTAAACCCGGAGCGGTTCGAGCCATTGGATGAAGATGCCCTCGAACGGTTCTACCCCCACATCTTCTCCAACAAGGACAACCCGGGCGTGTGGAACGGCCGCTGGTTCTGGCGGATGGTGAACACCCGGCGCCCGCTGGAAGAGAAGATGACCCTGTTCTGGCACCACGTGTTCGCAACCGGCTGGACCAAGAGCGAGCACACGCCGTCCATGGTCGACCACATCGAGATGCTCAGGAAGAACGGACTCGCCAACTTCCGCACACTGCTACTCGATCTCTCAAAGGACCCGGCCATGAGCTACTGGCTGGACAACTCGGAGAATCACGGCGAAGCGCCTAACGAGAACTACGGCAGGGAACTGCTGGAACTTTTCTCGATGGGCATTGGGACCTACGACGAGCCGGATGTGAAAGACGCAGCACGCGCCTTCACCGGATGGACGTTTGAACAGCCGCTTCCGCTGTACCCCTTCGGCCACTACAACGCGAAATTCGAGTTCCGGCCCGAAGATCACGACAACTCGGACAAGACTTTCCTCGGCGTCACCGGCAACCTGGACGGCGCCGACATAATCGACATCATCGTCAAGCAGGAAGCCAACGCCCGTTTCATCTGCCGCCACATCTACAACTTCTTCGTCGCCGACGAGCCACAGGTCCCGGCCTGGAGTGTGGACCCCCCACAGGATCAGGAGGCCATCGACATCCTGGTGAAGGCGTACATGGACTCGGATGCGGACATCCGGACCGTGATGAAGACACTGTTCCTTTCCGACTTCTTCAAGGGGGCACGCTCGAAACGGGTCAAGTGCCCGGCCGAGTTCATCGCCGGCACCATCAAACTCTCGGGCGAGTTTCGGGAGATCGAGCCCGGCCTTCCGACACTGGACGCGGCGAGCATCGTTATGGGTCAGAAACTGATGGACCCGCCGACGGTGGAGGGCTGGCACACGGGCAAGGAGTGGATCGATGGGGGGACGCTCACCGAGCGCATCAACTTCGCCACGGCCCGCGTCGGAAACCCGGAAACGCCCGGCACGAAGGCGATCATCGAACGCCTGTCCGGTTCAGGTGACCCGATCACCCCGGCCGAGCTAGTGGACGGCGTACTGGACCTAGCCGGACCGATTGAGGTCGGCAACGAGACGCGCGCAGCGCTGTTGCAGCTCGCCGAGCTTGACGGCGACCTCGGCTTCGGCAGTGCTTCAGATCGCACCAAAAGCGAGGACCGGATCGCCCGGATGCTGGCGCTTGCGGTCGCATCACGGGAGTACCAGTTCGCCTGATTTTCTTGATTCACTGGCCGCTCTTTGAACGAGCCGGCCATCCAGTTCTGTCGCAACAGTAACGGCCCGGGACCAGACGAACGGGGCCACCGCAATCCAGGGGAGGATCCTCAGACATGACGACGAATGGAAACGGCGCTAGCGGGAAGAAAGATCCCGTACTGGTTGTCGTGCAGCTCTCGGGCGGCAACGACTTCATGAACACGCTCATCCCGTACACGGCCGGTATGTACTACGACAACCGGCCGCTTGTCGGGATACCGGAGGACAAGTCACTCCCGATTAATGACACGCTGGCCTTCCACCCGGACGCCGCTCCCTTGAAGGGCATGTTCGAGGACGGAAAAGTTGCGGTCGTGCAGGGCATCGGCTACCCGAACGCCTCGCGATCACACTTCCGTTCGATGGACATCTGGCACACGTGTGAGCCGGAGATAATCGCAACCGAGGGCTGGCTGGCCAAGGTGATCAAGCAGTTCGATCCGAACTCGGAGAACCCTCTCACCGCCGTAAGTTTCGGGCGCGGCCTGCCACGCGCGCTGGCCGCTCCGGGCGTCGTCGCAACCTCGGTCGACGACCTGGACAACTACGGCCTGATGACCAGCGTCGAGGCCGACCAGCGACGCGCCGAGGACCTCGCTATCTTCAAGCGCATGTACACGCCGGCCGTCGGCTCCGGGCTTGTCATGGACTACTTTGGCGACACCGGCCAGAGCGTTCTCTCCGGCGCCGACATGATCAAGGTGGCTCCGCAGAAATACACCTCCACGATTGAGTACGGGGATAACCCGATCGCCAGATCGCTTCGTGACGTCGCCCGGGTCCACACGGCGGACCTTGGCACGCGGATCTTCTACACGCAGCACGGCGGTTACGACCACCACGCACAGGAAGTGCCGACACACGCTCGGCTGCTCGCAGAGCTGACCGGGGCGATAAGCGACTTCTGGCAGGATCTGCGTGAGCACGATGCAGCGGACAATGTTTCCATGCTCGTGTTCACCGAGTTCGGCCGTCGCATCAAGGACAACGGTTCCGGGACCGACCACGGCTCCGGCGGCGGCGCGTTCATCATCGGCGACAACGTAGAAGGCGGGCTGTATGCCGAGTACCCGTCGCTGGAAAGAGCGGACTGGGAGCGGGACGAAGATCTGGCCCACACGTTTGACTTCCGGGGCGTATACGGCACGATGCTTCAGCAGCATTTGAACGTCGACCCGGAGCCGATCGTCGGCGGGGTTTTCGAGCAGCTCCACCCCTACAAAAAGACAGCGTCGGCGTAAACCAGGGAACAAACTCCCTCAGTTTCGCCAGCCGCACCCAGACTTCCCTGAATTTCGGAGAGCGACCATGACTTTGAAATCGGCCACGAAACCCGGCAGCCCGCCCTATGCGCTCCTGCGCGCCGGTTACCCGTTCCTGACGACGCTCGGCATGCGCCGCGTGACGACGTACTGCATGGACATCGTGATCGGCGACAACGATGAGCTTTACGTCCTGTGCCGCGCGGATAGCCCGGGACTGGGCGGAAGCAACATCCGCCGGACGAACTGGGACGATGACGACCTGGACACGCTGGGCGGCGGCAAGTTGCTCTGGCCGGTCCAGATGATCCGGGACGCCGAAGGCACGCTCTACGTTTCCGACGAGGGCAGCCACAAGATCATCAAGTTCAGACAGGACGGCACGGACCTTGGTGAATGGGGCGAGGAGGGTTCCGGTAAGGGCCAGTTGAATCGCCCTTCTGGCATCGCTTTTGACGCCGACGAGAACCTGCTTGTGGTCGATACCCTCAATCACCGCGTTCAGAGGTTCACCAAGGACGGCAGGTTCCTGTCGAGCTTTGGTTCGAAGGGGAGTGGCCCGGGCGAGTTCGACATGCCCTGGGGCATCACGGTGACGGGCGAGGGCGACATCCTCGTGGCGGACTGGCACAACGACCGTGTGCAGCGGTTTACGGCGGGCGGCGAGTTCATCATGGAGTTCGGCTCATCCGGCTCCGGCGATGGCGAGTTTCACCGGCCGGCCGGCGTCGAGGTCGATCACCACGGGGACATCTATGTAGCGGATCGCGGCAATAACCGGGTTCAGTTGTTCAACCCGGCCGGCAAGTACGTCGATAAGTTCATCGGCGACGCCACCCTCTCGAAGAGCGGCGAGATATACGTCAGGGCCAATCCCGCCGTGCTGCGTAACCGGGAGATGGCGAACACGGAGCAGCAAAAGCGGCTGCGCGGACCAGCCTCGGTGCGTTTCGACGACCGAGGACGCATGTACATCCCGGACTTCGGAAGCCACAGGATCCAGGTCTACAACAAGCTGGCCTACGAGTTGACGCCGGAGGAGATCGCCCCGGTCCCGAACCACCCGACGCTGTACACGGTTTAGGCGCCGAAAACAGGACGTTGTATGAGAGGCGCCCCGGACATTTCGGGACGCCTCTCGATTTATCAGGCCCAGACGCCCCAGAAACCTGGAGGTACGCGGCTTGCCGATGATGTACGGCTTCGCAGGGCAGCGGAAGCAGATGCTGGAGTCGGAGCTCGAACGGCTCCGAATCGAAATGCCGCCGCTGGGAGCGATGCGCGTCGCGCTCACCGGTGACCTGGCGGTTGGGCGCGTGACGCCGGAGACGGCGCTGGAACTGGTGGTTGTCCAGGTGACGGACGAGAAGTTCCACCGGAGGTCTGATTTCTGGGTGACGCATCTCCGGCCGCGGCTGGATACGAGTTTTTTCGTCTACACGCCCGAAGAGTACGAGGAGCTGGTCGAGACCGATCCCCTGCTCGTGGCCGTTGAACGTGACGGAGAGGTGATCATTGGCTGATCCGGCAGCGCTCAAGAACGCCGAAAGATGGATGACGCAGTCGGCCACTGATCTAGCGGATGCGGAATTTGTCGCGGCTTCCGGCAGGCACGCTCTGGCGTGCTTCCTGTGTCACCAGTCCGCCGAGAAGGCGGTGACCGGCTATCTACTCGCCCGGGGGGCGGAGATGGTCTGGGGCCATTCGCTGGCAGATCTGTGCGAGGACGCCATGGCCGTAGAGCCGTCGTTCGATTTCATGAAATCGATCGGTCCCCTGTTAGACAAACATTACTCCGGCGCACGCTACCCGGGCGGGCTGCCGGGAGGCGTGCCAGCGGAGGTCTACGAGGCGTACGATTCAGAGCGTGCACTGGAGATCGCACGGGACATCAACCAGTTCTCACGAGAACGGATCGACCAGCTCCCGGGCTGAGCGGACCACCAATGGGCGTTTTTCTACGAATCCTCGTCCCGATCATTTTGTTCCCGTTAATACGGTGGGGATTGCCGCGTTTCATCGCGTACATAGGCCGACGTTACTACCATCAGCGGGCGGAGAAACGGTCCGGAGGGCCTGTGATCGAAGGGCACCTGACCCGCCCGACGCGCGATCTACGCAGCGTGGATTTTGACCGGGAGTGAAAGTGCCGATGGGTCCCACGCCTGGCCCACCATGTCATCCCGATCCTTCCGGACCCGGAAGGACGAGGGACCTTCACCGATAGACCGTCCATCAAATAAAAAACGTTCGGTCCCAGACCTCTAACCTCCCTCACCCCAACCCTCTCCCACCGGGAGGGGGGCAACTAATCAGCGCGCTCCGTGGCCATCAGGTAAACATCCACGTCGTTGGCTTGTGACCGATAAGACCGGACGTGCTGGAACCCCGCCTTTTCATAGGCGCGGATGGCGCGCCGATTTTCTGGCTCAGGATCGATCGCGCAGCGTTGCACTGACTGATCAGCGAACACCACTTCTGCCACGAACTGACGAACGATAGCGGTCCCGACTCCGCGATCTCGCCATTCGGGAATCCCAATGAAGACGTCAATACCCGAGGAATCGGGAAGCTGGACTTCGGCGGCATGATCCGGGTAGTCGGCGAGCCGGTATGTCTGTATCACGCCGATGTCGGCGGTATCTACGCTGATGATGAAGATACGCGTCTTCTCATCTTCGCTCCGGGCACGCGCTTCCCATTTAGCGCGAAGCACGTCCTCCGTCGAGTCGGTTTCGTGCCACCAGAAGGCGACCTCTTCTTCCCGCGCCCAGACCACGACGTTATCGAGATCGGAAACGGCCAGTGGCCTGAACGAGATGTTGATCGGAGTCACGCCCGTCTCCTGAGGTTCTCGAAGGACGGGCGTCGGGCGGATACCAATCCGCCCGTACGGTGATTCGCCTAGACCCCCTCCACGATGATCGCCTTTGAGTTAGCTGCGCGATGCCTGATCTCCGCTACCGGCGCGTACTCCGGGGACGTGGCCCATCGCTGCGCCGTCTCGGCATCCGGAAACTCCAGCACAACAACCCGGTTCGTGGCCCAATCGCCCTCGACGACCGTCGCCTCCCCGCCGCGGACCAGGTACTTGCCCCCGTACATTTCGATCGTGGCCGGAACCAGTGCCTGGTACTCCCTGTACGCCGCTTCGTCTTTAATCTCTATGTCGGCAATTATGTAAACGGACAATTAGTACACTTCCCTGACTGATCAGAAGTCACGAACCGAGTCTGGCTACACGCCTTCAACTTTGAATGATTTCGTGTCGGCGGCCCTGTGACGAATCTCGCCGACCGGCGCATACTCCGGTGAGGTTCTGAAGGCCACCATCGACTCGTCGTCCGGGAACTCAAGGATGACCACGCGGTTGGGCACCCATCCGCCTTCGCCCGGAGTCACCTGGCCGCCTCGCACGAGGTAACGGCCGCCGAACTTCTCGACGAGCGGCGCCGCCAGCGCCATGTATTCCCTGTACGCCTCGGGGTCTTTGACGGTGATGTCTGAAACGGAGTAGACGGCCATTTGTGGGTCCCTTTGGCTCTCTGTTGTTAGCTGGCTTACGGGTCTATCAAGACGCCGGGGTTGAGGATACTTGATGGATCGACGGCTTTCTTCGCCGCCTTGAGCGCGGCCGCAAACGGCTCAGGCCGCTGCCTGTCGTACCAGGGCCGATGATCGCGCCCGACGGCGTGGTGGTGGGTGATGGTACCCCCGGCGGCGATCACCGCGTCCGACGCGGCCGTCTTGATCTCCGCCCACTGGGACAATTCCGAGCCGGGCTTTCCGAGCACCGTGAACGAGTAGTAAGGGGCGGGGCCGTCCGGATAGATGTGCGTGAAGCGGGCCGTCACGGTTCCGCCACCACAGACGCGATCCATGGCGTCCTGCATGGCGCCGCGAACAGCGCGGTCGAACTCCGGCCACCGGTCCCACGTGATGGACGTTTCAAACGTGTCCGCGATGATGCCGAGGCCGGTGATGTCGTTCCAGTCGTAGGGCAGGCTTATGAAGGCCTCACGCCATGCGCCAACCGCCCCCTGCCGTCCGGCGGCATCACTGCTCGTTATTGCTCCGTAGGGAGCCGGTGAAATCACTATCTCGTCGTCGTCCACCTCTCCTCCCGCGTCTCGGGCTATGGACACCGCCTCGCGTATGAACGCGTCCTGCGGAACGTCGGCCGATTCAAACCCGACGATCAGGATGGCGGTCTTGCCGTCCAGTCCCGCCATCGCCGCTCCTTCTCCGGGGTCCAGCACGCGCAGGTTGGCGGGCCAGAGCTTGGCCTGCGCTATGCCGCGAGCGGCCTCGGACACCGACTCCAGCGACGGGAACGAGATCCCCGTGGACGCCCGGAAGCGTGGCCGGCCCTGTATGCGCATCCAGGCCTCCGTGACGACCCCGAGGATGCCCTCACTTCCGAGCGCAAGCCGGTCCGGGCTCGGCCCCGCGCCGCTCCCGGGAAGACGGAACGATTCCCACGGGCCGGCCGGGGTCATCATGCGGATCGATTCGACAAACTCGTCGATCCGGGTTTCGTTGGTGGCGTAGTGGCCGCCGGAGCGTGTGACGATCCAGCCGCCGACGGTTGAATATTCAAAGCTCTGCGGGAAGTGTCGCATCGTGAATCCGTGAGGCTTTAGCTGCGCCTCAAGCACCGGGCCGAGCGCGCCGGCCTGCACGTGCACAGCCCTTGAAACATCGTCGACCTCAAGTACCCGATCCATGCGCGTCATGTCTATCGTCACGATGCCGTCGTAGCCCTCGGGCGCTTCGACGCCGCCAACCACCGACGATCCGCCGCCGAAGGGCGTGGTCGCGTATCCCGCGCTGCCGCACCAGTCCAGCAGCGCTGCGACATCGGCTTCATTCCGAGGGTACGCAACAACATCAGGCGGATTCGTGAAGTCGGCGGCGAACTTGCGCACGCGGTCCCGGAAACTGTGCCCGTAGGTGTGGAAGGCGCGTTCGTACGTGTCGGTGGTTGTTATCTCCGACAGCGTCGCCGGAGGTGTAATACGGGACGGACGCAGGTCAAGTTGATCCACGGAGCGCGGCTGCACGGTGTTGAGAGGAACGCCGAATCGCTCCGACATCGCCTTCGCCGCGGCTTCACGTTTTGCGGGCGTCGGCTCCTGGGACTCCATGCCCCATGCCCAGTAACTCCGGCGGTCTGTCACGTGCGGTCCTTATGTTGAATGTGGCGAGCTGCGTTAAAGCGGTGCAGGTAAGAGAGTTTAGGTGGTTTTGGTAGCTGGCGAGGAGTCGCCGTTGCTGCTGTCTTGAAGGGGTTCTTATCTACCCCCCTGGATCTGGAGGGGGGTACGGGAGTGGTTAATCGTTCCGGGCCATGAGCAGTGCCAGGATGGACCTTTAACCTCCCTCACTCCAACCCTCTCCCACCGGGAGAGGGGGAATCGTAGACCACTCGCTCGCTCTGACTAACAATCAACCGTCCGAAATGTCATCCCGGGCATATATGCCCATCCCGACCGAAGCGGAGGGGTCTTTATAGAGCGAGCCTCCGTTCCGGGCGTCTGTACTTGTCGTTACGTACCTTCTCCCTCATCCCAGCGTTCTCCCGCCGAGAGAAGGGTTCACACCTCCCGGTCAGCCCCGATCAATTTTCTGATCCTCGGCAGGCCAGACAGCCATCCCGGGAGCCGGGGGTGCAGCCAGATGGCGGTTAGTAGGAACGGCAGGGCGAGCAGGTATGAACCGATAACATCTCCCGCCCAGTGGTCCAGGTTTATCACTCTTGCCGGACCCATCGTGACCACGAGCATCACGAGGAGGACTCGCAGCGCCGTGCGGGGCCGGCCCGGGGTCATGTATCTGCCCGCAAGATAGGCGAGTATGCCGAATACCAGCACCGCGTATATGACGTGGCCGCTCGGGTAGCCGCCGGCGCCGAACACCGCCTCGGTCCACTGGAGGTCTTCGGTCGGCCGCGGCCGTGACGCCAGGTCCGTGATCCGGGTCAGCGCCGTGATGCCGCCGGTAGCGATGTAAGTGAGCGCCGCGTAACGGCCCCATGTCCGCCACGCGATCGGGAAGATCACAACGAACACTACCGGAGCGATTTCATCTCTGGAGATAAAGTCGAGAACGTCCACGAGGGACCGAATCCCGATCACGTCAAGGTCGCTGAACCAGCGCGTCAGCGTCCTCTCGCCGTCCAACAACTCATTGCTGCGGATGACGAGCGTGACCGCGATCGCCATCGCCGCCGTTATCGCGATAGCGGGAAGCCAGCGCAGCAAACCAGCACGAACTGGAGCAGCCTCATCCGGCCCCTGGCTCATGCCGTGGCGTGCTCTGCGGCGCCCGTACCGGCGATCTTGCCGAAAACGAAACCGTTCGTGATGCCGGAGCCGCCCGGGTAGTTCTCGTAGAAGATCCCACCGACCAGCTCGCCCGCCGCGTACAGCCCGGGAATCGGTTGATCCTGTGTGTCGATGACACGACCCGTGGTGTCGATCTTGAGTCCGCCGAATGTAAACGTAATGCCACAGGTAACGGCGTATCCGGTGTATGGGGGTTTATCCAGGCGGAGGGCCCAGTTGGTCTTCTCCGGCGTGATCCCGACGGTCGTCTTACCGTCCAGAACCGCCGGGTTGTAATGCGTGTCCTGCACGGCGGCGTTGTAGTCGGAAACGGTGCGTTCCAGTGCATCAGCGTCGATGTCCAGCCCGATGGCCAGGTCCCGGATTGTGTTCGCCTCGAACTTGGTCGTCTCACGGATGTGATATTCGTCCCGCAGCATGTCCGTGACCTGTGAATCGAACACCTGGAATGCCAGCCGGTTCGGCTGGTTCAGGATCTCCTTGCCGTACTTGGCGTAGGTGTAGTTGCGGAAGTCCGCGCCCTCGTCCACGAAACGCTCGCCGTTCACGTTGACGATCAGGCCAAGCGGGTACGAGTGCTTCTGGAACAGGTCGGCGATGTTTCGGTCCCCGCCTTCGTCCGGCGCTCCCGCGTCCCACGCAACGGCGTGACAGCCGCTGTAATGCCCGTGCGAGCGAGCACCGATCTCCAGGGCCATGCGGATGCCGTCCCCGGTGTTGTACCGGGTGCCACGGACCTTGGCCATGTCCCAGCCCGGACCCAGGTACCGGGTGCGCATCTCGGCGTTGGCCTCGAAGCCACCGGAGGCGAGCACCACCGATGAGGCAGCGACCTTCGTGAGGCCGTCCGGGCCACGCAGCGCAATGCCCCGTATTCCGCCCTGCTGGTCGATCAGGAGGTGGTCGCCCATGGTCCCGTACGCGATATCGATGCCCAGGTCCACAGTGCGGTCGAAAAGCGAATCAACCAGGCCTTTGCCGGCGCCGACGGTCTCGCAGGCGAGCCCACCCCAGAACTTGTAGACGCCGTCCACTTTGAACGACTGGCGGCTGTACATGAGACCCCAGCGGACGCCCTGCTCCCGGAGCCAGACGGCCGTGTCGTGGGCGTTGTTCACGAGAACTTCCGCCAGCTCCGGGTCGGACTTGCCGCCGGTGACGCGCATCAGGTCATCGTAGAAGGCGCTGCGAGGGTATGACCCGACGTCGATCTGCTCCCGCTCGCTGTCCGATATCTCGCCGAGCAGCGGGATCAGGTCATCCAGATCATCGTACGGAAATCGAACTGCTCCGCCCGTGAAGTATGAGTTGCCGCCCCGCGCCGCCTCGGGCGCTTTCTCAAGCACCAGTACGCTTGCGCCACCAAGATGCGCGGCGATGGCGGCGCTCAAGGCAGCGTTGCCTGCGCCGACCACGACGACATCGTACTTGTCTTTGACGGGCGACATTCAACTCTCCGGGAAGGTATCGGGAATGGTGAAGGATGCAATTGGAGGAAGTTTACCCGCGGCGCCGGGATGGGACACGGTGGCAACCGCGGCCAACGCCCCGCTCTGTCGTTTATCGGCCAGACAGGACCTCGGCCCGGCTCCGCTCCCCTCCCACAACTACAGCCGGTAGTACCTCACGGCGTTGTCGTGGAACAGCTTCTGGCGATCCGCGTCGGGTAGCCCGCTCGTGATCTCGTCGTACGCAGCCCAGATCGTCGTGTAGTCGCTCGTCATGCTGTCCACCGGGAAGTTGGAGGCGAACATGCAGCGGTCGACCCCGAAGATCTCGATCGTTCCCTCGACCCACGGCCGGATGTCGTCGGCGGTCCAGTCTGGATCGGTCATCCCGAGCGCCGATATCTTGACGGACACGTTTCGCGTCGACGCAAGCGCCCGCATCCCGGCGTCCCACTGGCGGCGTGCGGCGGCAACGGACGCGTACGGCATTCCGGTGTGATTCAGGATGATCGGAACTTCCGGGATGTCGCTCGCGAGCCGGGCCGCCATCTCAAGCTGCCACGGCCATATCTGGAGATCGAACGACGCCCCGAACTTCGCCAGCAGGCGGTAACCGTCCCGCCACGCCGGATCGTCCATCGCATCGCCGCGATCGATGAAGTTCAGACCGGGATTGTCCTGAGAGTGGTTCAACATCTGGCGAATACCGCGAAAGTTTGCGTGCGCCGCATGCCGTTCCAGCACGCCCTCAACGTCCGGCGAGAAAAAATCGGCATTCCCAACGATGGCCGACACCAGGCCGTTTGCTTCTGGTGAATCGGCCACTCCCTGGAGCCACGCCGTCTCGCCGGCCGGGTCGCCCTCGTGATCCCATTCGGCCTGGACGTGGACCGACTTCACGAGCTCGTACGGACCCTCAGATGCGTCCGCTATCAGGTCAGAAATCAGGTACGTCCGGCGGATCTTCGAGTAGTCGCCCGCAAAGTGGTCGATCGGCGTTTGAAGCCACGGGTAGCGGTTGTTCTCGAGGTCCCAGAGGTGGTGATGCGTGTCGATGATTTTCATGAGGTGTCCTACGGAAGTATCTATCGTGCCCGGGCGCCATCGTCAGATTCAAGGCCGGTTGGTCCCGCCGATCTGGTTGTCGTTGATGTAGTCCCAGTTGAAGTCGTAACCCAGCCCGGGTCCGTCCGGGAGGTGCACGAAACCCTCTTCGTCCATCGGGTCGCACGGCGTGTTCAGGTACAGCGGCGGCTGATCGTAGTCCACGTCCGGGGACAGCAATCCCCGCTCGAAGAACTCGCATGTCTCCTCGGTCGTCGCCCCGAGAATGGCGGCGTTCCCGTGTCCGCCGACGTGCATCTCGCACGGCACGCCAAACGACTCGTACATATCGACGGCCTTCTTGCACGCCGTGATGCCGCCGAAATTAACGTCGATTCGGCCGATATCTGAAGCCTTCTGGAGCAGCCATTCCGCCCGGCTGTAGTGCATCCCGGCCGTCAGTTCGGGAGAGCACACCGGGATGTCCAGCTCGGCGCAGAGACGGCGATAAGGCTCCGTGCGTCGCTCGTCCATAGGGTGCTCCAAGAAATAGAAGCCAAGCCGCTCCAGCTCCCGCCCCACGTAAACCGCCTCCTGGTACGAATAGACGCCCCACGGATCATGCATCAGCGTCATGTCCGGGCCAACGGCGTCACGGACGGCCTCGCACACCTCGACGTCCTCGCGCGGTGAAGCAGGCTTGCCGGGCGTCGGGGTCATCGTATTCGGATCCATAAAGATATAGGCGTGGACCTTGAACGCCTGGTAACCGCGTTCCTTGCACGCTCGTGCAAGATCGGCGTAAACGTCCGGGCGTCCGAGGTTTGGCGCGGTACTGCCGTAAGCCTTCACTTTAGTGCGCGCACGACCCAGCAGCTTCGCCACGGAAACCCCGGACGCACGCCCCGCCAGGTCCCACAACGCCGAGTCGATGTTGCCGAGCAAACCCTCGGAAATGCCGCGGTGCTGCGCCATCCAGTTCCAGAGCAGCTCCCGATCCCACGGGTCCTGCCCGATGAGCATGGGCTTGATGACCGACTCCACCTCCGCAGCGTTAGTGCCGTAGAAGTAGGAGTGGACGCCGCCGGTTGCATAACCAGTCGCGCCGCTATCGGTAGAGATGCGGGTTATCGACTGAACTCCGTCATGCTTTTCTGCGACCTCGCCGTAGCCCCACTTGGTGCCACGACTATTAGTAGGCAACCGGAACGATATGACCTCTACGTCAGTGATCTTCAAAGGACTCTCCTCTTATCTAGAATCATCCCGCCCCGTACGCCGTCCAGTCGTCCGGCACATCGGACAGCGCTATCGGCCTTCCGTCCATCGCGCTCTTGATCGTGGCGAGCGTGGCGGTCAGGTCTGCGATCCCGTCTTTAGGCGTATACAGCGACGGTATGCCGTCCAGCACCGTGTCCGCAAAATGGCGCAGCGTGTTGCCGTGGGCGCGGTCGTAGTAAGAATTGTTCGACGCCCAGGACCGGTCCTCCCCCTCTTCTGGGTCGAAATACTTCTCGGTCCCGTTGGCGATAAGAGTGACCGGGGCGACCTGCGGGAAACCCGGCGCCGAGCCGCCACCCTCTCCAAAAACGAGAAGCGTGCCTCTGGTTCCGATCACCTCCGTGCGAAACCCGATGTACCGGGCCGCCTCCGCCCCCATATCGGCCTGCATCCACAACCCGTCGGCCTCTCCGCCCTCGTACATCCACGTGACCGCGGTGACGCCGCGCAGGTGCGCCTCCCGACCTTCACCATGCGGCCGCGCCATCGCGTTGACGCGCTCGATCGCGGTCATGCCGTTGAACAAACGTGCTGTGGCAAAAAAATGCGGCGCGTGGTCCATCATCCACGGGAAGTCGCCGCCACCTGATAGCTCCGGATCGTAACGCCATGCGATGTGGTGGCCCCGCCCGTCAAGGCGCGCGTTTTCCGTCTCATTGAAAACCCACGGATCCCTGGTCTCACGAACCTGCAATACTTCGCCGATCTCGCCGGCGTCGATCAGGTCTCGCGCTATGACGTGCGGCCCGTGGAATATGTAACTCTCGCCCACCTGGAGCCGGACACCGGCATCGGCCGCCGCCTGTACCATCGCACGCCCTTCGCCAAGACTGCGGGCCATCGGTTTCTCGACGTACACATGCTTCCCGGCGCGTGCCGCTGCGATGGCCATCTCGGCGTGCATGAACGGCGGAGTAACCAGGTCCACGGCGTCGATATCCGGATCAGCGAGCAACTCTTCATAGCTGGAATAGGCTTTGTCGACCCCGCGCTCTCGGGCCAGCAACTGAACGGCATCGGCATCCACGTCACACACCGCCGCGAAGTTCATCCGCTCGATAAGCGGTATCGAATTCAGGTGCGCCGGAGCTGCGACCAGCCCGGCCGCTCCGACGAGAGCTATGTTGAGCCTGTCCTCGGTCATGGGAACTCCCCTGGCAGCCTGTCGGAAATCCTGGTGAATCGGTCCGGGTTGTTACCTCTGCTGTACCACTTCGATCCTGACGTCGTCCGGGCCCTGTACGAACGCCACGAGGTTGCCGCCGGGGATGTCGATCGGCCCTTCAAGAAGCGGAGCGCCGAGCGCGCCGAGGCGCTCGATATCGGCAAGCAGATCGTCCGAATCTACGCCGAAGTGCTCCAGTCCCCAGTGTGACCCGGCATCGCCGTCCGCCATCGTCTCCCCATCGCGGGCACTCGATATGTTCACGACCAGCCCGCCCGGGGACTTGCAGTTGAGACGACGATCGCCGAAGGAACGGACCGTGTCGCTGATGATCTCGAACGTGAATGCCTTTACGTACCACTCGGCGGTGCGACGCGGATCGGGAGCTTTCAGGTGGATGTGGTTTATTTCAAACGCCACAGAGTCGTCTCCATACGCGTTCCCGCCGGAAGCAAAAACGCCCGGACACGATGGCCCGGACGTTCTGAATCAAATCCGCCGCCTGCTAGGGCCGCTGAATAAGCTCGATACGGATCGGTCCGGGAGCGGAGATGAACGCGATCTTGAGACCGCCGGCGGCTTCAATCGGGCCTTCCTTCAACTCTGCTCCGAGACCTTTCAGGCGCTCGAGTTCAGAGTCCATATCATCGACGTCAAAGCCGAAATGCTCCAGCCCGAAGCGCGTCTCTGCGCTCGCAGGCTCCATCTGCTCGCCCAGGTTTACGCGCTGTCCGGAGATGTTGATGTTGAAGCCGTTTCCATCAAAACAGTTGATAAATCGGTCGCCGCCGGCCTCGCGAACGGTGTCGCCGCGGATCTCGACGCCAAACGCCTCGACGAACCAGTCGGCTGTCTTTCCGGGGTCTTCTGACTTCAGGTGGACGTGGTTAACGATGTGTCCCATGGAATTCCTCTGGCAGTTCGTAGCTGCCACGGTTTTCGGGTGTTATGAATCGCCGCACGAGATTATGCCCCGCACATGGGCCGGTCAAGGAGCCAGCGGCTCCGACATTTAATTACGAGTGGATTTGTCCGTTATTCCACTGAATAGCCATTCAGCGGAATAAGAGCTTTCGTTATTAGCGTGCGCGCAAATACCGCGTCGCGCGCCAACTAAATCCCGATCACCTCGAACATGACGCCGTAATCCACGCCGAGCCTCTCTCCCGCCGCCGCCGCGCCCCATGTCAGAAACTCTTCGGGATCGAAATCGAACGACAGCCCCTCGATGTACCTTCTGTGTTCCTTGAGCGAGGCGATTCCGCGATCCAGCGTGTCCGTGACATCGACACCGTGAGTAGGACTGCCGGACCCTCCTGTGAGCACCGAGCGGACTCCGTCCCAGGGCTCGTACCCTTCCTCCAGAAGCTCCGGGAAGATCCAGCGGTTGCCGGCGCCACGGGCGGCGTCCAGCACTGCGAGGCCGGCCCAGCGGTGGTCCGCCATGTTGAGCTTGCCACTCGGGAACAGCAACCGGTGGTTCCCGCTGATCACGATTTCCGGTCTGTACTTACGGAACGCACGGGTGATGTCCCGTCGCAGGTCCATTCCGTACTCGATAACGCCGTCCGTGTAGTCCAGGAAATCGACCGTCGTAACGCCGACCTTCGCCGCCCCGGCCACCTCTTCTGCTTCGCGCAACGGGCCGGCGTCACGCGGGTGCATCCCGTCTATGCCCGCCTCCCCGCGCGTGAGCAACAGATAGGTGATCTCCTTGCCCTGCTCCGTCCATCGTGCGATCGCCGACGCTGCGCCGTATTCGAGATCGTCTGGATGCGCCGCCACCGCGACCGCGCGGTCCCAGTCCTCATCCAGCGGAAGAAGTTTCGGCGGATTCTCGGCGCTCATGTCTGGCCTCCCTCATCTGTCGATTCGTCGGACGGGCCGTTGCCCGGCGACTCGGGCGTATCGTCGTCCCCGGACCTGTTTCCGGGCGCAGTTTCGGCCGGAGCGCTCGATACGGTTCCAAAGGCGGCGTTCCCCGCAGGTCCCCGCCCGGCCCGTCCAACCCGCACCTGGGCAAACCGTTCCATGCCGGCGGCCGCGGCCCGGCGCGCGTAACTGGCCCGCTGTTTCGCCGAAAAGGAACGCCGCAGCACAATCCCGAACGCCACGAGCGCCAGGAGTCCAAGCGCGCCGGAAAGCCCCTGGAACTGGTCTGCGCCCGGGAGCGACCCGAATCCGAATACCAGGCGCAGCGCCACCCCCGCGTTCAGCGCCACAAACGCCACATCCATCAGCCAGTGCATCGGCGCCTCAGTACCCTCAAACAGCGTCAGCATTCGCAAGCCAACGCCAAAAATGATCATCGTTACGAAACCGAGAGTGAAGACGTGGGTTATCGGAGCGGACAAGGGCGCTGAAAGGATCGCGTCATCGTTAAGCATGCCGATGGCGTCCAGGACAATCAGTCCCGCGGCCACGAGCAACCAGCCGAACGCGGCACGGATGATCCACTCGTAGCGCACGTACGTGCCCTCGATATAGGTGTTCTTCCGGGCCGGAGGTTCAAACACGCGCAGCGCAACGATAAACACCACGAACCCGGCGGCCTGCATGAGTAGTCCCACCGCCGCCGTCTCATCCGACTCTTCGCTGTATCGTGCAACCACATGCCAGGCAGTCCCGAGATTCAGCAGAACCAGCGCAATCCACGTGAGCCAGCGCCGGGTCGGTTTGAGGGCAAGGAAACCGACCACCGCCCGCGTCGTCACACCAAGCATGAAGATGATCAGGAACCCGACCAGACCGGCATCGATCATGGCGATGTTCCACGGCCCCGGCGCGGCAATGGCGTCCGTATCCGCCATCCGGAAAACTATCCGAGCGTGGAGCGCCGCCGCGATCACGCCCCAGATGATCGCCGACAACACCCACACCTCCGACTGCAAGCGGGAGTTCTGGCCCCGGTACAACGCCCGGCCGATCACACCCGCATAGATCAGCATGCCGGCGAGCAACACGACTCCGGACGCGTCCAGCAGGTCCGGGCTGAACGGACGGCGATGCAGCGACTGGCCGAAGAACCTGAGCGTTACGCCGAGCACGATCAGCACCAGGACCGCTCGTTGCGGCCACGGGAAGTCCATCGGCCCGTTCCGGAACCGTGGGACGACATGGAACGAGACGCCCATGAGGAACAACCCGGCCCAGCCAAAGATCTGCGCCACGCCGTGCGCCTGTCCGTGAACGATCCACCACAACCCGCGATCTATGCCAATCGCGGGCGCAAACATCATCCCGGCGCCGGTGCCAAATCCGTAGATGAGCGCCACGAGGAGCGATGTCCAGATAAAGGGCCGGTAGAGGCGTTGCACCGACCAGGGCGTGACCGCGTATCGCAACTGGCGCGCCTCGGGGGAACCACCGGGAGCAGGAGTGGCGGGGACGCTGCCGTCGCCCGTTTCGCCGGGACCAGATGTCATCGCATCAACTCCAGTAATCCGGCATGTGCATGGGGCCAGGCGGCGATCATCACCGGCCACGGATCCTCAGCATTCCAGTCGAGGCCATCACCATTCGCGTCCGTGAATATGACCCCCAGTTCTCCGGCAATAGCCAGTCCAGCGGCGAGGTGCACCGTGCCGACGCCGTACGCGACCACGCCGGCAAGCCTTCCAAGGCATAGCTGGCTGAACGGATAAGCCATCGACGCGTACGTGACAACGTGATCCACGCCACGCACCCAGTTGAGGCCCCCTTCGCTCATCATCCGGGCCGCGCGCTCGGACCCGGCGATCTCAAGGTCGACAAGTTGCTCGGACAGCTCGCCGGCCGGGGGTTTCGCGGGCCAGGACTCGCCGTTTCTGGACGCCCCTCGGCCGGACACAGATGTGAGGGTCTCTCGCATCGTGGGGATCGTGATCGCGCCCAGTAACGGCGCACAACGGTCCATCAAGGCCACGTTGACTCCCCAGTGGCCGAGCCCGGCCGCGTATGGAGCGGTGCCGCACAACGGATCTACTACCCAGCGAAGTTCTGAATCATCGACGCCCGAAGTGCTTTCCTCGGACTCGATTCGGTCGGTCACATCAAACGTGTTCAGTGTTTCCGCTATCGCCCCGTCCGAGGCCATGTCGGCGTCTGTTACAAGCCCGCCATCTGCCTTGAAGCTACGCTCCAGCGTGGTATCGCCGGCGTCCCGAAAACGCGCCAGTAATACCTCCGCCGCAGCTCCGCACGCCGTTACGGCCGCCAGCAGGGCGTCCCTGCGATTGAACTCCGTCAACGCGCCCGGACTGCCCGGAACGTACCAGCGTTCAGCATTTCACGCCCGACGTTCAACATACTTTCGGCGTTGTCCCTCATGTATCGGGTCAGCATCTCGCTCGCCGCTCCGGAATCTCCGGCGTCGATCATGGCTCGTCCACGAACCGCTATATCGTACGCCGAGCTGAACATGTTTTTTTGAAGGTCCCACCAGCCCTCGTGGATCTCCTTCATGCGTCCATAGCCGCCGGCAAAGCCCTCCTGCCCGAGCGCGTGAAACATCCACCATGGACTATCGTCGGAATAAACCCCGCCGCCGATCGACAGCGCCTCCGGCAGTTCCCCTTCGATGAACACCGGAAAAAACAGGGCCATACACGGCGCGTACATAGCACACCAGTAGACGGGCAGCCTTGATCCATCCGCACACAGGTCTGCCACAAGGCTCGCGGCCGTTGCTCCGCCCTCATGTTGCGGGTGGGTACAAATGCCCCGGAGATCGCCCGGAACCGGCTCGAACCGGGAGGGGTCTCCACCCGGCGAACCGTGGTCGGACAACGTGAGCATCAACTTGCCGAAATCGATCTCCCCCTCATGGTGGGTAAGTATCGAAGACGACCTGGACTGGCGGCGTGCGCCTGACCTCGCGTCGGCCACGGCGGAGTAAACGTCGGACCAGGCGAATGCGCGCCCGTTGGCCGGGTCGAACAGCCCGTGCCTGATCGCCTGCGCTTCCGCGCCGGGCGACAGCTGTGCCGCCTCGTCCATCCCGCTCACATTACTGATGCTGTGAACGCCGGATACCGGCCGGACGGCCCACTCGTGGCCGACCGTCTCGACCACGTAGGCTTCGCCCGGATCGGCCACCATATAAATGTTGTCGTAGGTCCGCACCCCGGCGTCGTTGGAAAACTTGCCCTGGCCGTACTCGGCTACCAGGCCCGTAATCACGTTAACGGCCTCCTCAGCCGTCGCCCCGCGTTCAAGGGCCAGCCGCAGAACCTCCATGCCGACCAGCCTGGGCTCATCGGACTCCGGCAACAGGGACGGCAGAGCCTCGTTTCCGATCACGACCTGGTGCTCGTTGAACCCGTGCTCGTAACCCCAGCACCAGTCGGGGCGTGAACCGACATGCCGGTAGGCCGGGGCCGCGCCACCGATCTTCACAAACTGCGTGCCGGGGACGGCGGCCTGCGTCGCCGCGTGCGACTCAAGAGGCTGTGCGTCGTCCGCCGGCCGGTCACTGTTCTTCGCGAACAGGGTCGCTCCGTCGCTGGAGGACGCACCGGTGGAGACCATCGTGTCGCACCCTGAGTACAGGTCCGACACGTCCTCGTGATCGGGATCGGGGGCAACCCCAGAGTCGTTCATACACCGGTCCAATTCGCGCTTGGTATGACGGCCCACCCGGACCGCGTTCGATCAAACTGGCGGCCATACTACACAACGGCCTCGCCGGTTAGGGGCAGCAAACACCACAACGTCGCCCGGGCGACGCCACGGGTGCGAGTTTGAACAGCCGCCGCAGCACATCTACCTGCGGCTATCTCGGGGATACGGGCTGTGATTACCGCATTCCCGTTTCCCGGCAGAACCACTCGTCACGGCCTTCATTCTCTCTGATATTGGGAAAGGCGTCCCCGCGTTGCGGGCCGTGTCCATCGAGCGCCACAACGGCGGACGCCTTTATACGCACCAGATCATGCGGAGCGACAGTAAGGGTCCATGTCCACCGAGCGGTCAGCCGAACAGGCCCCTGAAGACGCCGAAAAGTTTGGCGTCTACACGATCGTTGAGCCGGTAGCCGAGACGCCGATGACGTCCGTCTACAAGGCCATCGATACATCCGACGGCCGTTCCGTCGCACTACGCGTGTCCAATGCAGCATTGCTAGGAAATCCGGATCGCCTGCGCGGACTGCTGGAATCATCGAACCAGATCGCAGCGGTACAACACGAGAACATCCTCCGCGTCTTTGACATCGGCGGAGAGGGCGGTCGCTTTTACATCGCAACGGAACTTCTGCCGCAGAGCCTCGACATCAACCTGGAGTTCAGCGGCCAGATGGCATTGGGCCAGGCGTCGCGACTTGCATCGGAGATAGCCCACGGAGTTGCGGCCGCACACGACAAGGGGATCCTGCATTCCGGGCTTTCGCCGCACAACGTCCTCGTCGGGACTGACGGGGTGGCGAAGATCTGCGACTTTGGCGCCGCCGCCGTGTCGCGTCCGGCAGGGCGGCTCCCATACTTTTCGCCGGAGCAGGCCACCGGCAATCCAGCGATGCAGTCAAGCGACATTTATGCGCTCGGCGCGCTCCTCTATCACATGCTCGCCGGTCAACCTCCTTTCAACATCCCGGATCCCCGGGAGCTACTGGAGGCCCACGCGCAGACCGAGCCCGAGTCGATACGGAACCTGCGTGCTGATCTGAAGGTCAAGTTCGCCAAGCTCGTCATGTCCTGCCTGGAAAAACTCCCCAAGAACCGGCCGACATCTATGCGCGAACTTGCCGGAGAACTGGACGCCATTGCAGAGAAGGCGGAGGGCAGCGCCGTCCGCAAAGCCATCGCCTCTGGCGAAGCCGCGCCGATGGTACGCAAGAAGGCCGCCGCCGCTGACGCGTCCTCACCGGACGGTCCGCCGCCGGACCCCCAGACGGCGCCGACGCCCGGCACCTGGCTGGAAGCGGGCGAGATCAGCGAACCGAGAGCCGAGGGCGCCTCCGTCGTACTGCCCACAGGACAGGTACTGATGTTCGGAGGGCGCGACGGCGTCAGCACCTACGAACTGTACGATCCCGACATGGAGATGTGGCTCCCGGCGGCTTCGGCGCCCGAAGCACGGGCGTGGCCGACGGCGACCCTCCTTGGAGACGGAAATGTCTTGATCGTAGGCGGGTACGCCGGTTCAGAGCCACTCGCAACCGCGGTCCTGTTCAACACCAGTAAACGGACATGGTCCGAAACCGGCTCACTGTCCGAGGCGCGAGCCGAACACGCAGCGATCTTGCTGGAAGATGGCAAGGTGCTGGTCTCCGGCGGACTGGGCGCAAACGGTGTCGAGAAATCTACCGAACTGTACGACCCGGAAGCTGGCGCCTGGACCAAGAGCGAGCCGATGAACTCTGACCGGGTCCGTCACACCGCCACAAAACTGAAGGACGGGAGGGTTCTCGTCGTCGGCGGATTCTCAGAAGAAGGTAACCAGGCGTCGGTGGAGCTGTACGACCCGAAATCCGGGACGTGGATCGACACGGCCAGGATGGAGGCCCCGCGCTGGCGGCACACAGCAACCATGTTGCTCAACGGCGACGTGCTCGTGGCCGGTGGTGAGGATGACGCCGGGGGCAAGATGCGCACGGCAGAGGTCTACCGAACCGGCGCCGAGTCATGGGAACCTGTCGAACCCATGGAAGGCGAGCGTTACGACCACTCCGCCGTACTGATGGGTGATGGCCGGATCATAGTCACCGGCGGCTACGGCGGCACAAAAGCCCTATCCAGCACCGAGATATTTGATCCGTTTTCATCCACCTGGGAATCATCGGGATTCTGTAAGAACGCTCGTATGTGGCACGTCTCCCATCTCTTGCCAGATGGCCGCGTCCTCGTCGCTGGCGGATACGCGGACGGCGAAACCCGTTCCTCGTGCGAGTTATATGACCCCTCGGGCGGTGGCTGGGTGGCGGCGCCAAAACTGAAAGTCCACAGATACTCCCACAGCGTATCCACCATGCCCGACGGAGATCTCCTGGTTGCGGGCGGATACAACGAAGGAGGCGCGCTCTCCTCGAGCGCTGTGTTCCGGACCTCTGAGGGCCGATGGGAAGAGTCGGGCGCATTAAACGAAGGCCGGTTCGATCATCGCTCCGTGGAACTTGAAGACGGCCGAACCCTGATCGTTGGCGGACGCGCGGGCAGCAGTGTCCTCGCGTCTGCCGAGATATACAGCCCCTCCCGTGACGCATGGCAGCCGACCGGCGAACTGAAAAATCCGACAACGGAACACTCCGCAACCCGGCTGAGGGATGGAGGCGTTCTAGTTGCGGGAGGCTGGAACGATGAAAAGATCTCCAACGCCGCGTATCTGTTCGATCCGGTCGAAGGAAAATGGCGGCCGGTAGAGCCCATGCTGCGTAAGAGACGCGGCCACAGCGCCATCGCGCTAAACGATGGCCGAGTGCTCGTCACCGGGGGATGGGACGGTTCAGGATACCTGGACACGGGCGAGGTTTATGACCCGTCCAAGAACCGCTGGAACAAGATCGAACCGATGTCCGTGGCGCGCTTCAACCATGTTTCCGTGGGCCTGAAGGACGGTCGTATCTTGATCGCCGGGGGCATCACAGAGGATGGCGCTATCGCCGGATGTGAGGTGTTCAGCCCCCTCGTCGGAACATGGGCGGCCGTTGGCGACATGGCTCGTGCCCGATATCTGCACTCCGCCGTCATCCGCGACGACGGCACGGTAGTGGTCGCAGGAGGGCGGGCAGACGACTCGACATGCGTCGCGACGGCGGAGGTGTTCGATCCGGCTACGCGCGGCTGGACGCAAGCCGGTCGCATGGCGCAGGCCCGGACATGGCACACCGTTTCGCTGCTCAAGGACGGCAGGGTTCTCGCCGCCGGCGGTTACTCGGAACTACTCGGTGGCGGGCAATTCCTGGACTCCGTGGAGATCCTGGACGCAGCTGCCTGACCCGCTGATTGGCCCTGCCCGTAGACGCGTAACGCAACCTGCTCCGTCGGTTAGTACGCGCCAAGGTGGGTGTTCGTGCGGACGCTATATCCAGCGCGCGATGGCACGATGGATCCAATCGGCCCGGTAATCAGATCGAGAGTCAGGGAAATGGCGAGGCGTGACCCGTTCCATTCCCGGTCGGTTGAACTCTCAGCGCTGATCCGGCGCGTCGCACAGAGGGAGCCCCGCGTCCACTGATGGTGGAAAACACAGATACAGCACGCCGAATCGGCAAATACACCATCCTGGAAGAACTCGCTGGTTCCGGTCATACCCGGGTGTACCGGACGTTTGACCCATCTTCCTCCCAGATGGTCGCGCTCAAAGTGCTCGGCGAAGAGCTCGCCGGCGACTTCAGCTTCGCCCAGGCATTTGAGGCCGGTGCAGAAGCTGTTGCCGGGGTCGATCATCCAAACCTGGTCCGGATATTCGCCGTCGGCAAGCATGAAGGCGCGCCGTACATCGGCCAGGAATTCCTCTCCGACGACCTGGGGTCCATCGTCGGCCTCGCCGAACCCTTGAGTCTTGAACGTGCGATCGATCTGTCCAAACAGATCCTGGCTGGACTGGCCGCCGCACACTCCGTCGGCGTCCTCCATTGCAATCTGAAACCCTCCAACGTTCTCCTCGGCACGGACGGGCAGGCCAAGCTGGGCGATTTTGGGATGGTGAGAACGGCGGACATCTCCACCGCGCTCGACCGCGGGGGGGACCAGGCGGAGATGCTCCAGTACATCTCGCCGGAACAGGCAAGGGATTACGAGATCGATGCACGTACCGATATATACGGCGTGTCATGCCTCCTTTATCACCTGTTCACCGGCAAGGCGCCATTCGATGGGCTCGAACCGGGTCCGGTTGTGCGGGCCCAGATCGGTGACGATCCGTCGCGGCCGACCGAAGTCAGAGCAGATCTCCCTGAGAGGATTTCTGACCTGATCATGGTCGGGCTGTCCAAGGACCCGGCGCAGCGCTTCCAGTCGATGTCGGACATGGCCGTCGCGATGGACGGCGCCCTCATCGCCATGAACGAACCCGAGGGCGGAAAGAAGAAAAAGAAACGGCGTGACGCGGCGGACCCCGAGGGTCCAAAGCCGAGGCAAAAGGGTGGCATCGGATACGTCATGCCGGCCGGGGAGTGGCAGTCCGGCCAGCCCCTGATCGGGGCGCGCGCTGAACACACCGCCACGACGTTGAAGGACGGCAGGGTCCTTATTTCCGGCGGGCAGCGTGACAGCGGAGCGGCCGAGATTTTCGACGCCTTCGAAAACCGCTGGAGCGACGCAGGTTCCATGACATACCCCCGAACACGTCACACGGCGACGGTCCTGGCCGATGGCCGGGTGCTGGTCACGGGCGGATACAAGAACCTTGAGCCCTGCTCCGCGTGCGAGATCTATGACCCGGAGTCAAATAGTTGGTCCGGCGCCGGTGACCTGATATCCGTCCGCGCCGGCCACACCGCCACATTGATGCGCGACGGAAAGGTGCTTGTGGCGGGCGGGTATGGCACAGACGGGATCGAGAATACCGCCGAACTGTTTGACCCGAAGACCAACACATGGGCAAAGGCCGCCCGGATGGCCAAACAGCGCGCGGAGGCCGTGGCTATCGGGCTTCCCTCCGGCAACGCCGTGATCTTCGGCGGACTTGGCGAAGACGGCCGCGAAGCCACGGTAGAGATTTTCAACCCGAAGAAGAACACATGGTCACCCGGGCTGCCGATGAAGACCGGCCGCAGCCGTCACACCGTCTCTGTGCTTCACAACGGCCGCCTGCTCGTGGTTGGTGGTGAAGATGAAGACGGCGATCCGGTCGCGTTTGCTGCCCTTTACGATCCCTTCCGCGGGGAATGGGCCGACGCCGGCGCACTTACCGACCCGCGCTCACAACACTCGGCAACCGTCCTGCCGGACGGCCGCGTCGTCGTAACCGGCGGCATGGATGACGAAGTCGAGCTGCTTTCGACCGAGATCTACGACCCGCTTTCAAGAACGTGGTCCCTCGCCGCCAGCCCGGAGGCCGCTCCGCTCTGGCACACCTCCAGCCTTCTCGCCGATGGGCGAATCCTGCTGGCGGGCGGTTACGTGGACGACAATGTCACGAAAACTACGCAGGAGTTTGACCCGGCGAGTGACGAGTGGTCCCAGGCCGGCCGGATGTCAGAGGCCCGCTACGTACACACCGCAACCACCCTCAAAGACGGGCGAATAGCCATCGTCGGGGGATGGAACGGCAAAGAACCCGTCGGACCGGTCGAAATCTACGACCACGCGCGAAAGTCATGGGGACAGTCCGGGGCCCTGCTAACCGCGCGCTTCGATCACAGATCGGTAATGCTCGAAAACGGGAAGATCCTCGTCGTCGGCGGCCGGGCGGGCCAAAAGGTGCTCGCCGAAGTGGAGATTTACGACCCCGGCTCCGGAACATCGGTCCAGACAGGGGAGATGGCTACGGCCCGTTCTGAACATGCGATAGCTCTACTCAAGGACGGTCGAGTTCTCGTCACAGGAGGCTGGGACGGCAAAGGAATCTTCCCGTCTTCCGAGATCTGGGACCCGAAGTCCGGCCAGTGGAGCGAGGTTACCCGGATGCACGAGGCACGACGCGGCCACACCCTGGTTGCCATGGCGGACGGTCGCGTCCTCGCAGCCGGAGGGTGGTCCGGGGATGATCAGCTTGTAGCGGCGGAAGCATACGACGCGGAAACCGACGCCTGGGGCTCGGCCGGCAAAATGAACTCACCCCGCTATCTGCACACCGCCACGGTACTGACCGATGGCCGGATACTCATGACCGGGGGTTGGAGCGGCGAGCGCGTCGCCAATACCGCTGAAATTCATAAGCCCGGCACCCGGAAGTGGACGAAGATCGGCAAAATGGGTGAGGCCCGTTATGTCCACAGCTCCCTGCTTTTGAAAGACGGGCGGGTACTCGTAATCGGGGGGAGAGCCGGCAGGTTCATGTCCCTCTCAACGGCCGATATCTGGGACCCGGTAAAGGGCACGAAAAGCCCGTGGGTCGCCGCCGGCCGCATGGCATCGGCACGTCTCTGGCACACCGCTTCGCTTCTCCCGGACGGCAACGTACTTGTCGCCGGCGGATGGACGGAGATCCTCGGCTCGGGCCGCTTCATGGAAAGCGCCGAGCTGTTTGATCTGAGCGAGTTCGACATCGCCACGGGCAACATCGACGCCAAAGCTGCCCCGGAAGAAACATCGGGCGTTGAAGAAGAGTTGGCGCCAGAAGACGCCACAGCTGATGCAGCCCCGGAATCCGGCGGGGTTCCATCCGGCGAAGGCGAAATCGGCGAAGAACAAGACACGGGAGAGGATTCAAGCAAGCCACGGGAAGGCGCAGCCGCTTAGCCTCGCACCCGGTTCCAGTCCCGGCTCCCTACCCGGTCACGCTCGCAGCGCGCTCCACGGCGTCATACCAGCCCGTGATAAGGCGCGCTCGCTGTCCCTCTGCCATCGCCGGATCGTAACGAGCCCCTGCCCGCCACAGCCGAGTGATCTCCGCGTCGCTACGCCAAAGGCCAACACCGCGGCCGGCCAGAAACGCCGCCCCCAGCGCCGTGGTCTCCGCTATCTCCGAAACCTCCACCGGCCGATCCAGGATATCCGCCTGAAACTGCATCAGAAATCGGCTCGCCGTTTGTCCGCCGTCGGCCCGCAGCGGCGCCGAGGATATCCGTCCCGAACCGGACATCGCCATCATGACATCCCTGACCTGGTAGGCCGTCGCCTCCAGGGCAGCACGCGCCAGGTGCTCGCGGGACGAGCCGCGCGTCAGGCCCGTGATCGTGCCCCGCGCTTCCGGGTCCCAGCGCGGCGCGCCGAGCCCGGCAAACGCGGGAACCATGTACACGCCATCGTTATCGCCAAGCATCTCCGCCATATCGTCCGTATCCGATGCCGACGCGATAATCCCGAGCCCATCCCGGAGCCACTGCACGGCCGCCCCCGTGACAAACACTCCACCCTCGCTGGCATAGGTCCGTTTTGAGCCGACCTGCCAGCCCAGGGTCGCTAGGATTCCGGCCTCTGGTGAAGGCGCACGCCCCCCTGCGTTCGTGAGCACAAAGGCACCCGTCCCGTACGTGCACTTGGTCATCCCGCTCTTGAAACACGCCTGACCGAAAAGCGCCGCGTGCTGGTCTCCGGCAGCCCCCGTAATGGGAATCTCGCCGCCAAGTTCGGCGGCTTCCGTAACCGCGAAATCCCCGGCCGAGGGCAGCACCTCGGGGAGCATCGCCTCCGGCGCGTTGAAAAGCTCCAGCATCGCCGGATCCCACTCGAGATCGTGGATGTTCAGCAGCATCGTTCTCGACGCGTTGGTCACGTCCGTGACGTGGCGTTTTCCGCCGCTGAGGCGATACATCAGCCAGGAATCGACCGTGCCAAAGCACAACTCCCCGGCCTCCGCCCGGCGCTGACCGTCCGGGATTCGGTCAAGCAACCAGCGAAGCTTTGTGGCAGAGAAGTAGGGATCGACCACGAGGCCCGTGCGATCACGTATCTCGGCGGAATGACCGCCCCGGATAAGTTCGGCACACGCCTCCGCGGTTCGGCGGCACTGCCACACGATGGCGTTCGATACCGGCTCGCCGGTCGCCCGGTCCCACACGACCACCGTCTCCCGCTGGTTGGTAATGCCGATCGCCGCGATGCCGTCCATGCCGACGCCCGATTTTTCGACCGCGTCCCGGGCCACAGTCAGGGAGCCGTGATAGATCTCGGAGGCGTCATGCTCCACCCACCCCGGTTGCGGGAAGTGTTGCCCGAGCTCTGCCTGCGCCGATGCAACAGGACGCGCCTCGTCGTCGAACACGATAGCCCGCGAGCTTGTCGTGCCCTGGTCGATGGCAAGAATGTGCCGGGCTTCAGGCACTTTAGCTCCCGATTACGCCTGGATACGGCTTGCCCGCCGAATATTGCAGGACGGAAACCCCTGACCTAAAGACCGCGCCTCCGCGGCAGGTTGCCGACGCCCGGTCCGGGCGTACCCGGGAGGATGGCATCCAGTTCCGCCATCTCCTCTGAAGTCAGTTCCCACTCGCTCGCCGCCGCGTTCTGCTCGATCTGCTCGACCCGCGTCGCACCGGCGATCACGGAGGAAACCTCCGGATGCCCGAGCAGCCAAGCAAACGCAAGCTCCACCATCGTGTGACCGTGCTCTCCGGCAAACGACTCAAGCGCCTCGAGTACATCAAAGTTGGCGTCTGTGAGCTGTGCATTCGCCATCGGCGGCGCCTTGGCGAGCCGCGTGCCCTCGGGCAGATCTACGCCACGCTTGTACTTTCCGGTCAGGAACCCTGAAGCGAGCGGGAAGTAGGGCAGGATGCCGGTCGAGTACTTGGCGCTCGAGTGGATCAACTCCGTCTCGACATCCCTCACCAGCATGGAGTATTGAGGCTGATTGCTGACGAACTCCGCCCAGCCGTACCGTCGCGACACCTGTATGGCCTCCACCATCTCCCACGCCATGAAGTTCGAGCAACCGATGTACCGCACTTTGCCTGCCGCCACGATGTCGTCGAGCGCGCGCAGCGTCTCCTCGATCGGGGTTAGCGGGTCAACGATATGCATCTGGTACAGGTCGATGTAATCGGTCTGGAGCCGTTTCAGGCTCTCGTCAACCGAATATTTAATGTGGGCGGCAGACAGTCCGTCCCGGTTCGGGCCGCCGGCCCACGGCATCCCGGCTTTGGTGCCGATGATGACGTCCTTGCGGTAGTCCTTCACCGCCCGGCCGATGAAATCCTCGGAGATGCCGCCGGAGTACGAGTCCGAGGTGTCGATGAAGTTGATCCCGTTATCGCGACAGGCGTCGAGCGCCGCCTTCGAAGACTCATAGTCCATTCGGCCAAGCATCTCGCCGAAGTTGTTGGTTCCAAGGCCGATGGTGGACACGAGCAGCCCGGAGCTGCCAAGACGTCGGTACTTCATACGCGCAGTGATCTCCGATTCGGATGTTCTCTATCTAGCGCCCGGCCAATCCTGTCCCAGCGGGAGGCCGCGCTGCCGGATTGTAACGCCGCTTCCCGACGCGGCGGGAACATTCTCACGCGAAACGGCGTCTATACCTGCAGGGGCGACGGACGGGGGTTGGCTAGAATCACCCGCATCTCGTTGTCCGCACCAGACAGTCCCGAACATCCACCACACGACAATGACGAGGTGACGATCATGGCACGAGTGCGCGCATTTACTCTCGTACTCTTTTTGATGCTGCTCGCGGCGGTAATCGTGGGATGCGGCGGCGATTCATCAGGCGAAAGCTCATTTACCTCTGCCAGCGGCGGGGATGCCGGGAGTTCCCGGGATTTTGATAAGAGCGACGACGCGTTCTGGCCCGAGTCCCCGGCGGACGCGGGCGCACTCGATTCAGCGCCAACCCCGGATTTCCCGAGCGCCGGGCCCGCATCGGGCTCGGCAAGCCGGGGCGACTCGTTTGATGCTGATTTTGATCAGGATGCAGCGGGCACTGTCGCCAACAGCCTGGATGGACAGGTGCAGGCGATTGCGGCTCTTGATCGGATCATAGTCCGCACCGTCGACATGACGCTCATCGTTCAGGATGTCAATACTGCTGTGGACGACATCGCGGAACTCGCCACAACCTCGGGAGGCTGGGTCGTCTCGTCGAGACGCGACGGCCGGCACACGGCATTCATCTCGTTCAGAGTCCCCGCCGAAGGACTTGAGGCGGCGCTCGACGAAGTGCGCGAACTGACCGTGGAAGTGGAATCAGAGAACTCTACGGCGGAGGACGTGACGGACGAGTTTACCGACCTCGAAGCGCGGATCCGCAGCCAGAAGGCCAGCGAGGACGCCCTGGTCGAACTGCTGGGCAAGGCCCGGACGGTCAGCAACACGCTCGAGGTCCAGACGGCGCTCGCGGTTGTACGGGAAGACATCGAGAGCATGGAAGGGCGCCTGAATCTGCTCGCCCAGACCTCAGCGTTCTCACTGGTCAACGTTTCACTCAATGCAGAACCGATCGAGATGCCTGTCAACGCAGGAAGCGACCGGGCGGTGGCCGTGGGCCAGCCGGTGACGTTCACGGCGACGCTCAACCCGCCGGAGGGGATCGAAGATTTCGAGATCGAGTGGGATTTCGGGGACGGTTACGGGCAGGCCAACGTCTACCGAACAGCAGCCACACTGATCGAAGGCCAGCGCATCACATCAGCGGTAACCCATTTCTACGAGTCCGAGAAGAACTCGCCATTTGTCGTGACGGTAGAGATCAAAGGCTTCGGCGACGCCGGCGCGGCGGAAGGCGAAGACACCCTGGTGGCCACGGTCAGCGAGATCCCGGTACTTGACGTCTTCGCCGGAGAGTTCGTCACCGTAGATGCAGGAAAGCGCGTGGGTTTCGCCGGCACCTTCACCCGGCCAGAGGGGTTGGATGACCTCACGTACCGGTGGGAGTTCGGCGATGGCTCACCTACGGCCGAAGGCACGCTCGAACCGGGCGTAACCGTAGCCGAGGCCACTCACACATACGTCAACAACCGGCCAGTTCCCTACACGGCGACGCTCGTGATCTCCGGAACCGCTGACGTGGGCGAGGTCGAAGGCCGCAGCTCGGTGGGTGTCCGGGTCGAGGAGGCCGAGGGCTGGGTGATCGCGGACTGGGACATCGGAGACACTTTCAAGGACAGCGTACAGGCCCTCTCGGCGGTCGGCGTCTACGGCGTCCGGGGATTGATATGGACGGCGGCGTTGAGCCCGGTCTGGATTCCCATCGTCGTCGTATTCGGCTTCGGCTGGTGGCGATGGAGGAAAAGGCGGGCCTAGCCCGGAGTCTCGTATAACTGGAGAACCCGGCCCTTCGAGAGCCTCAGGGCACTGACGTCAGCCTTCTGAGGGTTTTCGGCTCCCAGCGGGAGAGGGTCAGGGTGAGGGAGAAGACTGCTCCTGCTGTATCAGTATGCTTCGCCCAATCGATGTCCCGGTGAAGGCCCCTCGACTGCACTCGGGATGACGTTCGTCGCATAGTCCCCTCTCCCGGCGGGAGAGGGTCAGGGTGAGGGAGAAGACCGCTCCCGCTCAATCAGT
This sequence comes from Dehalococcoidia bacterium, assembly GCA_030747175.1. Classification (GTDB taxonomy): domain Bacteria; phylum Chloroflexota; class Dehalococcoidia; order Lucifugimonadales; family Lucifugimonadaceae. The sequence continues at coordinate 33,359 of JASLLE010000005.1, read as the reverse complement.
ATGCTTCGGCCAATCTATGTCCCGGTGAAGGTTCCTCGTCCTTTCGGGACCGGAAGGATCGGGATGACGAAAACCGCGAAAATGGTTGACATCTGTCCCCTCTCCCGGCGGGAGAGGGTCAGGGTGAGGGAGAAGACCGCTCCCGCTCAATCGGTATGCTCCGCCCAATCGATGTCCCGGTGAAGGTCCCTCGGCTACACTCGGGATGACAGATAAGCGACTCACCCTCCAACCCAAAAATAGACACCCTGGCGGGGTTCCGCATGGCGTTCACACTTGAGGCGCTGATCATCTTCCTGGTACGGGTGGCAGGCTCGCTGCCCGTACTGCGCTGGGCGTTCGCCGGGGCGTTGATCGCCATCCTGGTGGACTTCTCGGACCTGTTCCAGAAGAACCTGATTCACCTGGGCGGGGTTGGCGAATACCAGGAGTTCGACAAGTGGGCTGACCTCGTCTACATGGTCGCCTTCCTGTACGTGGCGCTCCGGTGGGTCGGGGTGAAACGGAACGTGGCCGTCGGGCTATTCGCGTTTCGAATAATCGGCATGGTGGCGTTCGAGATCACATCCTCCCGTAGCGTCCTGATAGCCTTTCCGAACCTGTTCGAGTTCTGGTTCGTGTTCGTCGCGGCCCTGCAACACTGGTGGCCGGACTACGACCTCACCCGATACCGGCTCACGGGCTGGCTGCTTGTGCTGCTGGCCCTGAAAATGTTCCAGGAGTACTCGCTCCACGGAGCGCAGTGGCTCGACAATTACGTGGCGACCGAGGTGGTCGCTGACTGGTGGAATTTCCTCACCGGATGGATATGAGTGCACTGAGTAACCTTTCCTCGCCCGCATACCCGGGCCGGGACCGATGACGGACGCCGAAGCGGTTCGCCGTGAGTACAGGAGAGCGGAAGATCTGCGCCGCCGCGGCAACGACTCTCAAGCGGAAAAAGCGTTCCGGGAAGCGGTCGAGCTTGGCCGGGCTGTAGAAGAAACAGAATCCCTCGCGTGGGCGGCGGCAGCAGCGTCCGGCCTGGGAGTGGTACTCCGCTACACAGGCAGATTTGGCGAGGCCGCAGCGGCATGTCGAGACGCCATCGCTCTCGGAGAGAAGTCCGGCCCCGGCGAGGGTCTCGCGTGGGCGGCCCGTGCCGCCCACAACCTCGGCGTGCTCCACGCCGATGGCGGACGAAACGCAGAATCGGAAAAGTCGTGGCGGCAATCCATCGAGCTTGGACGATCCTCAGAAACCGAGAGGGGAGTCGTCTGGGCGGCCCGTGCGTCCCACAACCTGGCGGCGTTGCTGGTCGAGGTGGGAAGCCCGGAAGACGCTGAAACCGCCTGGCGTGACGCCGTGGATCTCGGTCGTGCCGCCGGCGACAGGGGATTGGAAACAGCGGCGCGTGCAGCGCAGGCGCTCGGCGTCCATCTGGTCAGGCGTGATCGTCACACGGAGGCCGGCGAAGCATGGCGAGAGGCGATGGCGTTCGGGGCGGCGTCTGGGTCACCGCGCGCGCTTGAACGGGCCGCCGTTGCTGCGTACGGGCTGGCGACCAGCCTCGCCGACCAGGGGGATCCCGGGCTGGAAGCCGCTTACCGGGACGCAGCCACACTCGGAAAGGAAGCGGCATCGCCTGACTCCCTTGTGATCGCCGCAGTCTGCTCTTACAACCTCGGCGTCTTGCTGGTCGACGAGGAACGCCACACGGAGGCCGCAGCTGCTTGGGACGAGTCCGTAGAGATGGGCCAACGCTCCCGCACGGCGAACGGCATCGTCCTCGCCGCTCAGGCGGCCTTGAGCCGATCCGATCTCGAGGTAGCGTCCGGAAATCCCGATCAGGCCAGGGATTCGCTCCAGGAGGCCCTCAATCTTGGCCGTTCCGCCGGGACACCCGCCGGGCTGGAGACGGCGACGGCCGCCAGCGAAAAGCTGGAAGCGTTGAATTAGGCGAAATCACCGATGCCGAACCAGTTTCCCGGATTACTCGGCATCGAGAGCCCTGATCTCGCCAATTTCGTCGGCAATGACGGGATAGCCGCCAAGTCGATCCGGAATCCCGGACACAACGGCCGGGGTCGCGTTCTCAACCATCACGCGTATGCAGGCCCGCCCGTCCAGTTCACCGATCCCGACGCCGACGACGCCGCGCAGTTCCATGAGCGATGCCTGGTTGGCAGCAAACACCTCGGTGATAGGTAACTCAGGCATCAGCCATCTTCACGTTCGCGGTCGGGCCGGTGAAAAAAGAGAGGCGGAAGCTTGCGCGCCCGCCTCTCTTTACGTATCCCACTCGGTGGTCGTTCGGGTCCTAGTTCCCGTCGACGGTTACACCAAAGCCGTTGAGCACAGCGTCGATCGGGTTCAAGATCGTGGCGTTTCCACTGCCCGCGAAAAGCAGACCGACCGGCTTGAGGTCATCCTGGCCACCCTTAACCACGACGAGTGATCCCGAGTCGCCACCGGCGCTGAAACCACCACCGCGGATCACGATCTGGTTAACGAACCGAGCGACCCCCGAATCGTAGCCCACGTTCACAATTGCGTTGGTGGCCCAGATCCTGCCATTGGTGAGGCCGGTTGTTCGACCGTACTTCTGGACCTTCATCCCGGACGATGCGGTCACGGTAGCGCTACCCGGCGTGCCGTAGCCATCAGACTGCGTCGAGTTGCCCAGTTGCGCGATTGACGACAACGCAATGGCCGCGTCCACCACGTTATCCGAGCCGTCAAACGCTATCGGGACATATGCGCTCAGCGTGCCGATGTCGTCGGCGGGGCTGACACCGCCGTCAAGCGAGCCCGGCTGTATTACGGCATCGCCGATCGTGGCGTTGTTTTCATCTGCGTATACGTGGTTGTTCGACAGGGCGTAAACGTTTGTCCCGTCGGTCACGCGGGCGCCGAACGTTCCGGCCGTAATCGCGGGATGCCCCGTGGACACGCCGATCGGCACCGGGCGATCAAAGCGGGACGTAGGGTTGATCGGAGCAGGAGTCGGAGTCGGCTCTGGGCCCGGAGTCGGCGTCGGATCTCCGCCATTGCCGGGACCGCCGGGGTGCGCACTGATTTGACGCCGGAACTGGAGGCGGAGGGCACCGGAAAACTACTGGCTTACGCCACTCCGTCGTTTTTCGCCGACGCAGAGCAGCACACCGCACCGGAAGATGACCTCATCTCCAGATGTGCTCTCGGCTTTGCCGAATGATACCACTTACGTCCCTGCGGACGTACGTATAAACCGTTCGCCACATACGATTATGCACACCAAATCACGCCGGAACCGAAATCGGGGCCTGTCCGCGCCCGCTCACCCATACGTAGCGCCCTCTGCTACCATCCCTCATCTGCGCGCGGCCGTCACGCCGATCGCGGAGCCAGAAAAGCACACCTAAATCACACATTTCGAGGTCGATACATGGTCGGGACCGCAGAACAGATCAACCTATCTGGAGATCGGCTTCCCAAGGTGGACGCCCTTCCCAAGGTCACCGGCACCGCCGAGTTCGGCGCGGATATAAACCTGCCCGGCCTGCTGCAGGGCCGAATCCTTCGTAGCCCGCACGCCCACGCCAACATCAAGTCCATAGACACATCCGCCGCAGAAGCGCACCCCGGCGTGGAAGCGGTAGTCACGGGAAGCGACTTCCCGACTATCGATGCGGGCGGCTCCGCCGGCACGGGCGAAGTGGACATCTCGCTCCGCTACCTCTCCGAACTGGTGATCGCACGCGGCAAAGCCCTGTTCCAGGGACACCCCGTCGCAGCGGTCGCGGCCCGAACGGCCGAGATCGCAGAAGAGGCGACAAAACTCATCAAGGTCGATTATGAAATCCTCGCCCCTGTACAGGACCCGGTAGAGGCAATGGCCCCGGGAGCGCCGTTGCTGCACGACGACATGATCACGAGCTCGATCGGCGGCGAGGCAGACACCCCATCCAACGTCGCTCTCCATGTGGAACTTGGCCGTGGCGACGTCGAGGCCGGGTTCGCTGCTTCAGACCACATCGTCGAACGCACATACAAGACGTCCATCGTCCACCAGGGCTACATAGAGCCGGAGGCCGAGACCGCCTGGTATCACCCCGATGACACCATCGAGGTCTGGGCCGACACCCAGGGCATCTTCGACCACCGAAACCAGCTTTGCAGCCTGCTTGAGCTGGAGCAGGGCAACGTACTTGTACGAGGAACCGAGGTCGGCGGAGCATTCGGCGCCAAGGCGCAGACGCGGATCTCACCGCTCTGCATCATCCTCTCCAAAAAATCCGGCAAACCGGTCCAGATCGTGCTGAACAGGACCGAGGTGCTGACGGCCACAGGCCCGGGCGCGGCCGCAACGGTCACCGTCAAGATGGGCGCAACGAACGACGGGAAGATGAAGGCGGTCCAGGCCCGGTTCGTATTCGGCGCAGGAGCCTTCCCGGGCGCGCCCGTCGGGATTGGCTGCCTCTGCGCTTTCGCCCCTTACCAGCCGGAAGCCGCCCGCATCGATGGATACGACGTGGTCACGAACACGCCGCGCGTGGCCGCGTACCGCGCTCCGGGCGCGACCGTGGGCTCCTACGCCGCTGAGTCCGCCGTGGACGAGATGGCGAAGAAGCTCGGGATGGACCCGATCGACTTCCGGCTCGCCAACATCTCAAAAACGGGCGACCAGAATATGAACGACACGGAGTTCACCACCATCGGCATCGAGGAGATGCTGCTGGCGGCGAAAGCCCACCCCGCATACACGGCGCCGCTCAAGGGCGAAAACGCCGGGCGCGGTATCGGCATCGGCTGGTGGCCCAACGGCGTCGGCGTATCAAGCTGCCGCATGATCGTCAACCCGGACGGGACCATTGCACTCATCGTCGGAACGATGGACCTTTCATCCACACGCACCGGGTTCGTGCAGCTCGCGGCGGAAACGCTGGGGCTTGACCCGTCAGAGGTCCACATCACGACCGGCGACACCAGCAGCATTCCGTACTCCGGCACCGCTGGAGGGAGCCGGGTAACGCGATCGATGGCCTCCGCCATTTACGACGCCTCGCAGGACATCGTGGGGCAGATCAAGGAACGAATCGCCTCAAAGCTCGGCGTCACCCCCGAGTTCGTCGATTTCTCGAACGGCCAGTTCGCCGCCCGCGATGTGCAGGACAACCCGATGTCGTTCCGTGAAGCGGCAAAAGAAGCCGTCTCAAGCGGAAATGACATCGTTGCTTCCGCATCAAACAACCCCAACATGCGGGCCGCCAATGGATACGCGCTGGACATCGCAGATGTCGACGTGGACCCTGACACCGGCAAGGCAACTCTGACACGCTTCACGGCGTTCCAGGACGTCGGAAAGGCGGTCAACCCTGACGCCGTCGAGGGCCAGATCCAGGGCGGCGCCGTCCAGGGTATCGGCTGGGCGATGAACGAGGAGTACGTGTACGACGACGCGGGTGTGCTCCAGAACGCCAGCCTGCTCGACTACCGGATGCCGACGGCGCTCGACCTGCCGCGTATCGACTGCGTGCTCATCGAAATCCCGGCAGACGAGGGCCCCTACGGGGTCCGGGGTGTCGGCGAACCGCCGATCGTGCCGCCCGCAGGAGCGATCTCGAACGCCATCAGCGACGCCATCGGCGCCCGTATGACGCAGCTACCGTTGAGCCCGGAACGCGTGTTCTGGGCGATGCAGGACACCACGAACGGTGGTTCAGAGGCAGCCGGGGACTAAGGCCTGGTTGTATGGGGCGGCTGACTGTCCGCCCCGGGGCCGATGGTGATCGGCCCCGTGCACGCGCACTCACCCTTGCCGCCGGTCCTTCGAGAACCTCAGGACAGGCGAGTACCTCAGGATACGGTTGACGCGTACGGTCACGGGATTGCTGATTGCTCTCGCCTGCGCAAGGCCGACTCTAACTATCCCGGCTTACGTCCGAATATCGTCAGTCCGTAGGTTTCAAAGTTGGCGGCGGACGATTAGTGCTTCGATCCTGAGAACACATCGATCTGTTCGCCAAGCCGAACGTCCACGAATCCGGCCTCGGCCAGGACCCATTTCCACTCTGCTTCCAGCAGAGCACCGGCGATTCAGCCAGACCACAGGTCGATATCGTCTTTGGCCTCTTGCGGCACCTCGACATGCACCACGATGTCACCGATCTGGATCCGGCCGCCCGGCTTGAGAACCCGGAATATCTCCTTCATCGGGGCCATCTTGTCCGGGGTCAGATTGATCACGCCGTTGCTGATAACGACATCGGCGCTGGCATCGTCGACGGGAAGTGACTCGGCGTAACCGAGCCTGAACTCGGTGTTGGTCAGTCCCATCTCCCGGGCGCCGGCGGTCGCCTTGTCCAGCATCGCCTGCGTCATGTCGATGCCGATCACGGATCCCCCGGGTCCAACCTGCCGTGCGGCTTGCAACGAGTCGAATCCTGCTCCACTTCCCACATCCACGACGGACTCGCCGGAGTTCAGACGGCCCTGGCTAAACGGATTCCCGGTTCCGGCGAACGACTCGATGGCGGACTCCGGAAGGCCTTCGATATCACCCGCCGTGTAAGACAGCATCGCCGCCAGCGGTCGGCCCGTGTGAAAGTGGAACCCCTCTTCAGGGTTGGTCGCTACGTCGTGGTACTTGGACTTCACGTTGTCACGAAGCTGGTCGATATCGACCGCGGACGGATTCACGTTAGAGACCACTGTCGCCCCCAATGGCAGACTGATTCAGATAAATGCGCGCAGCGCATGCTACCCGATCAGGCGAAAAGCGAGAAAGCGCCAGGCCGGATGGTCGCTACTCTCGATACAGACCGAGATTGCTAACGCCCGTCTGATCGGCGACCTCGACTGTGTTGTCGTCGATCCGGAACTGCCCGGTGGCTACGTTGTTGTTTGACGTCACGTCGGCGTAGATCTTCAACTCAAGATAATCGGTCTGATCCACGATGGCGTACTCGCTCGGAGTCCAGGTGCCGGTGACGGTGACCCAACCATCCGTCACCGAAATGTCTCCCGAATTGGCGACATCCGTCGCAAGGGTGGTCCGAAGATCGCCGTTGGCTCTTCGTATCAGGACATCGGCGTCCGCGTGCAACACAGAATTCCCGATGTTCCTGGCGACCGTGTACGCGGCGATTGAGATATCAGTGTCCGTGCGGTCAATGAACTCTTCCCAGATGTTATCGGTGTCGATCCCTACTCCACCTTGGAGATGTGCCTGCGCCGGCAGCTCCCGGTCGAAATCGTCAGTCGATCCATTTTTCCGGATCCCAAAATCGACCTTGCTATTCCTGTTGTTCTGCGCGTACAGGATCAGCCCGTTCGCAGCCTCAGATATCGAGTATGTGTCAGCGTCGATGTCCCTCCAGCCGTTGATCGCCGGATCGGCCACCGCGACATCGTCCGTGTAGTAGACGACCGATTGTTCGGTGTAAGCGATCAGGTACACAACTATCGACGCATCTTCCAGATAAATGTCGAACTGGTCATTCGTGTCGATTCCAACGAAATACATCCCGTTGGACTCACCCTCCAGTCGATGAGTGATGTCTGAAAAGGAGCTGCCCACCTCGCGAATGCCATAGGTTGTGTCGTTGGCGGTAGCATCCAGGAACAAAATGACGCCCGTTGCATCCGCGTCCACGTTCGCCGAGACGTCCACGGTCGTCCACGATCCGGTGGTGGCCGGAGACACGTCCACCGGGGTACTCAAGTACACCGGATCCGTACCGGCGGTGTATCCAACGAGCCGCATCAGCACGTTCGACGTCGACTCAACGTAGCCCTGTATTTCACGGCTACTGTTCACCTCCACCACCTGCCAGCGATGAGTGTGGCCGGCGAGCTTTTGTGCATTGCCGTCCGGCATGTATTCGGTTGTGTCATCACCGCCACGCGCCACACCGCTAACGGCGTTCGATGGATGCGTATTGATGATCTCCACAACCGCCCCGGTCGTCCCCACCGGCACGGACGCCGAGAGGTCAACGACCTGCCAGCTATCGATTGTTCCCGGTGTTATGTCGACTCCGTTGTCCAACCACACGAAGCCGTATCCATCACGCTTGACGCGATAGTTGACGGTCCACGGCGAGTCCGTGATCCGCGTATAGCCCGCAAGCGGGTACAGGAACCGCCCACCGTTTGGATCCACGCTGAAACGTCCCGTCGATCCCCCGGCGTCTGCAAGAGCCGTGAGCGGCCGCCCGGCAGCGTCATCATCCCGTTGCCCTGGCAAACGCAGCACGGAATCGTACGACGACGTGTCGTACGCCAGCCACATGTCGTCAGCCGATCCGGCGCCAACAATCACTTTGAGTTCGATCTGGTGTCCCGCGGCCAACGTGTAGTCGATCGACGAAATCTCAAGAAGACGGTTGACCCAGGTCCCGGTCGCACCCGCGTCCCACGGGCCTGCACTAAGCGTTCCGTCACCGATCTCCGTGTACGTGGATCCATCGTAGTCACGCAGGAAGAACTTCAACTCTCCGGTGAGCGAGGTGCTGAAATCTTTCACCGCTGACCAGATATTGATCGAGACCGGGCCGGATATCTCGAGCGGCTCCGTCAACACCGGGGTCCGCCAGTTCTGGTATTTCGTCAGGTCAGCCTCGTCTGCGCCCGTACCGCCCTGGAGCAGGACCAGTCCGGCCGATGCGTCCCGGTCAGTGTCGTAGTTCACCAGGGTCCCGTCTGACGGATAGCTGGTCGTAGCGGTCAAATCTGCCTGTGATGTGGTGTCCAGGGTCGGTGGAGTCGGGTTGTTGTGGAGGTAGTAGCCGTCATCGTGTGGTCCCGTCTCGGCCAGGAAGCTCAGTAAGTCGCCGGTTCTCTGTTCATCGGTATGGAAGATGAGATCCAGCGAATCGGCGTAAGTAACAGACGCCGGGTAGCTGATCGTGTCGTACGCCAGCCACATATCGTCGCCGGATGCCGGCGGCACGATAATCTTGATCTCAAGCTGGTTGCCGGTCGGCAGTGTGTAGTCCAGCCCCGTGATGGCAGCCGTGGCCTGGACCCACGTCCCGCTCGCCGCAGCGTCCCACGGATCTGACGTCACGGTGACGTTGCCGATCTCGGTGTACACCGCACCGTCGTAGTCGCGCAGATACACCGTCACGTCCCCGCGAACGCTCGTGGAGAAGCTCTTGACGGCGGCCCAGAACTCCACCCGGACCGTCCCCGAGAGCTCCAGCGGCTGCGTGAGAGCCGCCGTCTGCCAGTTCTGGTATTTCGTGAGATCGGACTCGCTCGCACCGGCCCCGCCCTTCAACACGACACGGCCCGCGAAGGCGTCAAGATCCGTGTCGTAGTTGTACAGCGTGCTGGCGCTCGGGTAGCTCACGTCGGCGGTCAGGTCAGCCTGTGAGGTCGTGTCACCAGACGGCGGACTGGGGTCGTTGTGCAGGTAATATCCGCAGGTCGTGGTTCCATCGAAAGGGATCTCGACGACTGCGCCTTCGCTCGTGCCGATCGTCAGGCGATTCAGGCCGGAAGCTATCGCGCTCATCGGCAACTCAACGGTTACCGTAGCTCGCTCACCGGGGTCCAGCTCACCAGCGCCAAACGCCTCAGAACGCCCGTTCAGCAGGCGGATATCGGCAAGCGTCCACTCACCTGAACCTGCCGGAGCAATCGACTCATAACTCAGCCACTCAGCGCGTAAGGACGAGGTGGATTCGTAATGGGCAAGTACGTCCCAATCGCCGAAATCACGGAGGGTCGACTGGCCATTGTTCTCGATCGTGGCGGTGAGGGTGGTCCCGAGAGCGATCACGCAACCGGGAACGTGGCGCAGCGATGATCGGACGATCTGGCTCCGGGAGTCGGCGGCCGCCTCGAACGCGTCGGCGTTCGACCCGGCGCCGTCGATCGCCGTGACGGTGAAGGTCAGCGCCCCCGTCATCAGCGTGGCGATAGTTATCAGCCCGAGAACAAGATTGGCCATACGGGTCCGTGGAGCATCAGTCGTTAAGCGAATACACGCAGTTGTGACCACCGGCCCGCGCGTGCGCAGGCCGGTGTCACCTCGGGGTGTCACTCCATCATCACCGTGGGATCACGGGCGGCGGGTGCACGATCCCGCGAACCGGTCATGGAGAAATACCCACTGCGGGCGTAGTAGTGAACCGTCGGGTCGCCCGTCGGCATGCCCCCGGGAGCACGGCGAGACGGCCCTCAGAAGCAGACCGATCGAACCCCGTAGCTTCACCACTTCGGCCCCACCGGCTGAAAGTGCCGCCCAATCGTTGACACTTCGTAGCGACGCTTCTAAAATCCACTCGCTTAGCACTTGGAACACATGAGTGCTAATTCCGGTGGGAAACACAACGGGTTAATGGAAAGCGGATTCGCGCGTGTCTGCCCACAGGCGTCCACAAGGACGCCGGGCGCCCGGCAGTTCGCCGAAAGAAAGACTCGAGAGAATCAGGAGGAATCCAAGAGTGGCTGCAAAGGTCAAAATCAAGCCGCTGGCTGATCGCATCGTGATCGAGCCGAGCGACGACGAGGTCTCACAGACAGCGGGCGGGATCTACATCCCGGACACCGCCAAAGAGAAGCCGCAGACGGGCAAAGTCGTTGCCGCCGGTCCCGGTCGAGTCACGGACGATGGCAACACGATCGCGATGACCGTCAAGGTCGGCGATTCTGTCGTCTACTCGAAGTACGCAGGAACCGAGTACACCGAGGGTGGAACCGAATACCTGGTTGTTCGCGAGAGCGACATCCTCGCCACCATCTAGATTCCCCGGTCTTTCTGCGGAAGGGCCAACAGCACGCCAGGCTTTTGGGTCAGGCGTACGGAGAGGAAATAATGCCAGCAAAAGAACTCAAGTTTGCCGAGGATGCTCGTTCACGGTTGAAGGCCGGAATCGACATGCTCGCCGACACCGTCAAGATCACCCTCGGCCCAAAGGGCCGCAACGTGATCATCGACAAGAAATTCGGCCCGCCCCAGGTCAACTCGGATGGTGTCTCGATCGCCAAAGAGATAGACCTGGAAGATCCCTTTGAGAACATGGGCGCACAGCTCCTCAAGGAAGCTTCCAAGCAAACGAACGACGACGCCGGCGACGGCACGACAACGTCCACGGTACTCGCCCAGGCGATCATCTCCGAAGGCTTCAAGAACGTCGCGGCCGGCTCCGACCCCATGGCCATCAAGCGTGGTCTGGAAGTCGCAGTAGACTCCGTTCGCAAGTCCATCACGAAACTGTCCACCTCGGTCGAAGGCCGTGACCAGATCGCACAGGTCGCGATCATGTCCGCCCACGACGACGAGATGGGCAACCTCGTCGCAGACGTCATCGACAAGGTCGGCAAGGACGGCGTCATCACCGTCGACGAGTCCCGGGGCCTCACCTTCGAGGTCGACTACGTCGAAGGTATGCAGGTAGACCGCGGGTACATCTCGCCCTACTTCGTGACCAACTCTGACCGCATGGAAGCGGCGCTGGATGACTCTCTTGTCCTCATCACGGACAAGAAGATCTCCGCCGTCTCGGACATCCTCCCGGTCCTCGAAAAAGTCCTGAAGGTTTCCAAGAACCTTGTCATCGTCGGCGAAGACGTTGACGGTGAGGCCCTGGCCACCCTCGTGGTCAACAAGCTGCGCGGCACGCTCAACGTCCTCGCAGTCAAGGCCCCGGGCTTTGGCGACCGCCGCAAGGAAATGCTGCGGGACATCGCGATCCTCACGGGCGGACAGGTCATCTCCGAGGAAGTCGGACGAAACCTGGACTCCGCTGAGATCGAAGACCTCGGCCGTGTGAAACGTATTGTTTCAACAAAGGACGACACGACCTTCGTAGAAGGCGCCGGCGACTCCTCCGAGATTGAAGGCCGCATCTCCCAGATCAAGGCCCAGATCGAAGAGACGACGTCCGACTACGACCGCGAGAAGCTCCAGGAGCGCATGGCCAAGCTCTCCGGCGGAGTCGCGATCATCAAGGTCGGCGCGGCCACCGAGATCGAACTCAAAGAGAAGAAGCAGCGGGTTGAGGACGCACTGTCCGCCACACGAGCGGCCGTCGAAGAGGGCATCGTCCCCGGCGGCGGAACTGTCCTTCTCCGTTCAGCGTTTGACCTCGCAAAGGTCAAGGCCCAGGGCGACGAACAGACCGGCGTGGAGATTCTTCGCCGATCGCTCGAAGCGCCAATCCGGGTCATCGCGGCCAACTCCGGCGCAGAAGGCGCCGTTGTTCTGGATGCGGTCGGCAAGGGCAAGGGAAACTTCGGCTTCGACGCTGACGCTGATAAGTACGGCGACATGATCGAGTTCGGAATCGTGGACCCGGCAAAGGTGACGCGAGCGGCGGTGGAAAACGCCGTCTCCGTGGCGGGAATGATCCTGACCACAGAGTCGCTCATCACCGAGACGCCCCAACCCGAACCTCCCATGCCCGGAGGCATGCCCGGCGGCGGGATGGACTTCTAAGTTCGTTCAGAGGTTTCAGAAAAGGGGCCGGGCCTTCAGGCCTGGCCCCTTTTCGCGCTCGAAGCCGGGGCGCTATCGCTCTTTGTGACAGGACGGACCGGAACTCCCCCTGACCGTTGCTACAATCTGCGCCATGCAGCCGTTCAGATTCGTGCACGCAGCAGACCTGCACATCGACAGCCCGTTCAAGGGTCTGCTCAAGTACGAGCCGCGGATCGCACAGCGATTGAAAGACGCCACATATGAGGCCTACACCGGGCTGATAGACCTCTGTATCTCGCAGGACGCTGCTTTCGTGGTCATCGCAGGGGATGTTTACGACGGAGCTGACCGCAGCGTGCAGGCCCAGATGCGCTTCCGGGACGGGCTAAAGCGCCTTCAGGAGCACGGGATCGGTGCCTTCGTCGTTCACGGCAACCACGATCCGCTGGACGGCAGGCTTTCACGTATTCCCATGCCTGATTCTGCCCATGTCTTCGGACCGGATCCGGCGTGGGCGATGGCGAAAGTGGATGGCACCGCGGTCGCACAGATCCAGGGTGTCAGTTACCCGACCCGCGAGGTTCACGACAACCTCGCCCTACGCTTCACTCCACCATCGCAGAATCTATTCTCGATCGGTCTCCTCCACTGCAACGTGGGCGGCATAGTTGAACATGACAATTACGCACCCTGCACGGTCGATGATCTGACCGCAACAGGGATCGACTACTGGGCGCTCGGTCATGTCCACACCCGCCAGGCAATGCGGCAGGCGGACCCGGTAATCGCCTACCCGGGCAACCTGCAGGGCCGACATCCGAACGAATCAGGCCCCAGAGGTGCGCTGGTCGTCGATGTCGACGAAGCCGGGCGCGTCTCATCCCGGTTTGCGCCGCTAGACGTCGTGCGCTGGGAGTTCCTGTCGGTTGCGATCGACGATCTCTCAGACCTGGACGCCTTGCTCGAAGCAACGCATGCCGCAATCGAGGCCGAACGCATACGGGCCGACGGCCGGGACCTGGTGTGCCGAATCTCGTTCACCGGGCGAGGCACTCTGCACCACGACCTGGCGATAGAGAACGCGTTGGAAGACCTCGCCGGCGAGCTTCGCGCCGGCTACTCATCCTCCACTCCCTTTATCTGGGTCGAGCGAATTTCTGACCAGACGGGACCACAACTGGATCTTGATGCCCTCACAGCGCGTGATGACTTCGTCGGCGAGGTCATGAAACGGAGCATCGCCGCCCCGGACCGGGCCGATTCTGCGGCCACGCTACGCGATTCGCTATCTGGTGTCCTGGGCCAGCGCAGATTCTCCGGCGTCCTCGAAATGCCCGACGATTATCAGTTGACGGAGATAATCGAAGCCGCTCGCTGGAAGCTGGCCGAGTTGTTCGAGCGCGAGGACTGATATGCGCATCACTCGGCTGGACATGGACAACTTCGGGCCGTTCAACGGCCGGCAAGTGGACGGCTTCTCATCCGGTCTGACGATCGTGCATGGCGAGAACGAGGCCGGAAAGTCGGCTCTTCGTGGCTTCATGCGGGTAATCCTGTTCGGCTTTCCGCGGGCCCGGTCCGTTGAACGGGCTGAGTATTTCTATGAGCCAGCGCTTCCGGGCGGGGCGGGCGGAAGTGTGCATATCGCCGATTCGAACGGTGATCCTTTCTCCATCAACCGGGTTGAAGGAGTCCGCGGTGGGCCGGTGACGATATCCGGCGCCCGTGACGGCGGGGATGACCTGCTACGGGAGTTAGTCGGGGGCGTAGACGACGCGTTCTACCAGAACGTATTCAGCATCAGCCTCACGCAGTTGCAGTCGTTCGAGGCACTCGGCCGGGGCGAAATAACCGAGCGGATCTACTCAGCCGGACTTGGCATGGGCAACGTCAGCCTGGGAGATGTCACGCGAAACCTCGATGACCGCATTTCGAAGTACCGGCGGGTGCGGTCAGGGTCGCTTTATGACCTGGAAAAATCTCTTCGCGAGACAAGAGAGGAGTTGAACGAACGCAGGATCGAGCTATCTGGCTACGACAGGCTCTCTGCCGAGTTGCAGTCCCTTGAGGATTCCGCAGAAGAACTGGATGAGCAACTGACCGGTCTACGCACCAGCGCGACACGGATAGAACGAATTCTCGAACTGCGAGACCCGTGGCTGAATCTTCAACGGCTCCGGCGCGAGATCTCCGAGTTGCCTGAGACGAATGCCATACCCCTGAAAGGGGTCGAACGGCTGGACGGTTATCTGCGTCATGCCGAGGGCATTGAGTCCCGATTGGCGGACGGCGACAGGCGTGACCGTGAGAGAGGGCGACGCGACGCCGGTCTCCCGGTCGTGGAAACCTTCATGAGTCGAGAGAGCGATGTACGTGAAGCCACGTCGCAGATCGGTTACTACCAGGAGGCGGTGCAGGACATTCCAAAACGTGAAGCAGAAGCCTCCGAGATCGAAGCCGGTGTGCTGCGCGAATCTGCTTCGATCGGGCCGAACTGGACGCCGGAACGAATCTCCACTTTCAGCGATTCAACCCGGGCCATCGAATTTGTCCAGTCCGGCGCCGACGCCCGCGCCGAAGTCGGCAGGAGGGCGATCCGAGCCCGAGAGGACCTGGACGGCGCCGACAAAGACGCCGCAGAAAGCGAAGACAGGCTGCGGGCGGAAGAGGAACGACTCACTAACGCCTCTCCAGCCCCCGTCGAGTCCATGGAAGCGCTAGAGCGCAAACGTGACCGATTGGCGACGCTCGAAGGTGCTCTTGCGGAGTTAGAGACGCACCGGTCTCATGCCGTCACCGTTAACGCGTCCGTGTCACTGTTCGGCGGATCTCTGCCCGGGTTCCTCCTGGCCGCCGCAGGACTGCTGGGGATCGCCATCGCCGTCATTTTCGGCGAAATCGCCAGCGCCATCGCCGGGATCGTGGCGATCGTGGCAGGCGTCGCGCTTTTCGTAACGGCTCGCAACAGGCCACAGGCCGTTGCAAACCCGGCACAGCCCCGGAGGGATGTTCAGGATGAAATCACATCCATCGCGACCGAACTGAACCTCCAGATGCCTGTATCGGCTCGGGCGGTGGTAGAAATCCGGAACTCCGTCGGCCGGGAGATCGACCGGAAACGCGAGGCCGCGGCACTATCAGACGCTGTGAACGACGCACGACGGAGTTCAGAAAACGTCGAAACACGACGCATCCAGCTGACCGAGAAACTCAAACTGTCCGAACGAGAGATGGCCGAAGCCGACGACGCCTGGGACCGGCTGCTCAAACAACTCGACCTGCAAGCTCACTTTGATCGTGACGATGCTCTTGGAGCCATCAACAAACTCGGAGGCCTCGCAGCACGCACGCAGGAAGCGGCGGGAAAACGACAACGCGTGGCCGCGATGCAGGCTCAGAACGCCGACACGGACAAACTGCTGGGTTCTATCTTTACCGACGCAGGGCTGGAACTGCCAGCAACGGGAGCCGGTTTATCGGCCCTCCGTGAGCTTGAACGCCGCTGGGAAGATCACGTAGAGGCGGTCGGTCGGCGGCAAATCCTGAAGCGAGAGTCGGACGATTGGGGTGACGAACGAATAGGCCTTCAGGAGTCACTTGGCTCCGTTAAAAAGGACATCGAAGAGCTGTTGAATAGAGCGGGATGCGAATCCCACGAACAGTTCCGAGAACTCGCCGCGCAGGCTGAGATCAGGTGGCGACTCGATGCCGATCTCGAAGCCCTGAAAACCAGTGCTCCGGACCTGTTCGGGAGTCGTTCCATAGAGATACACGAATCCCTGGACCGTTCAGAGCCTGAGCAGCTCCGGGCGGATCTCGTCTCTCTGAAGGAGCAACTCGCGCAAACCGGCGAAAAGCGCGACGCCGCCATGATCCAGGCCGGCGAAGTCAGGGCCGCACTGAAGCGACTTGAGACGGAGGCCGAGGTTGCGCGCCTTCACGCCCGTATCGACGAGCTGACAGAGCAGCTCCGTGAAGAGGCGCGGGAGTGGAGCGTGCTCACGGTCGCCAGATCACTCCTGGACCAGACACGGGAGGAGTTCCAGGAACAGCGACAGCCGTCCCTGTTGCATGCGGCATCCGGCTATTTCAGCAAGATGACGCTGGGTGGATACTCCGGCGTGAGGGCGGTAATAGGCGAGGAACGGTTCGAGGCCATTTCTTCAGACGGACGGATCGTACCTCCAGAACACCTGAGTCGCGGGGCCGCCGAGCAACTCTGGCTATCCATACGTTTCGCGCTTGTTGATGAGTACGCGGCGAAATCACCGCTGCCGGTAGTGCTCGACGATCTGCTCGTTAATTTCGACCCGCAACGCGCTCGTGCGGCGTGTTCCGCCATATCTGCTCTGGCCCAACGGCAACAGGTCATCTTCCTCACCTGTCAACCATCGACCGTAACGATGCTGCAAGAGGCGATCGGTGACAATCCGGGTACCGCTATGTCACTGATCGAGCTGAGCCAGGCGGGTGATGTCGAGATCCGTTCCGGCCGCGAGGAACCTGACGTCGTCCCCGCCGCCGGGACGCCTGCCGCGGCCACGGTTGTCGAGCCCTCGGAAACACCCCCTCCCCGGATGCAGCCGCTGCTTTAAGCCGCCCTCCTACGCAAATGAGTCTGGGCGTTAACCCGCAGCGCCATCGGTATCCTCCCCGTTATCGGGACACACGTTCAGTCCGTACCCTGAGCGCGGGCGCTATTTCGCGTCCGACGCGTTCAGCTATGAATCGCTCGTAATCACGCGGCTCATGCCGGCTCCCGGAGATAGATGCGGCGCACCCGATTCATCCATGCGGCAGGCTTCCGGCTCGATAGCCCGTACTCCGGGCTACGCAATCCGAGCGCGGTCGTCGACGAACGCCTCCGCGCCGCCCCGTTCGAGGCGTTTCGAAATCTGCAGTCGCTCTGTGAGTCTGAAGCGCCAGACTTCCTCCTGATCGCCGGCGGCGTGTTCAACCTGGCGGATCGCAGCATCCGCTCCCAGCTCGCTTTCCGGGACGGACTTGCCGCCATCGCCGACGCCGGCGTGCCCGTCTACCTCGTCCACGGCCCGGAAGACCCGGCCGCAGCATGGCTCCCGACGATCCGATGGCCGGAGGGCGTCCACGTCATGGGAGGCCGGCCGAGCTGGTATCAGATCGTTAAAGACGGAGAGACCATCGCCCTACTGCAGGGCGCCAGCCAGCAATCCAGCGCATTGCCCGGCCCATCGGCGTCCGATTTCCTGGCGGCTACAGACAGCGAGTCCGTCACCATCGGACTCGTCAGCCAGTTCGCGCCCGCGGACGACGCTGGGGCGGACCCGCTTGAATCTCTCCCGGAACTCCACTACTGGGCATTCGGCCCGGAACGGGAAGGCACGAAGTTGAGTGATCCTTCGAGGAGGATCCTGAGCGCAGGCCCGGCGCAGGCCCTCTCGCCAACGGAAACCGGGGCGTTCGGTTGCTACATCATCGAGACGGACGAGGCGGGCCGCGCGAGGCCAGCCTTCGTGGCGCTCGATAGCGTTCGCTGGGAGAACGTGTCGCTCGATATATCCGATCTAACGCCGGAAGAAGTCGCTCCCGCGGCCCGCGGGGCCGTCATGGACGCCCTGGCCCGGTCGGACGGTCGAGACCTGATCTGCCGCCTGATGCTCAACGGCGATGTCGAGGCCCTGCCCGGGAACAATGACGGCTTGTTGGATGACCTGCGCGAATCGGTACTTTTCGAGCGGCCCCGGGTCTGGGTCGACAGGGTGGAGGACCTGACAAACTCGGCAGCGGATTCCCACGGCACGGATCGAGTCTCCCCACCCCTGCTCACCGCACTTCACTCCCGGTACGAATCCATCGTTAATAACGGCGCGATTGGCGAGTTAACCGAAGCGGCGCCGGACACACATGACACCGACGCCGACGGCAACGGAGACCCGGGAAGCGCTTCGGGCATCACGCGAGATGCGTACAGCCTGGCTGTCCGGCGCCTCTCACCGGCGGGAGACGGCCTGTCATGAGACTGGACCGCGTATTCCTGGATTCATTCGGCCCGTTGCAGTCGCGTGACATCACTGGCCTGTCTCCCGGCCTGAACGTAGTCATCGGCCCCGATCAGGAGCATTTACGGGCCTTTCGTGACTTCATACGACAGGTGCTATTCGGGTTCGACATTGACGCGGCTCCACCCTTCAACTCGCCTTCATCGCCGCGCGGCGGTCTGCTCGAAGTCGTGGCCTCCGACGGCTCACCGCTAACCATCGAACGGTATCTACGAGGACGGGGCGAGGGTGCGGGGCAGGTGAGCGTCAGCCGGGCGGGCGAATCCCGGCCCAATTCTGAGTCCATGTGCGGCCTGCCGTCCATCGACCAACACTCATGGCTGGAAAAGTTCGACATATCGTCCAGCGTTCTTGACGGAGATCCCGACGCGCTTCTCACGCTCACGCTCTCCCTTCTCTGGGGGGTCGATGGCGCGGACATCAGGGCGATAACAACCTTCTTCGATACCGAGGAAGAAGAGATCAGGCGCGCCATCACCGCCGCCCGTACCGCCCGGCAGGTCGCTGAAGAACGATTCCGCCTCGCCGCAGGGGATTTCGACTCTTACGCCACCCTGCACGGCCAACGAGCGGACCTGGAGAGACAGATCACGGACGCGGATAACGAGCTGTCCGTGGCGCGTGCTCGGTTCCACCGCATCGATGCCCTGGAGGAGAGCCGTCCCGCATGGAACCGGATGCATGACCTCCAGAGTTCCATGTCGGACATGCCGAAGTTCGCCTTTCTCCCGCAGGGACCATCGCTTCTTCTAGAGACCCTCGGCGACCGAGAGCGTGAACTACAGGCAGAGATCGACAGCGGGGATGCCGAGGACTCCCCACGCGCCGCCGAGGTCGAGGAGCTGACCGCCTCGCTCCCGGACGACTTCCCGGCGGAGGAAGTCCGCCGGCTGCTGGCGCATAGCGATGAATACGCCGAAGCGGTCCGCGAACTTCCCGTCCTGTCGCAACAACTGGAACAGGTTGAGACAGACCTCAAAGAGGGACTCACCAGGTTGGGCCACGGCTGGGACGAGGCAAAGTTGGATACCGTGGAAGACTCACCCGCCGTCCGGGATCGACTTGAAAAGCTCGAAGCGGACATCGTGACGCAACGGGCCTCCAGCGAAGAGCTGGCCATGAGGTCGGCAAAGGCTGACGAGACCCTGGAATCGGCACAGGAACAGGTGGCGAAAGCGAATAAGAACCTGGAAGCCATTGGTCCGGCGCCCGATATCACGATCGAATCTGCAAACGAGCGGCTGGACACAATCACACGGGCCGAAGGGGAGATGGCGGAACTGGTGACCGCCCGCGAAACACTCGCCGAGGCCCTGGACAACACCATCGACGCCCGCCCCCGTCGCGCCATAAGCGCCGGACGCCTCATCCCACTCGTCCAGCTCGGCATGTCCGGCGGATTCGCCGTCGTCGGCATCGTCCTCACGTTCCTGGCGATATCGGCAGGCGACAGCGCGCTGGTGCGCACCGGAGAAGTCGTCGGCGCGACCGGAGTGATCGGCGTCCTGATGTCGATCGCCATCCTGGAAGTCCAGCGGCGCCACTCCCGGGCTCAGTACGAAGCGTCCTCGGTCCTGCACGAGCTTGCGGCGCAGACCGCACAGGAGCTCGAAAAGGACATCGAAACAGCCAGAACCCACCTCGCCTACGTCGAGGAGAGCCTGCGCACGTCACTCGACGAACTGGGACTCGAATACGACCTCCCGATGGCACATCTCGCCGTCGAACGCGAGCGGTTGACGCGTGACATCGAGCAGCAGCGGCTCTTCGACGAGGCGTCCGCGGCGGCCGAAACCGCCGGCGATACCGCCGACAATGCTTCCTGGGCCGCCGAGGGCGAAACCGAACTGGCGCAAGAGGCGGCTAATCAACTCCAGGCCATGGAGGATGACTGGATAGACATTCTTATGTCCCTCGGTCTTCAGCCAGAACTCGGGTTGAATGCCGTGCGTGAATCCCTCGATCTCGTCGCCGAGATGCGGGAAACCCGAAGCCGGGTTGGAGAGCTAAACCTGCGCGTCCCGTCCATGCGCGTGGTCATCGTCCAGGTGGAAGCCGGGCTATCCGAACTGGCCGAGGCCGCTGATCTCCCGGAGTTTGCGGCGCACGAAGCGGCGCCGGTACTGGACCAACTGAAAGAGGACCGCGAGCAAGCGACCCGAACTCAGGACCAGATCGGCAAACTGCGCCGGGATGGCGAAACCTGGGCCACACGGCGCGCCACGGCTGAACGGGAGATGGAGACCATAACGCGTGAACGGAAGGAACTGCTCGATCTTGTCGGCGCTGAAGACGAGGTCTCGTTCCGCGGGATCGCCGCCCGGGAGGAAGAGCGCAGACGCCTTTCGACCGAGCTGGACGAAATCCGACGAAACTCCGGTCATCTGACCGGCCCATCGGGTCGCGAGATCGAAGCGGAGTTGCAGGAAGCCGGGTCCGAGGCCCTCGCCGCAGAGCGAGACGTCCTGACGACACGGGCCACCCGCCTGGAAGAACTCCAGGGCCGTCTGGAATCCAGGTCCCTGGAACTGGATGAGCGCCTTGGAGAACTCGAGGGTCCGCCTCGCACGCTCGAGCACCGCGTCGAGATGTCTCGCCTGGATGAGCAACTGGCCGAACTGTCCCGGCGGCTCAAGAAGTTCAGCACGGCCCGCCGTCTGATCTCGGACTCGACCGCGGAGTATGGCTCCAATGGCCAACAGGACCGGCTTCGCCTGACCGGTGAGTATCTGAAAAGGCTCAGCGGCGGGACTCTTACGGACATCCGATTGGCGACAGCATCCGGCGACGCCATGTTCGACGCGTTCGAGGTCGTGTCTTTGAACGGACATGCCGAGGCGGTAGAGACACTGGGAGGCGATCTGCTCCGCCAGCTTTTCCTGTCCGCGAAACTGGCGATCGCTCACGAGCAAGCAGAGAACGGGGAACCGGTTCCTGTCCTGCTCCACGACCTCGGAAACATGCTCGGGTCCGAACACGAACGACACTTCGCTGCCGCTGCGGAAGAGTTGTCCCAACATACCCAGGTCATCCTGCTCGCCGACCACCCCGGCACCGCGGACCGCGCCCGGGACGCCGCTATCTCGGCCGATCCACGGGTCGTCGATCTCGGCCTGCAGGGACGTCAGATCCGCCTGTCCGCCTGATTCCCTGCGCCGGTACCCGTCCATCGCCGGACTCTCGCCCTCGTACCCGCGTATGTTCGCAATTCATGCGAGACACAGTTAGGCCATTTTTCGTATATTCATTGATGTCTGTACTCTTGCTGAGTAGAGACTATTTTTAACCGTTAAGATCCGTGAAAGACTCAACTTAATCAGTCTGAAACTACTTCATTACCTGTTTATTCAGTTTCAACTGGCATTCATCAATCGCACAATATCAAACCGGGTTAATACCCCCACAAGTTCGTCGTGATCAAGCACGAGAATCTGGTTCACCCGGTGCCTCGCTATTAATTCAAGCGCTACGGTTATCGATTCCTCAGGTCGCACGGCGAACAGCGGTGGTCCCGTCATGACCTCCGATACCTGCGTCTCTCCCCAGAGATCTCGTCGCACACCCTCCAGGTCCTGGAGCGAGACGATTCCCACGATACGGCCGGCCGCAACGACCGGCACCGAGCGACGCCGGAACGGGATCATGTAGTCGTCCACCAGCACCGTGATCGACGTCTCCGGGCCGACCGGTCGAACGGGGGCCGACATGACCGCGCTGACCGGCAGACCGATTCCGGGGCGCTGGCTACTCCGGCGCACCGCCAGCGCGGAGTCCTTCAGATACCAGCCGATAAAGCCCATCCACAATCCGGACAAAACGTCATCGGTCAACGCGGTCAGCGCGCCGGCGCCTACCAGCAACCAGCCGAACCCGATCCCGACCGATGACGCGATCCCGGTGGCCCTGGACATGTCGCCGGTACTGGCCCAGACGATCGACCGGAGCACGCGGCCGCCATCCAGGGGGAACCCCGGCAGCAAGTTGAAAATACCCACCAGGAAGTTCGCGAGCGTGAAGTAAATGAGGATCCCTTCGGTCGGCGAGTCCTCCCCACCTGCTCCCGCCCGTAGCGCCAGGAATCCGCCCACCGAAAGCGCGAGGCTGCTCAACGGGCCGACGATGGCGATCTGGAACTCGTCTCGCGCGGAACGGGTCTCGCCGCCGATGTTGCTGACGCCTCCGAAAATGAAAAGCGTGATGCCCCGGACCCGATGTCCCCGTGCAATCGCCACAAGGGAGTGCGCCAGCTCGTGAACGAGGATGGACCCGAAAAGTAACAGCGCTGCGATGGCGGCCGTTAACCAGTAGGTGAGTCCGCCCCAGTCCGGATAGTCAGCCGGGAACCAGGACTGCGCCAGCGTCCACGTGATCAGAGCAAATGTGAATAGCCACGTGTAGTGGACGTTGATATCTATCCCGGCAACGGTCGCGAGCTTGAACGAACTCTTCATCGGGAGGACTTTCTTCTACCAATCCTTCTCACAACCGAAAGGAACCCGGCCGGAACGATAGCGCCGCCACCAGAATAATCGCCGACCGGTGGCTCTACCATGTCTGTATGGACCTCTACCTTGTACGCCACGGCGATACCGAACTCGGGGCGGACGGCCTCTACCCGGACCCGGCTCACCTGAGCGAGCTGGGCCATGCGCAGGCGCGCGCGCTCACCCCCGTTCTGGAGTCGATCAATCCGCACGCGCTCATCAGCAGCGGCATCGAGCGTGCCGATGAAACGGCCGCGCCCTTTGTCGCGTCCTCTGGTATCCAGCCAGCTATCGTTCCCGGGTTCGACGAGATCGGAATCGGCGACCTGCGATCCCGTGATCTGACCGTAATCAAGGAAAAACTCTTCAAGCGTCCCTTCATTTCCGACTTCTCCGAGTATGCCGGCGAATCTTCATCGGAATTTGCGCGACGTGTGCTCGACTGCCTCCAGAGCCATGTACTCGACCGATTCGACGATGGACAGCGTGTCGCGGCCGTCATTCACGGCGGCCCGATCAACGTGATCCTCCAGTGGATTGAGCACCGCAGCTTTACCGGCACGTTCGCCGGGAGCATCGAGACGGCGTCGGTAACCCTGCTAAGGCGCGGGCCGGACGGCCTGAAGATCGTCTACAGGTCAGACACGTCCCATCTCACAAACGTGAGCTAACTAGCTCCGGAATCGCTGGACGCGCCCGCAATCTGGTCACTCCCGCTCTGTCCGAGAGATTCCATCAACTTGGTCATGCCATCGAACCATTTCTGCTGGGTCTCGGCGTCCCACGCCGGATCGAAGTCCGGGTACTTCCGTAAAACCATCTCGGCGATCGACAGGCTCGCGGGCTGACCGGGTGGCGCCATGGCCACGGGCGGCGGCTGAACTACTGTTTGCTCTGCGGGCTGTTGCCGTGGCCGGCCGGGGCCACTTGAGGATCGGCGCGACACGTGTCGTCCGGCGAGAACGTAGGACGAAAGCTCGATACCCGCGTCCTGGGCTGCCTGTATAAAGAACGCCTCGCACTTCGCGAGCACGCCCGCTTTTGCTCCGAAACTCCTAAACGCCTCCCGGAATTGCGCCCTCGTCGCGCGCGGCAGGTCCAGCGCAAACACCGGCCGGTAGTGTCGTCGCAGCAACGCCACGAGAGCGGCCCGGCGCTCGTCTCCATCCAGCCGTGCGAGGTGCTCAAGGTCCGGCGTCGGACGGCCATCGTCGTCGATCAACTCCAGCGCACGAAGTCCGGTCATCAACTGGATGCCCGTGCTCCCGGACGCCCGCTGCCCCCAGACGCTCCTATCTATCCGCGCCGGCATACCCTCCCCGAGAAATTCCAAAAAATTTCGGAATGTTCGGTATGGGACATACGGGGGAATCGTGGGGGTAGGCGATGTCACGTTTATCACGATGGGAAACTGAGAAGGGCGCAATCGTACCGAAACCAAACTATCCCAGTGTCATTCCAAAGTCAATTTCATTCTGGACAGTTTTGGAAACTACTTTTCAGACCGTCCAGAATGTTCCACAGTTCGGCCGGAATGACGCTACCCGTACAGGAACGAGGCAGCCACCCGGCAGACCCAACATCAGAAACGGGAGGCTGGCATGCTCCTACCGGTCCACTCCATAGTTCCAGACCCCGATCAGGCGCGCAAACTCCCCCGGAAGGGGCGCAGCGCGAACACCTCGGACGACCTGCGTACCCTGGAGTTGCGCCAGCCGCTGATCGTGCGGCCCAACCCCGGGCGCGCAGGCGACCCGGACGCCGCCCTGTACGTCATCATCGTCGGCGAGCGGTTGTGGATGGCGGCCCGCAGGGCCGGCCTCACCGACATCGACGGGCAGGTCCGCACCGATGTCGAAGAGCAAGAGGTCCGGGAACTCCAACTCAGCGAGAACTACCACCACGAAAAGATCCCGGCCATGCAGCTCGGGCGGGCTTTCCTCGAGTACAGGGAAGAGCACTCCGTCACGCAACAGGAGCTGGCCCGGCGAACTTCCATCACCCCGGGGACTATCCACCACTACGAGAGTCTGATCCGAAACCTGGACCCGGAACTCGGCAAAAAGGTCGACTCCGGCGAACTGACGTTCAAAGAAGCGCGCAGCATCGCCGACATAGACGACTACGCCAGACAGCGCGAGATCGCCGGACCGTTCGTCTCCGGTCAGTTGAGTTCGGTATATGTCGAGCGCATCGTCGGACGGGCGAAAAACTTCCCCACCAAGTCCATCGACGATCTCCTGGATGAGGTGGTTAACGGCGCCAAGCCGGCCCCGGAACCAGAACCCGCGCCTCTACCGAGAGCTCCAGAACCTGTGATCCACCAACGCAAAGACCTGGAAAGCATGCTCCTGCAACTCGCCGGACAGCTCGATGGTCTTCCTTTGCAGACCATCCCGGAGTACCGGAGACTCAAACTCATCTCCACTCTCCGCATCCTGGACAGCCGCGTTCAACTGGCGCTGCATCACCTCTCGGCCGCACAGATCCCGGGCGCAGGCATGCCGCCGGCACTTGTGGGAGCGACTTCCCGGAGATAGCCCATAAGACATAACCGCCCGGCGCTTCTCGGCCCCCCAAACCCCCCGTTGAAACGCCGGACCTTTGACCCCTCCCCAACGCCTCCGGGGAGGGGTCCTTTTATTGTTCCTGACTAATCTTTAATAACGGCGGTTATAGGGAAGGATTATTTACAGGTTTGATGCGCGAGCGATTATGGCGTGAATAGTTCTCACCAGATAAAGGTTAATTTGACCGCTAATCAACGCCCGGGATACCGTCCGTTAATTCAGGACGCGCCCTCGATATATCGGCGAGGGTTATTCACCATGATGTTCTGGACATCGGCATCCGTCCCGCCGTTCTCCTTCAGGTATGGCAGCGCGTTGCGGGAGATGAACAGGAACTTGTCCGGATTCAGCCTCATGCGCTCGGCAAATGCCTCTTTCGACGCTATTCGCAGCCGAACCTGGGCATCGTGCCCCATCATCAGGCGATCGCCATAGCCCGCGTCAATGAGCGCCTTCGCCGTATCCGTGCGGGCGCGCCAGTCCGGAACGCCCGGACGTGCAACCGGGTGATAACGGTCCAGCCCGATCCATACACCTTTGTCCAGGAGACCCTTCAGGTAATCGAGGTCCGTGGTGTCGTTGCTGTGACCGACGCATACGCGGTTCAGGTCCACGCCCTCATCCTCAAAAATCTTGACCTGCTGATCTCCCACCCGCTCGGGCGCCCATGTGTGCGTGTATATCGGCGCACCCGTCTTCTGGTGCGCGCGCGCCGCGGCCCGGAGAACGATCTCGCCCTCATCGGTCACCCCGCCGACATCGTTCGCGACTTTGATAATGCCGGGCCTGATTCCGGTCCCCTCGATTCCCTCATCAAGCTCGCGCACGTACAGGCTCGCTATCTCGTCGACCTCGGCCGTCCAGAACACGCACGGTATGTCTCGCCAGGTGCCGGTGGCGGCGATCATGTTCACACCACTCCCCCGGGACACAGCCTCCACGACCCTGATGTCGCGGCCAAGATCATGAGTCGTCAGGTCAAATATCGTGTCGACGCCGCCCGCTTTAGCATCCTTGAAGAGCTGAACGCCTTCCTCGATCGTCTCGTCCCTGGGAACGAACTCCGGAAACGTAGTCTGGATGCCCGCCGAAGTGATCAGGACGTGCTCATGGGAGAGGGTGAATCCCATTTCTGACGTATCCATCGGTCCGAGTACAGAGTTGACCGTTGTCATTCATAACCCCCAGAGATGCCTGTTATCCCAATTCGGGCGCGGCTGCTTCAAGGCCGCCTACCTTAACGGTAATCACGCTCTTCCGTTCCTCCGGCCCGAAGTTACGTAATCAGCGTTGGCGCGACACTGTACTCAGTAGCCGGGAGTCAGTGACTTGCCTATTTCAGGGATCCTGGTACCGCTGGATGGCGCGGGAATAGCGGCGTCGGTACTGCCGACGGTGACTTCTCTCGCCCGCCCGATACGCGCGGCCGTTCATCTTTTCGCGGCCGTGGACCTGCGAAAACGCGAGATACCTTCGCTCTACTACTCGGACAACGTGGACGATCGGCCCGATCCCACAACCGCCCCGCCGGACACGGCTCCGCTGAATCCGTCAGACGCCCGGACCACCGAAACCGAGGTGCGGCGGCGTGTAGAACGCGCCCGCGCTTACCTGGCCGCCCTGGCCGCCCCGCTTCAGGCGAGCGGCATCGAGAGCAGCTACGAGGCCCATGCAGGCGACCCGATGACCGATATCGTCGAGCTCGCGCGACGCAAACATTTCGGACTCATAGCGCTCTCCCCTCATAGCCGATATGCCATCGGAAGGGGATTGGGCAGCGTTACGGACCGGGTGCTGCACTCGTCACCAATCCCGGTGCTGGTCGCTCCACCACAGGCCGATCCCACACTCAGTGCCTCCGACCTCGCAATCCAGACCGTCATCGTCGCACTCGATGGATCACGCGCAGCTGAGGCAGCCCTCGAGCCCGGAAGTCAGATCGCCGAAGCCAGCGGCGCCCAATTCTTACTTCTCCGGGCCATTGGCGGTCGCGCCAGAGAAACGGCCTGGGGCGAAGGCGCTGAACGCGTAGGGCGAGACATCGATGCCGATTTCCGCGGCGCCGCCACCCGTTACATGGACGACGTTGCCGAAAGGATCGGCCTGCCCTCCAGCACCGTGATCGGCAGGGAGGATGAAATATCTGAGATCCTCGGCGCGTCGGAAAGTCTTCCTTCCTCGTTGATCGTGATGGCGGCGCAGGGGCAGTCGGGCATCACCAAGTGGAGGCTCGGGAGTGTCACGGACCGCATAATCCGACAATCGAAACGGCCGGTTATCGTGGTTCCGTCTGCCATGCAACAACGGCGCCAGGCTGTTGTTTGATCACTGCCGATTCGGCTTCACGGGCTGAACTTCCCGCAACGCAGAATCGGCGGACTCCAGGCCGCAATCAAAGCCCTGCAGACCGACGCCGGACACCGAAAGCAATTCCACTCGAATAACCTCAACGGATGGGCGCCCGACCAGTCCATTGCGCGGACCGTCCCCGTGCCGCTTCCGGCCGCATCGCTTATATTGCCTACGATTCACGATAGAAGCACCATGCTCGCCGCCATTGATGTCGCAACGGTCGTGTTCGCCGGCATCCGTCTCAGGTGGTCGGCCTCAAACCTCAGACCGGCGAAGGAGCACCACCGGAGGCAGCGGACCGGCGAAACCGATCCGAGTGAAATGGCGGTGGGTTAACAATCGAAGCCCATCACGAATCCAGATAGATCAGGGTCACACCTGCCCTTCAACAGGAGCGTCATCCTTGGCCGAGTACCGAATAAACAAAGCTAAACAGAAGCTTCAGGCCGGGGGCGTCATATCTATCGTCAACGGCGTGAACGACGGCGATACAGCCGAGATCTTCGGCAACCTGGGGTTCGACTCGATCCTCGCCGAAGGCGAGCACGGGCCGATTTCATGGGACGTAATCGGCGATATCTCACGCGCGTGTGACCTGTGGGACATGGCCTCGGTCGTCCGCGTTCACCGCAACGACCCGGCCCTCATCACGCGCGCGCTGGACCGCGGCGCAAACGGGATCATGGTGCCGCACGTGAACACGCGGGAAGAAGCGGAGAGCGTGGCGCGGTCGTCCTATTACGGGCCACTGGGTAATCGCGGCGCTTTCGGCGGACGCCGGGCGCTCGGGATCAGCGATTACCACCGGAAGGCCAACGAGAACACGCTCGTCACGATCCTTCTTGAGGACATAATCGCCATCCGCAACATGAAGGAGATCGTCAAGGCTGACGGGATCGACGTGTTCTACGTAGCGCCCGGGGACCTCGCACAGAGCATGGGCCACACCGGCGACATATCACACCCGGAAGTACTGCAAGCAGTCGAAGACGGCCTCGGCATCATAATCGACTCCGGCCGAACCGCCGGCACGCTGGTCAACGACGACACCGTGGCGAGCTACATCGCCCGGGGCGTGAAGTGCGTCGGCCTCGCCTGGCAGCCCTGGCTTGCCGCGGGCGCAACGGCGTTCTTAGGAAAGATGAGCGGATCATGACCGAGAAAACGACCGGACCCGGCGAAATTACCTTCATGCAACTCGCCGATCCACAGCTCGGCATGTTTGCTGAGATCAGCGAACGCAGCCCTGAACGGTTCGCCGCCATGAGAGAAATGATGGCAGACATACATGGAATTGACAGGGTCGGCGTAAGGCCGGTACGCCCGATATCCGGGTTTGCGCCGGAAACCAACCTTTTTACTGAAGCCATCCAGACGGCGAATCAGTTACGCCCCGCTTTTGTGGTCGTGTGCGGAGACATCGTTTACCACTGGGACAGCGATCCCCAGGCGGATGAGGCGCGTCGGATCGGCCGGCTACTGGACGACGGCATTGATCTGCATTGGGTCGCCGGAAATCATGATGTCGGGGCTGACGAAAACCACACCATACCCACCGCCGATACGCTGGAGCGCTACCGGACCCGGTTCGGACCCGACAACTACGCGTTCCAGCAAGGCGATACGAGTTTCATCGTCCTCAACTCGTCAATCATGCAGGCGCCACAGGAGGTGCCGGATGAGTGGAAGTCTCAGCTCGAGTTCCTCGGACACGAGCTTGAAGAAGCGAGACGCAGTGGAAGCGCACACATCGTTCTGTTCACTCACATACCGCTGTTCGTCCATGACCCTGAAGAGGACACACCGCTGTTTAACAGGACAGCGGTCCCGATCGAACGCCGCCGGCCAATCCTGGACCTGCTTCGCCGGTACGGGGCCGACGCCGTTTTCGCAGGACACCTGCACGGCAACATCTACGCCAGCGATGGACCGATGCAGATGGTCACCTCCGGACCGGTTGGTTACCCGGTAAGCATTGACGGCTCCGGCTTTCGGGAAGTCCACGTGACGCCTGACAGCATCGATCACAGTTGGTCCCGGCTGACGTACGAGGCACCGTTCATGGACACGCCGGGTGGCTGAAGACGCCCTGTCGTTCATCCAGCTCGCCGACCCACAATTTGGACTTTTCGCCCGTCTCAGTGGACTGTCTGAGGAGCAGATCGCCGCGTTTCGGGCGCGCGGCCTTAACGCCCAACCCGCTCCAAAAATCACCGGACTGGCGGACGAAATCCGACTGTTTTCGGCGGCCATCAGCACGGCGAACGCTATCCGCCCGGACTTCGTTGTCGTGTGCGGGGACATCGTCGACCAGTGGGACGACGACGCCCAGGCCGAGGAGGCTCTGCGAATCGGCGCGCTTCTGGATGACGGCATCGACCTCCACTGGGTGCCCGGCAATCACGATGTCGGCGCCGATGCGCGGCACGAGGTTCCGACCGACGAAAGCCTTGCGCGATATCGTTCCAGGTTCGGGCCGGACAACTACGCGTTCCAGCACGGCGATGCCAGCTTCATCGTGCTCAATACGGCCATCACGCAACACCCGGAAGAAGTGCCGGGCGAGCTGGAAACCCAGATGGCTTTTCTTGAAGCCGAACTACGCGCCGCTCGTTTAAGCCAGAGCAGTCACATCATCCTGTTCACACACCACCCGTTCTTCCTTGAAAACCAGGACGAAGACAAGCCCGAAGAGGCGCACTTGACCATTCCAATCGAGCGTCGCCGCCCCGTCCTGGAACTACTTGGCGAGTACGGTGTCGATGCCGTGTTCGCTGGCCACTGGCACAGGAACAACTATGCGTTTGGTGGAGACATGGAGATGATCGCCTCCGGCTCCGTCGGCTACCCGTTCGGGGACGACCCTTCGGGCTACCGCGTTGTGCAGGTGGAGGGATCCGGCCTGAAGCACGACTGGTATGCGATGGACGAAATGCCCGCGTCGACAAACACGCCGTGAACACCCTCGGCCACGTGTCCGCTGCACTCGAGGTCACCGCCGTACACCGCTAGACGAGGATCTTTAAATGGACCCATTCTTTTTCATCCAGCTCGCAGACCCACAATTCGGCATGTTCGCCCGATGGGGCGGCGTCACGGACGAGGTGATCGAGGCACAACTGTTCAAAGGCAGTAAGGTCCGGAAAGCGCCACCCGTACAGGGGTTCGAGGATGAGAGCCGGCTATTCACGGAGGCGATTTCCGAAGCGAACAGATTGAAGCCGGCGTTTGTGGTCGTCTGCGGTGACATGGTGAACGACCCAGATTCGGAAACCGAGCGGGCCGAGGTGCTACGCATAGCGGGCGGGCTTGATTCCGAAATACCGATCCACTGGGTTCCCGGTAACCACGATGTCGGGGCCGATACCGTGAGTGCCACGCCGGAAAGCCTGCGGACCTACCGAGGAGTGTTCGGACCCGATTACTTCGCATTCCAGCACAGCGGCGCTTCGTTCCTGGTGCTGGACAGCATCACGATCGACAACCCATCGCCGGTGCCGGGTGAGTGGGAGGCGCAGCTTGAATTCGTAAAGACTGAACTGGCGGCGGCGGTATCACAAGGCGGCCCGATCATCGTCTTCTCGCACCACCCGGCATTCCTGAAAACGCCTGACGAGCCGACCGATTACTGGAACTGGCCGCTCGAACGCCGTGAAGTGTTGCTGCGACTTCTGAGAAATGCCGATGCGAAGGCCGTGTTCGCCGGGCACTGGCATCGCAACAACTATTCCTCGTACGGTGATATGCAGGTCGTTGCGACGGGAGCGGTCGGCTACCCGCTGGGCGATGATCCCTCCGGCTACAGGGTCGTCAAAGTCCTCCCGGACAGGGTCGAACACGACTACTACGCCTTCGGAAACGGGCCCGGATCGGTAGAGCTATAGCCCGGCCCCTCAGCAACGGCCGTTGTGTCATTCCGGGCATATATGCCCATTCCGAAGCCCGCACGCGAGGAATCTCCTGGCCAACCCTCCAACTGGCCCGTAATGCGCTCCAACGAATATCCTCCATTTGGGGCCGGTCACTCTCGTGGAACGCGTTCCTCACGGTCCCGAAACAGAGACGCGTTCCCCTCGCGATCCGGTCCTTCGAAAACCTCAGGACACTCGCGTTGCCCTTGCACGACTCGCGCGTTGCACACGCGCCGCACTGCGGCCTTGCGTTCGAGCACCACTCGGGCCATCCTGTGCCCTGAACCGTAGAAAACATAACCCGCCGCGCCCACAAACACCGAAACGAGGCCTCAGAAATGCTGGAACGCTTCTTCGTCCCTGAAGAGGACCGTGTATACGTAGACCAGCAGCAAATGCGAACCGCCGCCGAGGCCATCTTCCGAAAGATGGGCCAGACCGATGAGGACGCGGCGCTTTCGGCAGATGTCCTCATGGTTTCCGACCTGCGCGGCTGCGAGAGCCACGGCGTCTCCAACATGCTCGCCAGCTACGTTGAGCAGTACGGAGCGGGAAACATAAACCCGCGGCCAAACGTCCGGGTGATACGCGAGAGCGACACCACCGCGACGCTTGATTGCGACACCGGACTCGGCCTCCACGTCGCTCCCAGAGCGATGGAGATGGCCATCGAGAAAGCGGACCGACACGGCATGGCTACCGTTGTCATGAACAACGGCCGCCATCTCGGCATGCTCGCCTACCACGCCATGCTCCCGCTCAAACACGACATGATCGGAGTCTGCATGACCGCCGGCAGCCCGATGTCGATGGTCCCGACCTTCGGCGGCGAGCGTCGCTTCTCAACGAACCCGTGGGCATGGGCCGCGCCCGCCAATAAGCAACCCCCGTTCGTCATGGACTTCGCTACGACCCAGGTCGCCGGCAACAAGCTCCGTCTCGCGGCGAGAGTCGGCGCGCCGATGGACCCGGGTTGGATCACGAAGAAAGACGGCACGCCCATCATGGAGGAAACGCCGCTTCCCGAGAACCGGGACGATTTCCACATGCTGCCGTTCGGAGGCACCCGGGAACAGGGCTCCCACAAGGGTTACGGATTCGCCGCCGTCTGCGAGATCCTGTGCGACGTCCTTTCCGGGCAGGGCGCTGGCTTCCTGATGCCGCAGTCGCCTCCCGGGCTTATGGGCCACTTTGTGCAGGTCTACAAAGTCGACGCCTTCACCGATGTCGATAAATTCAAGTCAGACATGGACGACTTCCTGGAGGGGCTGGCGAATACGAAACCAGCGCCGGGTCATGACCGCGTCATTTACCCGGGCCTGCCGGAAGCCGAGGAGACCGAGATCAGGATGCGAGACGGCATTCCCTACCACCGGTCGGTGATCGACTGGTTCCACTCGATCTCTAACGAACTCGAACTCGAACTGGACCTGCCAACGGCGTAAGAAGCCGAGCACCCTCAGAAACCCACCTGATAGCAAGAATACCCACCCTGAGGCTCTCGAAGGGCCGATACCGCAACGAAGCGCGTTCTGCCGCAACAACGCACACCCTCACCCCACTTAATTCCCCCGGGAGCGTAGAATCCCGCCCGACGCTGGCTGCGCCGTACT
>JASLLE010000059.1 GCA_030747175.1 Dehalococcoidia bacterium | reverse complement strand
AAACCTATGGGTCAATGCTCGGAATTATGAGCACCGTGAACGCGGTGCTGGGCGCGTTCGGACCCGTGTTCGTCGGCGTGATGTTTGATGTGACGGACACTTATCGCGTGCCGTTCTTGATTCTCATAATCGTGCTGATTGCGAGCGGCCCGATGATGCTGACGCTGGAGACGCCAGCCAGGGTAAAGGCGAGATTCAGGATCGCAGCGCATCAAGCTGACTTACGAGCCGAAGCAGAGGCAGAAGCCGCACGATTCGAGAATTAACGTCAATCTGCGTCGGATCATGACGACGGATGAGGCTGTCCAGCAAAACCCACCCCGCCGCAACGGATGAAGTCCAGACGAGTCCGGTCCCGGGCTAAGCCAGGTGGCCGTAGCGGGGTACTTCCGGCACCGCATGTCCCTCGCAAAAGAACATCTGCGGGTGGTCACGCCTCAGGTTTACCAGCACGCGCTGACCGACCTCGATCGTGAGCAGGTGCGGCATCTGGCAATGGATGTGAAGACCTGAGTCGAGCTCTACCTCGTACGTGTACGCCCAGCCCTGGAAGACACGATCGACCACAACGCCCTGCCCTTCTTCTGACGGAGCAAGTACGAAATCGTCCGGTCTCGCCATCACCTCCAACGAGACGCCGTCAGGCGGTTCGAATCCCGGGACAGCGCGTGCCGGGCCGGCCTCGGTGACGAGACGTGTCCCGAGGGTTTCGACCGGCAAGAAGTCCGCCATGCCCATGAATCGGGCGACCACGCTGGTGGCGGGCCTGTGAAATACCCGTTCCGGAACGTCGACCTGCTCAATGCGGCCACCGACCTGCACGCCCACGAGGTCGCCCATGAAGAGCGCTTCCTGCTGGTCATGCGTCACGAACAACGTTGTAGTTCCGGCCGCCTTCAGGATCTCCCGGATTTCGGCCCGGACGCGTTCCCGCAGCCCGGCGTCCAGGTTGGAAAAAGGTTCGTCCAGTAGCAGTACGTCCGGGCTCGACGCCAGCGTGCGGGCCAGCGCGACACGCTGCTGCTGTCCGCCCGATAGCTCGCTGGGCAATCGCTTGCCGAGACCCTCCAGGCCCACGAGATCCAGCACCTCGGCGACGCGCTCGGTTCGGCCCTGCCGTTCCAGGCCGTAACCGACGTTCGCCTCCACCGTCATGTGCGGAAACAACGCGTAATCCTGGAACACGATGCCGACGCTGCGTTTGTCCGGTCCAGTGTGCAGCGCGCTGGACGCCACCAGTTCTCCGCCTATCTCGATCCTGCCGGTATCGAGCGCCTCCAGTCCGGCGACCATCCGCAGCACGGTGGTCTTGCCGCATCCGCTCGGCCCGACAAGGGCAAGTATCTGCCCGCGTTTGACCTCGATGTCGAACTCTTCGACCGCGACGACATCGCCGAACGTCTTGCTTACTCCCGTGCAGCGAAGAGCGATATCGGTAACGGTGCTTTCCTGCCGCTTTTTCCCGATGCCGGTTAATCCCGTTATTCCGGGCAGCCCGATCAATTGCTTGACCTTTCACGTAAAACCAGGAACGTCATCGGCGCGGCAGACGCCAGAATCAAGAGCAGAGACGGAGCGGCGGAGCGGGCGAAAAAAGCCTCTTCCGCCGCGGTCCAGATCGAAGTCGCAAGGGTCCGAGACTCTATCGGCCCGAGGATCAAAGTAGCAGGAAGTTCCTTCATCGTGAGCAGGAACACCATGATCGCCGCAGCAGCCAGCCCGGGCCGTATGACGGGTACCGTCACGGTCAGGAACGCGTTAATCCGGGAACGGCCCAGGCTCATCGCCGCCTCTTCCATTCGCGGGTTGACCTGGAGCAGGGAAGAGCGGATTGAACCGACCGCCACCGGCAGGAACAGCACGACGTACGCGAACACGAGCAGGTACACCGTCTGGTAGATGCCAGTGGCGTACCTGATCCCGAAGAAGACCAGACCCAACCCGACCGCGATCCCGGGCATCGCAAAGCCGACGTAAGAGAACCGCTCCAATCCCGCCGAGAGCAGGCCCGGACGCCGGACCGAAAGTATGGATATCGGAACCGCGGCGATGACCGTGGCAACGGCGGCGGCCATCGAATACTGGACGGAGTTGTACGCCGCTCCCCAGTCGAATAGCTGTGACTCACCAGCGTTGACCCCCCGGGCCAACCAGTAGACCAGCACAAAGACTGGAATCCCGAGCGCCAGAAAAGTAACGACACCGGAAAAGATGGTCGCCGGGGTCCGCCAGCGGCCCAGTCGAACGATGCGACGATTCCGGCGGGCTGCGTTGGCGCCGGCGTAGTACCGAGCGCGTCGTCGGGCGGATGCCTCGATCAGGATCAAGCTGACCGCCACACCGAGCAGAACGAGCGATAAAGCGGCGGCGCTGGCCCTGTTGAATGCGCTGTTGTATTCGTTGAAGATGACCCTGGTAAACGTGTCGTACTGAAGCAACGCAACCGCGCCGAAATCGCTCAGGGTGTAAAGCGCCACCAGCAACGCGCCCGCGCCGATGGCCGGGTACAGCAATGGCAGTGTCACCCGCCGAAACGTCTGCCACGGGGATCGGCCCAGCGACCACGACGCCTCTTCCATCTCGGGCTCAAGCCGCCAGAGGGTCGCCCTGACGGTCAGGAACACGTAAGGGTAGCTGAGCAAAATCAAAACCGCGGTCGCGCCCGTAAGACCGTACAGATCGGGCAGGCGTTCAAGGCCAAACGGACCTTCCAGCCAGCCCTGCAGCAACCCTTTAGGTCCGAATGCCGATATGAAGGCCAGCGCGCCCACGTAGCTCGGGATAGCGAGCGGCAGCACCGACGCAACGGCCCACGCCCGCCGAAACGGCAGATCGGTCCGTACCGTCAGCCAAGCCAGCGGTACGGCGATCAGCACCGATCCCAG
This sequence comes from Dehalococcoidia bacterium, assembly GCA_030747175.1. Lineage (GTDB taxonomy): Bacteria > Chloroflexota > Dehalococcoidia > Lucifugimonadales > Lucifugimonadaceae. Next base: position 17,040 of record JASLLE010000059.1, on the reverse strand, counting down.
GGTCACAAGCGCTATCAACTGGATGGAGCGCCACAGGATGGCCGCCGTGTCGCCATCAAATATCGAATCAATGGCGGAATCGCCCGACTCCGCGGCCCGCACGGCAAGGTACAGAACGGGCAAAGCTGCGGCCCCCGCTACCACGATGGCGGCCAGCCACAGCGACAGCGGTTCGCGCCTCAACCAGTGAGGCAGGAACCTGCGGGGCGACCAGCTGAACCCGGGACCCGCTGGAAGCTGCTCGCCTATTACCCGGGGGCCGTTCATGGCAATGCGCCGACCTCGCGTAGAAGGTCTTGCGTCGCCGCCAGGTCGCCCAGATCAGACACGTCGATATCCGGCGTATTCAAGTCGGATAGCCCGGGCAGCAACTCCGCGTGAGGAACGCCGTCGATCAAAGGGTATTCGTAAGTCTCATCGGCGAAATAGCCCTGGGCATCCGGGCTCAAAAGGTAGTCCAGGAAACGCTCGGCTTCTGCAACGTTGTCGGCCATTTTTAGGATCCCGGCGCCGGTGACCAGCACTGCCGAGCCGGGCCCGCCCCCGGGGAGGAAGTAGTTGCGGGCGGCAAAACCTTCGCCCTCTTCTGCCAGGAAACGGTGCAGGTAGTAGTGATTCACGAACCCGACCTCGATCTCGCCGGAACCTGCCGCGGCGACGGTCGGAGTGTTCTTGGCGTAGATGCGGGGTTCGTTTGCCACGATTCCTTCAAGCCAGGCTCGTGTCCGTTCTTCGCCCCATATGAGGCGCATACCCGTGACCATCGCCTGGAACGATCCGTTCGTCGGCGCCCAGCCGATTCGGCCCTTCCACGCCGGGTCTGTGAACCCGTCCAGCGTTTCCGGCAGGTCTTCCTGCGACAGTTTGTCCGTGTTGTACACGACCGTGCGTGCACGACCCGATACTCCGACCCACAGGTGGTCCGGCGAACGCGCCCAGTCAGGAACACGGTCCGTAAGGTCATCGGGAAGTGGCCTGACCAGTTCAATGACCGAGCCAAGTCCGCCCGGATCCTGTGCGAAGAAGACATCGGCGGGTGAGCGATCCCCCTCTTCCAAGAGCGTTGCGGCCAGCGCGCCGGTCCCGGCGTAGTTGACCTTCGCGTCGATCCCGGTGGCTTCCTCGAAGCGCTTGATCAGCGGGTCAACCAGTGACTCGCTACGGCCCGAGTAAATGACAAGTTCTGATCCCGGGGAAGCACCGTCGCTTTTGTCGTCCGAGGAACATGCCACCGCCAGGATCAGAACGGCTGCCAGACCCAACGCCAGTAGAAATCGGCGCCAGGCCACGGGATTCGATATTTCGGTCGTCATTCCTCGCACTGAAGCCTTTCGTCACGGGATTCAACAGGTCCTCGCTGTCACGCGGCAACGAAAATGTCCGGTCCGTGTGGATCGAATTCGGTATGTTGTCCGAACCCTTCAGATATCGATTAATGCCCGGCATGTGCGCACAATTTCGTGTTTGTGCATATACGATTCTCAATCTTCGTATATGCGAAGTCAAATGAGAGATTCGTGAATATTATGATCCTCACACAGCTCTCATATGTACTACCGTATAAAGCTAATCCAAGTGTGATTCGTATGCACGAAGTATTTTGTTCGTGCATACATTTTTGATCTTCCCATCATGAAGAGTTCCAACGCGTGTTCTGCTTCAATTGCCGACGCGCCGAATAAGCGGCTGCCAGCCGCTCACGGGTTCGATGTAGCGCCCGCCCGTGCCCCTAAACGAGTTGGAAGGGCGGCGCCATGATCGGGAGGCTGACATGGATCAAAGACGGCTCGTCCAACGCCAGGGCCTCCCGCAGCGCGGCCGTCAGGCCAGCAGGCGTGTCCACACCCTTCGATCGGACGCTGAACGCCGCCGCCAGCGTGTCCCAGTCCGGGTTGAAGAACTCGGTCCCGATCTCGCGATCTCCGTATCGATGCTCCTGGTCCCACCGGGAGGCCCCGAAGGCGCCGTTATCGAACACGACCGCCACGAGGTTGATGCCGTGCTGTTTCGCAGTCGCCAGCTCCTGCGGGCTGTACATGAACCCACCGTCGCCACAGAGCGCGACCACCGGCCTGTCGCCCGCCGCCACTTTGGCTCCAAGCGCCGTCGGGAAGCCGAAGCCGAGGTTGCCGAAGTAGCCGGATGTGATGAACTCGCCACCCTCCCGCACATCGTAGGCGATGTGACTCCAGTAGCCGATATTGGTCATACCGGCGATCAGGACGGCGTCATCCCCGGTCGCTTCCCTGACGGCATTGACCCAGGCCAGTTGAACGGGCGCTGCGTCATCGAGGAAAGCCTGTAGCTTCTCGCGGTACTCCGACGCGCGGTCACCGGCCGAATCACCGGTCTTATCCACACCACGTCCCCGGAGTGCATCACAGATCGCCGAAATGCCCGCCTTAGCATCAGCCTCGATGGCAATCGTCGTGCCGTGGTCCTTATCGAGCTCCCGTTGATCGACGTCGATCTTGATGATCGTTTGCCCGTCCTTGGCCTTGAACCCGGGCACCATGAACCGCGTCCCCACGACCAGGATCACATCGGACTCGCCGAGCAACTCTCCGCTAACGCCGATCTGCGCGTAGTGCACGCCCACATATTGCGGATGGCCGGCGGGAACACTGCCCTTTGCCTGCTGCGTGCCGACGATCGGGGCATCCAGCGTCTCGGCTATCGTTGCCACCTCCGGCCCTGCCTCCGCACGCAGAACCCCACCTCCGATAACGATCGCTGGCTTCTCGGCGCCGGCAAGCGCCTCGGCGGCGCGTGCGACGAGGTCATCCGCAGGCTGCTGCGCCGGATAAAGCTCAGCTTCCATGATTTCCACTTCGCCCGTGGCGGCGAGGATGTCCGGCGGGATCTCCAGTTCCACGGGCCGCGGCCGGCCGGTGGTCATCTGCTTGAACGCCTCGTGTATCGCGCCCGGGATCTCCGAGACCGATGACACCCGGGTGTTCCATTTGACGATGGGCTTGAAAACATCGAGTTGTTCCTCGACCTCGTGGAGCTGTCCATCGCCTTTGCCAAGCGTTCCGCTCGGTATCTGGCCCGAGATCAGGAGGACCGGTGATGAGGCGGCGTAGGCCGTCCCGACCGCAGCGGTGGCGTTCAGGGCGCCGGGGCCGGGGACGACGAGGGCCACGCCGGGTCTTCGCGCGACCCGGGCATACCCGTCCGCCATGTAGGCGGTCGTCTGCTCATGACGCGTGCTGACGAGCCGGATTGACTGGCTGTCACGGAGTGCGTCAAACGCCGCCATGATCTGGACGCCGGGGAGTGCGAAAACGGTGTCAACGCCCTCCGCCTCAAGCGATCTGCGAAGGGCTTCGGCGCCGGTCATCTCGGGCATGTTGAGGTCTTTCTCATCTGGTGGAGGTGGTAGCCGACGGCATTGTAGGCCGGGAACGGCAGTGTCCGGCGTGGCGACGGTAATTTGAAGATCACGAAACACACAGTTTGGCGATCCGTACAATCGACTGGTCGAGGGCATCGAGAGGAAACTGTTTTGACTTCACATCCGTCCGGCGAGGGCCTGCCCGCCGGCAAACTGCCGGGCGAGTTGCTGGCGCGCTTGCTGTCCAGGATCCAGCGGGACGATCCGCGGGTTACCGTCGGGCCCGGTGTCGGCGAGGACGCGGCGTTCGTCGATTTCGGCGACACCCTTCTCGTGGCGAAAAGCGATCCCGTGACCTTCGCGACAGACCTGGCTGGCTGGTACACGGTGCAGGTAAACGCGAACGACGTCGCGTGTTGCGGCGCTATACCGAAGTGGTTCCTGGGCACGGCGTTACTGCCGGTGGGCACCACGCCCCGGGAGGTCGAAGCCTTATTCGACCAGATCTCGGATGCCTGCGACGCGCTCGGCATCACGATGATCGGCGGACACACAGAGATGACGCTCGACCTGCCGCGCCCGATCATCGCCGGGACGATGCTCGGCGAAGTGACAAAAGGCGAAGAGGTGATGACGGCGGGCGCACGCCCGGGCGACCGCGTGATCCTGACCAAGGGGATCGCCATCGAGGGAACGTCCCTTCTCGCACGTGAGATGCGTCCGCAACTCGAGCGGTCCGGGGTAGCCGCGGACGTGATCGATCGGGCGGCGAACTACCTGTACGAACCCGGGATCAGCGTCGTTCCAGAAGCTCGCATCGCGCACGCCGCCGGGGGTGTCACATCAATGCACGACCCGACGGAGGGCGGGCTGGCCACGGCGCTGGCCGAGCTTGCGATGGCGTCAAGAACCGGGGTCGCGATCGACGGAAACGCCGTCCCCGTCTTGCCCGAATCGGCGGAGTTATGCGCCGCGCTCGGCGTTGATCCGTGGGGACTTATCTCGTCCGGAGCATTGCTAATTACGGCCGGGCCGGAAAGCGCATCAGGGGTGGCCACTGCCCTCACCGAGGCCGGCATCCCTGCTACCGAAATCGGCGAGATCAGGCCGGCCGGCGACGGGCTAATGCTTCGTCGCGACGGCGCTGAAACGGCCCTCCCTGCGTTCGATCGGGACGAACTTGCGCGTGTGCTGGGAGAATAGACCGGGACTCCCGCGTAGTCAGGTCCACTTGGTGTCGCTTGCCAGACATCGTAAAATCAGATCAACCTCATCGGGCGATTAACGTAAAGCGCCCCGTTCAACGTTCGTACCCCGGTCGCTAAGGCGCCCATGCCTGCCACAACGCTCCTGACAAAGATCGATTCCTACCTCGCGGACGATCGCGCGAAGTTTGTGCGGGACGCGCTGGATTTCGCTACGAACGCTCACTCAGGGCAGGCCCGTCTATCCGGCGAGCCATACGTCGAGCATCCGATCGCCACGGCGGAATTCCTGGCCGAGCGCCGCATGGACGCCACCACGCTCGCCGCGGCATTGCTCCACGACGTGATCGAAGATTGCGAAATCACCCGGGAGCAGATCGAAGACCAGTTTGGCGACGAGGTCGCGAAACTGGTCGATGGCGTGACCAAGATGAACTCGATCGACGTGCTGACGCGCGGGGAACGGGTCAGTACGCCGGTGTTTGCGGTCAACGGCGATAACCAGCTGGATGAACGAACGGCACGACAGGCTGCCAGCATGCGCAAGATGCTCGTGGCGATGGCCGAGGATGTCCGCGTTGTCTTGATAAAGCTGGCCGACCGGCTCCACAACATGCGGACGCTAGATGCGCACACCCACGACCGCCGCATCGCTATCGCACGAGAGACGCTCGAGATCTACGCCCCCCTGGCGCATCGGCTCGGCGCATGGGACCTGAAATGGCGTCTCGAGGATGAGGCGTTCCGATATCTGCAGCCACGGCAGTACCGCTCGGTTTACAGGCTGATCAATCGCAAGCGGGCCGAACGCGAGGAATACACCCAGCGCGTCATGAAGATGCTTCAGGACGCGTTGGACGAGCACGACATCCCCGCCGAGGTTCACGGCCGCCCGAAGCATCTGTACAGCATCTACCTGAAGATGCGTCGCTACGGCGAGCAGGGCCGCCAGTTCAACGACATCCAGGACCTGACGGCCCTCCGGGTGCTGGTCGGCTCCGAGGAAGAGTGTTACCGCGTCCTGTGGATCGCCCATCGCCTGTGGCGGCCGGTTCCGGGCCAGTTTGACGATTACATCGCCAGTCCCAAAGAGAACCTGTACCAGTCCATCCACACCTCCGTCATGTGTGAGGAGAACGCTCCCGTGGAAGTGCAGATCCGCACGCGCCAGATGCATGATCTCGCCGAGAACGGTGTGGCTTCCCACTGGGCTTACAAAGAAGAGGGCGATCCCAACGCCGACGATAATTTTGAGCAACGAATGTCATGGCTCCGGCAGATCCTTGACTGGCAGAAAGAGTTGGAGGGGGACAGCGAATACCTTGACACGGTGCGGACCGACATCCTTCGCGACCAGGTGTATGTATACACGCCGATGGGCGAAATCAAGGAGTTGCCGGGTGGTTCTACTCCGCTGGACTTCGCATACCGCGTACACACGGACCTCGGCCATCACACCGTCGCCGCCACGGTGAACGGACAGCTAGTACCTCTCAATACGGCGCTGGAAAACGGCGACACGGTGGCAATCCGCAAGTCACGCAGCGTGCGCGGACCAAAAATGGACTGGCTGAACCCCGACCTCGGCTACATGGTGACGGCGAGCGCCCGCGAGAAGGTACGCACGTGGTTCCGACGGCAGCGCCGTGAGGAGAACGTCCAGCGAGGACGTGAGTTGCTCCGGAGGCAGGTAACACAGCTGCGATCATCGACACCGGAAGAGGAGATCGCGGCAACGCTCAAGTTCGAATCAGCCGACGAGCTTGCTGAAGCGCTTGGAAGCGGCACGCTCCAACCGGCGGATGTCGTACGCGGGCTGGTGGACATCGCCGGCGAGCCCGATCTGGCGCCCCCCCGAGCAGACGGCGAAGTGAAGGGCAAACATACCGGCGATTCCCCGCGCCACGGCGTGGTGGTTCTGGACTCCGATCAGACTGTCACCAGACTCGCACGTTGCTGCTCGCCCGTGTACGGGGACGCAATCACCGGATACACAACTCGCGAACGGGGCGTGACGGTCCATCTGCAGACCTGTCCGAACCTGCGCGCTCGCCTGGAGCCTGAACGGACAGTCGAGGTCGCATGGGGTCACCTGGAGGAGAGGTATCCGTCACGTCTCAAGATAGACGCGTGGGACCGCGTCGGCCTGCTGAGAGACCTGACGGCCGTGGTGTCCCGGGAGCAGGCCAACATTCATCGTATCCACTCGAGTGAGCAGCAGACCGCCGGCCGTTCGACGGTTGAACTCACGGTGTACACTAGTGGGGTTGAGCAGTTGACGAGATTGTGCGCAAGATTGGACGCGGTCCCCGGCGTGCAATCGGTCCAGAGGCAGGGAGCCGGGTAGACCAGGACCGGCAACCGAGACACTTGAATTCACACGAACCGGGTCCGTATATACAGCGGCCCGGAACACGATCCGGCGCAAAGCGCCGGGTTTTTTCTGAGGAGAACTGACGAAAAATGCCCGCAGCGAAGGCCCGTCGAGTGGCGGAACGTAAGGCAGAACGCAACCGGCCAATTCGAACACTCGCACGCAACAGGGTGGCCGCTGCACGCGCCGCTATCGAGAACGACGCTGCGTCGGACGAAGCCGAAGCAGCCGTGGCCGCCGCAAAAAGCGCTCTCGCAGTGGCCGCCAGCAAGGGCGTGGTTCATAAGAACAACGCAGCCCGCCGAATCTCCCGCCTGGCCCGTCACTTGAGCCGGGCAAAGGCAAGCCAGGACTCCTAGGCTTTTGATCCGGGTTTACACGGGGTTTTGATGCAGCCCGATCACGGACATTCGCCGGGTCCAGCGCCCGGTGAACCCAGAACCCACTACGCCTGGAGTGTCCATCACCCGTATGCAGGCGTGGGAAACCATGTCGCAGTAGAGGTCCGTCCTCATTTCGGATTCGTCCGGCACTGGCGATTTGTCCTCCCAAGCGATTACGAGGGAGTGGTGGAATGGGGCGTGGGAAGTCCCAACGGACAACCGATCGGGGATCAACTCAGGGGCGAGACGAGCGGCGGTCCGACACAGTTGCTGAACGGGCCGGACGTTGTGTGGTTCGGCGCCGCTGAGCGGCTTTCGGCGTCATCTCGTTCCGCCTACCTGGTATTCAACGACCCGCCGCCTCATTACGTGTCGTTCGGTGAAGCGGAAGGCCCGGACGATCCTCCGGAGTCCCTCGAGGGCATTTCTTTCGGCGATTCGCACGACCATGTGGCCGACGCTCACTCCGGTCACTCCCACGGCGAGCATAATCACGACCATTCGGGTCACGACCACGCCGGACACGGGCACGATAATCCGGGCCATGCGCACCCGGGTCACTGACGCACAACTCCCGAGCCGCCGATTAAGTGGTCGCGGGCGATGGACGTTCAGTTGCAGGTCATTCCGACTGCGTACGATCAGTCCCATTCTTGTCACGTTCGCCGTCATCGCTTGCGGCAGTTCGGGGTCGATCGGTACGTCGGGTCCGGCGAACGACTCGATAGATACGCCCGGCAAGGCCGATACCATCACACCGACTTTGACGGCCGTGCCCCCTCGGGCCGGACCAACGCCGACGACCGTGACCGGCCTTATTCCATCACCAACGTCGTCTCCGTTGCCGTCCACCGCCAGGGTGCTTGCTCCGTCGCCCACAGCGGTCCCTGCCGCTTTACCAACGGTTACAGAGTGACCTCGCCCTCTCCTACGCCTGTAGCGGTCCCCGGACCAGCGGTCGTCGCCGTTCCAACGACACCCGGTCCTACACAAACAGCCGTTGAAACGCCTGCGGAGGAACCCGCACCTGCGACGACGGCCACCATTCCGGCTCTGCCCGCCAGCACAAACACTCCCGCAACTCCCACACCGATCCCGACGGTCGTCCCGCCGACACCAGGTCCAGCCCCTGCCGCCACGGCAACCACCGCTCCGGCGTCGCCCACCAGCACACCCGTTCCCGCAAGTCCCACGCCAGTGCCAACGGTCGCCCCGCCGACACCAGACCCGGCCCCTGCTGCCACACCCGTGCCAACACCCTCGCCGCCCCCAACCCCGGCCATCACTGCGGCGTTTGTTCAGATAACCTGCGTCTTCTTCGACGGGGTGATCCCGACATCCGAATCCGACGAGTATGTCGAAATCAAGAATACCGGTAGTGGCAGCGCGGACATGCTCGGATGGCTGCTAACGGACATCGCCGATGGGACACCTGCTTTTCAGTTCCCGGCGGTGACCATCGATCCCGGGGAGTCGATCCGCGTGTACACAAACGAAGTGCATCCGGAATCTGGCGGGTTCTCATTCGGGCGCGGCACCAGCATCTGGAACAACAGCAGTCCCGATGAGGCTGCCCTGTATAACGCTTCCGGCGAGGTCGTCAGCCGGAAAAGTTATCCACCCGGTTGCCAGACACCGTCCTAAGCAGTGCCACGGCCGCGTTGACACGTTTGCAGGGCATTGCTAGATTTCAGAACATTAGTGCGAAATGTGCTCGGCAAACGCCGGGGGACGCCACTTCGCCACCGGCCAGCCCACGGACGGACAAACAGATGCGAGAACTCTCCGAACGACAGCAGTTGATGCTCGGTTTCATAGAGGAATTCATGGATGATTACGGCTATCCGCCGACGGTCCGTGATATACAGTCTGGCTGCGAGATCAGTTCCACTTCGGTCGTGGATTACAACCTCAAAGCCCTGATCCAGAAGGGCTACATCAACCGCGATGCCGAGGTCTCCCGGGGTCTCCAGCTTGTACAGGGAAGTGGACGTCGATCCGAGTTGCCGGACACGGTTGCGGTTCCTTTGCTCGGTACCATCGCAGCCGGCGATCCGTTCCCTCTGCCGACCGCCGACGCGCAGGGCGTCGAGACGATCGATCTGCCGCAATCGATCACGGGCTCGGGCGAACATCTGTACGCGCTTCGGGTCAAGGGTGAGTCGATGATCGATGCGCTGATTGCCGATGGCGATCTGGTGGTGATGGAGCAGACGAGCAGGGTCGAGAACGGCCAGACGGCCGCGGTCCGGTTGAAGCTGGAAGATGAGACAACTTTGAAGCGGTTCTATCGCGAGGGAGAACGGGTCAGGCTCCAGCCCGAGAACAGTCAGATGGATCCGATCATGTGTGATGCGAGCAATGTTGAGGTGTTGAGCCGGCTCGTAGCGGTCTGGCGTTTTATCGGATAAACCTCACGAGTATTACGCGCTTCAAAACCGGGACGGCGGTATACTTGCTACTGGCACGGACGCTCAATAAGGCCCGATCGGGCCGCTTTTGTGTGCTCCGCAGAAATCCGTAATCGCCGGGAGTAGCGCGAGATGCCAAGCATCGGCGGACCCGAACTTATAATCATCCTCCTGATCGTCGTGATCGTGTTCGGCGTTGGACGCCTTCCCGAGGTCGGCGGTGGACTGGGAAAAGGGATTCGAGAGTTCCGACGCTCGGTGACCGGCAAGGGCGACGACTCCGCCGATGACGCCGACGAGACTGAGAAGGACAACGGCGCCGCTTAATAGCGACAGGTCCATCTGGTAATCAAAGACCCGCCTTCTGAGACGGGTCTTTTTTTGTTGATGAATCACCCGGGCTGAGCGGTTCCGGGCTAACTTCCGACCTCGGACTCGATTTCACTCCGACTCGCACGCCTGGAGCCCATTCGTGCCAGCCAGTAGCCGATCTCGTACATGACGATGATCGGTCCTGCCACCAGTGACTGGTTCAACGGGTCGAACGTCGGGGTGATCATCGCCCCGGCCACAAAAGCCAGCACCACGACCCATTTCCGTTTGCTGGCAAGCCATCTAGGCGTGACTACGCCGATCTTGGCGAGGAAGAAGATCACGATCGGCAACTCGAATATGAGGCCAAGCCAGAACAACAGCCGGGTGACGAGCCCCACGTACGAGCTGATCCGGATCAACGGCGTCGCAATATCGCCGCCGAAATTCAACAGGAAGTTAATGGCCGGAGGAAGCAAAACGTAGTAGCCGAACGCTACCCCCAGTCCGAATGAAACGATGCTTGCGGGCATCAAAATCCACAGCCATCGGCGTTCGTTCGGTTTCAAACCCGGAGACACAAACCTGACGATCTGGAACAGCATGAACGGCGTGGTTGCCGCGATCCCGACAAGAATCGAGACCTTCGCTACGGTGCCCCAGAACTCGGTCAGGTCCGTGAAGATCGCCTGACCATCTGTGAACCTGTTCAGGTCTTCAGCCGGTTCAAGCAGCCAGCGAAGGATATGGCGGTGGAAAACGAATGCCGTCGCCGTCGTGACGACAAAAAACAGAACAATCCGGATGATGCGCCGTTTGAGTTCTCTGAAGTGATACGAAAACGGATGACGCGGATCGTTCACGCAGATCCCCCGGGCGAAGCCGATGAGTTCTCGCCATCCCCTGAAGCGTTCGGCGAAACGCCTGGCCCTTCCTCATCGGTTTCGTCATCCTGATCCGTCACGGTCTGCATTCGGCCCCGCGGTCGGCTCACCGCTCCTGCGGGCGTCGCATGCGGTCCGGCGTCAGATGCGCCGGCCGTCGCGCGCCCAGATTTCGAGTCGTCCGGGGTGTCTGACGTGTCGTCATCCTCGTACTCCTCCATCACCATCTTCGTGAACTTGTCCCGCTCCACCTTCAACTCGCGGAAAATCTTTCCGGCTTCGCGGCTCGTTTCGATCATCTTCTTCGGGCCAAGCAGGAAGAACGCCAGGCCGGCGATGACGATGAGCTCGAACCCGCCGATACCGAAGAAGTTCACGACCGAACGCTCACGGTGTTCATGGGCTCTGAACAGTCGTTACATTTGACGTTCAGTGAGGTGCCGGCGAGCTCAAAAAGCTCGGTCGTCAGGCACAACGGCAGCCCGACCACGTTCAGATAACAGCCCTTGATTCGCTCGGCCGGGTCAAAAGGCTGGTCCTGAATGCCGTAGCTGCCCGCTTTGTCGAGCGGCAGCCCGGAGTGCACGTAATCGACGATCTCCCTGTCGTCCAGGTCGCGGATCCGCACGTCTGTGGACGACCATCCGGAGGATTTCCCGAAAGGACCAGCCAGCGCAACCGCGGTGACAACGCGGTGGGTCCGGTTCCGCAGCCGGCCAAGCGTAACTAGCGCGTCTTCCGGTCCGGAAGGCTTGCCAAGCACTTCGCCATTGATCACGACTACCGTATCCGCCCCCAGCGTAATGGCGTCGGGCAACAGACGTGAAGCGGCCGCCGCCTTTTCGGATGCCAGCCGCAACGCCCACGACTCAGGTGTGCCGTCCCCGGGGGTGCGATGTTCCGGAATATCCGTCGGGCGAACGTCCGCCTTCAATCCCACAGAAGCCAGTATTTCGGCGCGACGAGGCGATCCGGACGCCAGCACAAGGTGCGGCATGTTTCCGGTCTTTACGTCCTGGGGCGGCCGGTTAGACGGCGTCGGGCGCTCAATCATCGTACTTCGATGATACGCCGAGGCGGCTTTGGTCGCCGCCCCCGGGGCATATGAAAGCCGTGTAAGAAAGTCACGCCCTGTAACGCAGAAATGACACGTTTTCGATGTGCCGGGTCTGCGGGAACATGTCTACGGGCTGTATCTCTTCGAGGACAAACGGACCGTCCACAAGGGCTGCAAGGTCACGCGCCATCGATCCGACATCACAGGAAACGAGCACCACGCGATCGGGGGCAAGCCGCCCGACCGCGGCGATCACATCTGGATGGCAGCCCTTGCGAGACGGATCCAGGATCACAGCGTCCACGTGGGAATCAAACTCGGAGAGCACCACCTCCGACCGCCCCAGAACCATCTCCACGTTTTCCAGCCCCTCGGCGTTCCGCTTCCCGTCCTCTACCGCGGATGGGGAGTCCTCGATCGCGATCACCTTGCCGGCGTACGGAGCAAGCAGAACGGCAAACACTCCCACACCCGCGTAGGCGTCTATCAGGACCTCACGGCCGGATAGCTCCAGCCTGTCACGGACCATCTCCACCATCCGTTCCGCTTGCACGGTGTTGACCTGGAAAAAGGACGATCCAGCGATCCGGAACTCCCGGCCCAGCATCGATTCACGCAAGTACTGGCCACCGGATTCGATATCGAGTCCTTCACCCTTGAGTTTCGGCTGAATCAGGCGATCGCCCGTCCCGGCGCCGACTCGTACAGAAAACTGCGTCATGCCCTTCACCCGTTTCTGGGTGGCCGCGAGGATTTCGTTGATCGAATCGTGCATGAGCAGGCATTCGTCTACCGGCACGAGCGAGCGAGTGATGGAGTTGACGTAACCGACCTCGCCAAATTTGCGGCCGACACTGAAGCGTGCATGGTTGCGGTAGCCGAGTCGCTGCGGAGCCGGAAGCGTCGGTAGCACCCGGGCGTCTTTCACGGACTCCTCGGACGACAGGGCGTCCGTCACCATGTCCCGTTTGAACTGGAGTTGCCTTTCATAGGCAACGTGCTGCCACTGGCAACCCGTGCATAAAGCGGCGTATCGGCATTCCGGTTCGATGCGATCAGATGAGGCTTCCGTCGCCGCGACAACGCGTACGCCGAGGTGCTCCGGGAAGCGCCGCAGGATTTCTACCGTCACGGTCTCGCCCGGGATGCCGCCTTCGACCAGCACCCGAAAGCCCTCGTGTTCCGCCCATAGCTCGCCCCGCTCGTTCATCGGACCGAGTGTCAGGGTGAAGGTGTCGCCCCGGTCCATACCGAGTTCGTCTGTGGGCCACGGACCCTTGTACCTGCGTCGGCCTCTGGATCTGTTTCTTGTTCGCGGGGAGGCCAATTCGACTCAAATCTTGACCGCTGGGTGTGCAACCGGTTTCCGGAACCAACCATGCTACCGCTGCTTCGCAAAATTGCCGACGGTGTTCGATGGTCGATGGCCCGTTTGATATGCTTTCCGTTCGTAAGAGATGATAAAGCTGGCGACACTGTTGTTAGTTCAGATCGCCAACGGAGACGGATATTTGGTAGTCGATTCCGGGAACACCGGCAGGAAAGTCGAACGCCGGCTCCCCGAGTGGTTCAAGGTCCCGATGCCGGCCGGAGAAAACTTCTCCGACCTGAAAAAGCGCGTGCGAGGGGCAAGCCTGCACACGGTATGCGAGGAAGCCGCCTGCCCCAACATCGGCGATTGCTGGGACCGGCGCACGGCGTCGTTCATGATCCTGGGCGACACCTGCACCCGGGCATGCTCTTACTGCAACGTGAAGACCGGGCGGCCGACGGAGACCGACTGGGCGGAGCCGTTCCGACTGGCCCGGACGATAAAGGGCATGGAGCTCAAATACGCCGTCATCACGTCGGTCGATCGGGACGACATGGAAGACGGGGGTTCGACGATCTTCGCGATGACCATCAAAACGGTCCACAAATCCACGCCGGGTTGCAAGGTCGAGGTCCTCATCCCTGACTTTGGCGGCGACCGGGAGTCCCTGCAACGAGTGATGGACGCCCGTCCCGAGGTGCTGAACCACAACATCGAGACCGTCAGGCGCGTGTTCCGCAAGGTACGGCCGGCGGGGGATTACGACCTGTCACTGGAACTCCTGAAGCGTGCGAAAGAGATGCGACCGGAAGGAGTGACCAAGTCCGGGATGATGGTCGGACTCGGCGAGACGATGGACGAGGTGTTCGAGACGATGGAGGATCTGCGCGCCAACGGTTGCGATCTGTTGACCGTCGGCCAGTACCTCCGCCCGTCCAAACGGCACCACCCGATCATCAGGTTTTATGACCCGGCCGAGTTCACACGGATCCGCGAGGCAGGTGAAGCGATGGGCTTCAGCCATGTCGCTTCGGGGCCTTTGGTCCGCTCGTCCTACCACGCCGACGAGCAACACGAAGCGTCACTCAACAATCCAGCGATGTCCTGACCTCGGACGCCAGTCCCGTCTCCAGCACACGAACGGAATAGCGCATCCAGAAGCCGCATACGAGAAACGGCATGGATAACACCCCGGAAACCGTATTGGCCACAAGACTCGGCCCGATTCGGGTCCGCCATCCGGAGGGAACCTTCGCCCCGTCGGAGGCCAGCCGGATCGCCCTGGAGGCGATCGGAACACACCAGGAGTTGCTCCACGGCAACGGCATCGATTGGGGAAGTGGAAGCGGATGCCTGGCGATCGCGACGGCCAGAGTGCCTGCGGTGCGAGAGGTCACGGGACTGGAACTCTCCGAAGTCGGCGTAACCGCCGCCCGGGCGAACGCTGTCGTCAACGATGTGTCTGAGAATACCCGGTTCATGGCGGCGGACTCGTTCGCGCCCGCGTCGGACGACGATGCAACTGCGCTCAATAGTCTTCTTGGAAACACAGACTTCCTCATCGCCAACCCGCCTTCCAGTGAGGGTGACGGGTTCGATTACTACCGCCGAGTCCTGAGAGAGGCGGGTGAGTTCCTTGTGGACGGCGCGCCCGTCTTCATCACCACCTCCATCCAGTACGGCACAAAGCGGGTGGAAGGGCTGGCCGAGGAGTGCCCGGGATTCAGTTACGACGGAATCCTGGCAAGTACGGACTGGGTTCCCTTTGACCTGGATCGCCCGGACCTGATGCACTGCCTTGAGCTTTACGCTCGGGAGGAAGAGCGGGGTGGCCCGAAATACGAGTTCGGTGGGATAGAGGGCGGCGTCACCGGTATGACCGACGCCCGGACCGCGCTGGCGGAGTTTCAACGGAGCCGCCGCCGTCCCCTGACGAAGTGGCTGACATACCTGTTCGTGCGTCGACTTTGATCGAACCGGGAATCCGCCCTCGGCGCCGTTTAGCCGGTCTCGACGCCTTGCACGGTCTCCAGGCGGAGGTCCGAGGCGGTGCCGTTCGTCGGCGCCCATCCACTCAGATCTGATCGCAGACCGTACACCTCGTGGCGCCACACGACGGGGATGGCCCAGTACTCTTCGTACATCTCGCGATTGAGCTTCCGAAGTCGTTCATCCCGCTCAACCGGATCCACGATTGCGCTTAACTCCTCAAACAGCCGGTCACCACGCTCCAGATCGTGATATGTGAGCAGCGCCGCCGGGTCCGAGGTCAGGTAGCGCTTGATGCCGCCAAGGATGTCCGGCCATGTCTGGTAGTTCACCCCATGAAACAGTGGCGCCGGCATCACGTCGTCGAACTGCTGAGGACGTGGCGAATGCCGGGCCAGTATGTCGGGATAGCTCGCCGAACGAACCTCGACGTTCATCCCGATTTCACGCAGGTTATCGGCGATCATCTCATTGATCTGGATCAACTCAGTCAGGCCGTACGACGGCGCCGAGAAAATAACCACAGTCCCGCCGTCGTATCCAGAAGCGTCGAGCGATGCGCTGGCGGCCGCCGGATCATATTGATAAGGCGGGAGATCCGGGTCGTAACCGTCCGAAAGTGGACTGAACAAGGCCGATCCGGCCGCAATCTCGGCGACCTCCGGTTCGTAGACAACATCAATAATCGATTGACTGTCGATGCCCAGCGTCAACGCCTTCCTGAAATCATGACTGTTGTTCATGGAGCCGGGTTCCGACGCCGAAAACAGCCGCATCACGGTAGTGTTCACGTACTTCGGGCCGTCGATAGCGAAGCCCGCATCGCGAACAGATGGAACATCGCCTTGCGGTTCGTCGATAGACCACGGCCGGCCGGATGGCCTGAGCACGGTCATATCGACCTCCCCGCGCTTGAGCATCTCGGCCCGTTCGGCGGGCTGCTCCGCAAGCACCAGGCGCAGCCGTGCGAAACCCGGCACCCGCTCTTCATCCCAGTAGTCGGTATTCGCCTCGAACCCGATCCACTCGCCCTCGGACCGGCCGGACAGCTTCCACGGCCCTGTCCCGATCGCGATATCTTCGCCCGTCGCATGCGCAGCGAGCAGGGGCATATCGCCGGCGACCGGGCCAAAGGCGTGCATGATCGACACGTGCGGCGTCTTCAGATTGAGTACCGCCGTACGGGAGTCCGGTGTGTCAACACCCTCAACGACTCCGGCCAGTACCGGGCACACGGCACAACGAGCGTCTTCACGAGTGTAATGAGCGATCGAATAAGCGATGTCGGCGGACGTGACGTCAACGCCGTCATGCCACTTGAGACCCTTTTTCAGCGTTAGCGTGTAGGTGGAAGCGTCATCACCCGGGTCCCACGACTCCAGCAGCCCGTAACTCTGATCAAACTTGCCGTCCGGTCCAACGCCAACCAGGTGATCGTAGAGGTGACCGTGGTACTGGAGTCCGGGCTGCCCATCCATTGACGGGTCGAGGGTTTCCGCCCAGAACGACGGCAACGCCACGGTCAGCGTTTGATCCAGTGGTTCGGCGCCGTCACCGGAACCGCACGCAATCACGGCAGTTACCAGCAGTGCAGCGAAAGGCCAGAGATGACGCGTCATTACGCGCCAGAACGGGGAGCCGGTGGACAGTTCCAAGAGTCGTGCTCCGGGTACACGCTGGGTACCGATGTGTGCGGAAAGATCTTAGTAGACGCCAAGCGCGGACTTACCAGCGGAGCGAAGATGCGGCACAAACAGTGTGCCGCATCTTCGCTCC
>JASLLE010000058.1 GCA_030747175.1 Dehalococcoidia bacterium | reverse complement strand
AGCCGTCCTCGGCCTCCGGCACCAGGAAATGCACGTCGCCTTCGGATCGATAGCACCCGCGACAGTCCTGTGTGACGCCGATGTAGCCGCGTCGCGCAAACCAGGTGTTGTAGCCGGACGAACGTTCGTTATCGACCTTGTTGTACGGCGTACGGTTGAGGAGAACCGGCAACCGTCCCTGTACCGGCACGCCGTCTCGCGCCGGGCGATATATGTCGGTCGCCATCAGAGCGCCATCACGCATCGGCACCATGACGTCCCGATCCACAACGACATCAAACTCCGGTTCAGATCGTGGCAAAGTGATCCTCTCGATGCGCTTGCACAACAGGACGGCGAACGTCGTCCGCCCGGGTTCAAATCGCTATCCCATCGTTACACGGCGGGAATGTCCGGCAGCACGGAAAGAATGTCATCCAGTTCTTCCTGCGTCGGCTTGTCGATCGACGGGCTCGGCGGGCGCGTGGCGAAATTGTCCATCAGCCCGCGCTTCATCATGGAGTACTTACGAATACTGAGGCCGATCCCGGGCTGGTTCTCGTACCGGATGTACGGCACCCAGTCGTAGAACAACTTTCGCGCTCCGTCGATGTCTCCAGCCGCGACCAGGCGATGTAATGCGACCAGCACCTCCGGGTAGGCAAACCCGGTCATCGTTCCAGAACCACCCCTTCGAAGTTCCTCGAAAAGGAAAGAGCCTCCGAGCCCGCCGAAGATGGCCATGTTGTCACCGGTCAGGGCGAGGACCTGTGTGATCTTGGGGGGAGTCGGGGGATCCTCCAGTTTCAGATACCGGGCGTCCGGGAGTTCAGCGTTCAACCGGGCGATAAATGGAGCGGACATGAACACGCCGCTTTCCCCCGGGTGATCCTGGACCACTATTGGTATGGTCGTCACGGCCTGTACCGCCTCGAAGTAGCGGTAGAGAACGGGCTCATTCGGTTTCGCCATGCGTCCCGGCGACACCATCACCGCCGTTGCTCCGTGTTCCTGCGCTTCTTTCGTCCGGCGTGCTACGAGCGCGTGACTCTCGGAACTCACGCCTGCGGTCACGGTGAGCCGGCCGTCCGCCGCTTCCACCACCGCGTCCAGCGCCGCGAGCCGCTCGTCGTCGGCAAGCCGGTGCGCCTCGCCCATCACGCCCAGGCCTACGACGCCGGTGCATCCAGTATCGGCGGCGCAATCAACCAGGCGTTTGAACGGGGCGATATCGACCTCGCCGTTCTCCTTGAACGGGGTCGGCAACATGAAATGGATACCGTTCAGTCGAGTGTCGGCGGGCAAGTCATCCTCCATCAGAATCCTGGTGAGATGTTTTATTTGACTGCAAATTAACTCCGGGCGCCGGACGGCACAGGAATCTGCCGCCGAAGGTTACCCGAAACAGGTTCACTACGACGATCATCGATGTGAGGCCCCGCTTATGGCGTGCGTCCCTCGTCGGCAATCGCGATACATATCACACTTAACATGCTTTACTTGACACCCCAGAAAAGCGTCTCTAGGATTCGATAACCGTGAATTATTTCGACATCAACGCCCGGGCACTCGCGTGCGCCTGTATCTGTAGGGGAACCGGCTAGGGGTCTCTACTTGTGGGCGCGAAATACGCCAGACAGGCCTCACGCCGCAAACGTGGGGCTTTTTTATTTCCAGTTTTTCCGGCTCGCCATCGAGCCACCTGACCAGGGAGCGTCAATTGACTACCAAGACCCAGAAACCACGCTGGACTCCAAACCCGGACGGACAACGCGTCCTCCCGGTCATCCCGGAGGAGATCGAGGATTTCGAGCGCCAGGTACAACGTTTCCGAAGCGGCGAGTTCGAAGAAGCCGAGTTCATGGCCTTCCGGCTCAAGCAGGGCATCTACGGTCAGCGCCAGCCAGATGAACAGATGGTCCGCGTCAAGATCCCGTTCGGCGGCCTGACGGCTGATCAGATGGACGTACTCGGCAAGATCGCCGCCGAGTATGCCCCGCTCAACAAAGGCCATGTCACCACCCGAGAGAACGTCCAGTACCACCACGTACTGCTCGACGACACCCCGGAGATCATGCGTATCCTCGGGGATGTCGGCCTTACCACGCGGGAGGCATGCGGCAACACCATCCGGAACATCACGGGCTCTCCAAATGCCGGCGTCGCCATCGACGAGGTGTTTGATCCGACCCCGTATGCCGGGGCGTTCGCACGCTACTTCCTCCGACACGAACTATCGGGCGGGATGCCCCGTAAGATCAAGACTTCTTTCTCCGGTGGCCTGAGCGATGAGGCCGTGGCGGGCATCCATGACTTCGGATATATCTCGAAGATAAAAGACGGCGAAAAGGGTTTCAAGCTGGTCGTCGGCGGCGGGCTCGCCATCTTCCCGAAAGAGGCCCCTGTCCTCTACGACTGGGTCTCCCTTGACGATTACCTTCATATCGCTGAAGCCGCCCTGCGGATCTTCAATCGCTCGGATGAAGAGCGAAAGAGCCGCATGAAGGCCCGAATGAAGTTCACCGTTGACCGTCTCGGTATCGACGAATTCCGGCGCCAGATCGAGGAAGAGCTCGAGGGCGACTGGAAGCAGCCGATCGACCTCGACGCCCTCCTCTGGACAGAAGATGAATTCGCCGACGCGCCGCAGGCGGACGCCGAGGCCCTGGCCGAAGTCTCGTTCGACGACGCATCGGACGAGTTTAGAGAGTGGAAGCGCACCAACGTCGTCCCCCAGAAGCAGGACGGCTACAACATGGTCCACATCGTGTTGCAGCGCGGCGACCTGTGGGCACACCAGTGGTCGCCGCTCGCCGAGATAGTCCGCGAGTTCGCGGGCGGGCGCGTACGGATGGACATCCAGCAAAATGTCGTCATGCGCTGGGTCCGCACCGAGTCTCTACTGAAGGTCTACGACCGCCTCGTCGAGCTTGACCTCGCACGCGGCGGCCGGCACACCATTACAGATGTTGTGACCTGCCCGGGAACCGACTCCTGCAAGCTGGGGATCACCTCGTCGATGGGCCTGAACAAGGCGCTCACCGATTTCCTGGACACGTACGACACGTCTGACCCGCTGGTTGAACAGATACATATCAAGGCGAGCGGCTGCCCGAACTCCTGCGGTCAGCACCACATCGCCGACATCGGCTTCCACGGCGCCGTCATCAAGGGCAAGGGCGGCCAGGTTCCGGCTTACGAGCTGTTCCTCGGCGGCGACTATGAGATCGGAGACGGCCGGGTCGACATGGGCACCCGTATCAAGGCCCGGATCCCGGCCAAGAGGGCGCCCGAAGTTCTGAAGGGCCTGCTGGATAAATACCAGGCGGAGCGGGAGGACGGAGAGGTATTCAAGTCCTACACGAAGCGTATGGGAACCGGTTACTTCGAGGAGTACCTTGCGGACTTCCGTGACGTCGGTCCGCTGGACCGCGATCACATCCAGAACTACATGGACTGGGACAAGACCATCCTCTACGTGCTTGAGCGCGGTGAGGGTGAGTGCGCGGTCTAAGCCGGCACTCCTACTCAGAACTTGACCAACGAGAGAGGCCGCATCTCACGATGCGGCCTCTCTTTTATTATGCGGTGACCCCGCAGGGGTGGGCAGCGGCCCACCCGCGGGCGGATCGTTATCCGCCCCTGCGCGTATGTCATGATGACGCTAATGCGCGGACGATGGCATCGCTGGATGACCGGTCCCGCCCGGGGTCAGATCCACGGCGTGCGCGTCGACGCCCGTCTGGAGGGCGATTTCGATGCTTTCGACGAGTCGTCGAGCCGACTCCGCGCTGATCTCGACCGCCACCCGGTTGCCCGGCTTTTCCGGGTCAGCGACGAAATCGATGATCAGAGCATGGTCCAGGGGGGCGTTATACGGGTGGTCGTAGTAGACGTTCGCCTGGTTCATGCGGAACCAGCCGTCCGCACCCTTGCCGCTGCCGTACATCTCCGCTTTTTCGATTATCCATGTGCACATATCTACCGTCCTCCGGGGGCCTGGTAATTGTTATCAGCGTGAGCAGAAAACCGAGTAATGACGCTTGCAACTCGCGTGCTAAGACTCTCGAAGCACCGGTACTCGCACCACGCTCAATCCCGTAAATATCGATCGAACCACTTCCACACCTCGCTCCAGGCCTCGGTCGCCTGAACCGGCCTGTAGCCGGGACGGTCCACGGCAAAAAAACCGTGGCCTGCGCCGTCATAGCGATGGAACTCGTGCGTTATCCCGTGCTTCTTGAGCTCTGCCTCGGTCGCGTCCACGTCCGCGGGCGGCGGCGATTGATCCTCGTTGCCAAAAATGCCCAGCACGGGCGCTTTGATGTTTAGAGTCAGGTCGATCGGAGCGACCGGCTGTCGGTCCGTCAATTCGTCGGCAGAAGCGATAACCCTGCCGCCCCAGCAGTCCACAGCGGCGTCAAGATCGGGGATGCGCCCGGCGCACAGGTAGGCCTGGCGTCCACCCGAGCAGAAACCGATGATCCCGATCTTCCCGTTGTGATACGGCAGCGATCGCAGATACCGCATCGCTCCCTCGACATCGCCGACACACCTATCGTCTGGCACTCCACCGGCGGCTCGTGTAACCGCGGCCACATCATCTGGCGCGCCCGGGCCCTCGCGGTAGTGGAGGTTGGGGTCAATTCCTATGTAACCGTAGTGCGCGAACTTCCGGGTGATCTCTTTCGTAGAGTCGTCCCACCCGGGCATGTGATGGAGAACGATCACGCCCGGGTGCGGCCCCGGGCCGAGTGGACGCGCCATGTACGCGCCTACTTCATCCCCACCGTCTCCCGTAATCCTGACGGTCTCCGCCATCATTCCTTCGTATTCTCGACCGGTCGTCATGGCGTCGGTTCCCTCCTCTGTAGCTGGGCGTCGTACGCCAGGGGCGTGGCCAGCGTGAAGTGCATGCCTCATTCGTCGAAGGCCGCACGTTAGCACAGGTCAGAGGCTGGACCGGAATCGGCGAAGACACGCGGGACGCGAACTGACCCTTGAATGGACCCGAACCTAGCGCCGCCGATTGAAGAAACGACGGAACCGGTTCGACCACGAGTCCTGAAAGTCGACCACCTCACCCCGCCAGCGCTTCTGGTATGGCCCCCGCCGGGATCGCGTGAAGTACATGACGTAGCCGACGACGAGTAGCAGGGCGCCGATCGCGGCGAGCGGTGCGAATAGTGATTTCAAAATCAGGCCGACGACTATCAGGACCACGCCGATCAACATCACGTTGCCGGAACTGAAGGTCATCTGTGATTTCGAAACGCTGACGCGCCTGGTCACTTTCTGCACACGCTCGGCCCTTCGGGCGCGCCGGTCGTCACGATCTATGATCTCTTCGATCTCTTTCTCGTATCGTCTCGGCATTACGCATCTCCACGGGCCTGTCGCGATCTGATTCGATGCTAGTGGTGACGGTGAGGCCGGTCAACAAATGACTGCCCACCGACTTTACGCCGAGGGTCTGGGTGAGCCGTTCCGGTTGGACATCGGTCGCTTCTCGATCTACCATAGCTTCAAGACCCCCACCGGGGGGGTATGGGTACAGCAAGATTATTCCCGGATTCGACCATGATCGACGAAACCACAAAAGACACCATAAATCGCATCTCGTACATCGAAGGCCATCTGGCCGGCGTCAAAAAGATGGTCGAAGAAGACCGCTACTGCGTCGACATCCTGAAGCAGACCTACGCCATCAGACGAGCCATAGAGAAACTGGAATCCAACCTGCTTGACGGACACCTCCACTCCTGCGTGATCGAGGGCGTCCGTGAGGGACGGTCGGATGAAGTACTAGGCGAGCTCGTGGAGCTTTACGGACTGGCGAACAAGTAGCCATGACGACCCCGGATGTAACAGGTGAAAAACCGCACGCGCACCCGAAGATCCCGGAGAGTGTAGACAGTGCGACAGAGGAGACCATCTCCCTGACCATGCCGATCACCGGCATGACCTGCGCGGCGTGCGTCTTTCACGTCGGAAACGCATTGAACGAAGTCGAGGGCGTCTCAAACGCTGACGTCAACCTCGCGACCGAACGCGCTACGGTCCTCATGGACCCTTCTCTTGTGAATCCCGACGATTTGATGAAGGCCGTAGAGGGCGCGGGGTACGGCGCGGCATCGGAAGAGATCACGCTGTCCATCGGCGGTATGACCTGCGCCGCATGTGTAGCGCACGTGCAAAAAGCGCTCGATTCGGTCAACGGCGTCGTAACCGCCACCGTCAACCTGGCGACCGAGCGCGCCAGCCTTGAATACTTCCCGGCGACCGCAGATATCAGCGATCTACGCGCAGCGGTCGCTGACGCCGGTTACTCAGTGGAGGGCGTGATCGATGACGGCCTGTCGCGCCCGGACGAGGACGCCCGAAGAGCGGCGCGTGTTCGCGCCCTCCGACTCCGCGTTATCGCCGCCCTGTCCGCCGCCGTAATCATGATGCTGACGATGCAGTACCAGTCGGTATCGGCCCTCGAGGATCTCTCTCCCACCGGGATCAACGTCTTCCTGCTGGCCATCGCCATTCCTATCCAGTTCTGGGCCGGCAGAGAGTTTTACGATGGCGCCTGGGGAGCGCTCAAGCATCGCACCTCCAACATGAACACGCTGATCGCCATCGGCACGTCCGTGGCGTTCGCATACAGCCTGGCTGCGACGATCTCGCGTGAGACCTTCGAGGCATCTACCCTGTTTGGCGGCCACGCCACCGGCACCTACTACGACGTGTCTGCGGCGATCATCGGCCTGATACTGCTGGGCCGATTTCTTGAGGCCCGCGCACGTGGCCGCACCTCTGACGCCATCAAGAAACTGATCGGGCTTCAACCCCGGATCGCGCTTGTAGCGCGCGGGGATGAGCTTGTTGAAACGCCCCTGGACAACGTGGTCAAGGGTGACGAAATCGTTGTCAGGCCCGGTGAGCGGATAGCTGTCGATGGCCGGATCGTCTCCGGAACAACCTCGGTCGATGAGTCTATGCTCACCGGCGAGAGTATCCCGGTAGAGAAGACAACGGACGACGATGTTTTTGCGGGAACGGTCAACGGGCACGGCGGCATTCGCTTCACCGCCACCGGAGTCGGCCGGGAGACCCTGCTGTCCCAGATCATCAAAATGGTCGAGGACGCCCAGGGATCACGCGCGCCCATTCAGCGCCTCGCTGACGTAATCACCGCACGCTTCGTACCGGCCGTGCTCCTTATTGCTGCCGCCGTATTCATAACCTGGACGCTGATCGGCCCGTCTCCGGTCTACGTCAATGCCCTGCTCGCCACCGTCGCCGTAATGGTCATCGCATGCCCCTGCGCGCTCGGACTGGCCACACCCACGGCAGTAATGGTCGGTATGGGTCGCGGCGCCGAGAACGGCATCCTGATCCGCAATGCCGAAGCGCTTGAGACGGCGCACAAGCTTGAAGTGGTCGTCCTGGACAAGACCGGAACGCTTACCGAGGGCCGGCCGCGCGTCGCCTCGGTACGGGCGCTTGGCGTGTCCGAGGATGAACTGTTCGAGGCCGTCGCCGCCGTTGAGAGGCCCTCTGAGCATCCGCTGGCTTCCGCCGTCCTGGAAGAGGCGTCCGCCCGCGGATTACGAATCGCTGGAGCATCTGAGTTCGAGGCCGTCCCCGGGCGGGGCGTACGGGGATCGGTCGAAGGCATGACCGTGCTCGCCGGCACCGCGACGTTCCTTGAAAACGAGGGCGTTCCGACCTCCGATATCGAGTCACACGTCACAACGCTGACCACCAACGGCGAGACTCCTCTGATCATTGCTCGTGATGGCCAACTCCTCGGCGCGATCGGCGTCGCAGACCGCGTCAAACCTGAGGCGCGCCAGGCCGTCGCAGAACTGAAGTCACTTGGAATCGAACCAGTCATGCTCACCGGCGACAACCGGCGAACCGCGGAAGCGGTGGCGCGCCAGGTTGGCATCGAGGTCGTCGTGGCGGAAGTCCTGCCCGCCGACAAGGCGGATGTCGTGGCCCGGTTCCAGATAGAGGGCCGGCGCGTTGGGATGGTCGGGGACGGCATAAACGACGCTCCCGCCCTGGCGCTTGCCGACGTGGGAATGGCGATCGGCACCGGTACGGATGTCGCCATCGAGACCGCCGATATCACGCTCATGGGCGGCGACGTTCGGGACGTAGCTGCGGCGATCGGCCTGAGCCGGTCCACGATGCGCACCATCAAGCAGAACCTGTTCTGGGCCTTCTTCTACAACGTCGCGCTGATACCCGTCGCCGCCGGGGTCCTGTATCCGATCTGGTCTGACGGCAGCGTGCCGGGCGTGTTACAACCGGTCCTCGGCCACAACGGGGTGCTGAACCCGATAGCGGCAGCGGGGGCGATGGCGCTCAGTTCCGTGACCGTCGTGACCAACTCATTGCGACTCGGTCGTCGGCCGGTCCACAACCGGGACACGCCACACGGCGGAGCGCCGGTACAGGAGTCCGTGACAGCAACACGTTAGAAAACACAACATTGATTCCCTCTCCCAGCTGGAGAGGGTGAGGAGCCTGCCCTTCCGGGGAAGGGTGAGGGAGAAACCCCGCCTAGCAAATGCAGCATATGGGTGGGACGCCCGCCTGCAAGGAGATACAGAAGATGCCGAGGATCCCGTTTTTCAGCAAGCACCCGGACACAGCGACCGACCCCGTCTGCAAGATGGACGTGGATACAAGCAACCCGAACGGTGGAACCCACGAGCACGAGGGCGAGACGTACTACTTCTGCGGCGCAGGTTGCCGGGTGGCCTTCTCGAAAGAGCCGGAAAAGTACCTCGATCCGAACTTCGAAGGCATGCCCATGTAGGGAATCGCGCCTGTAACCGTAATCCGGGCATCAGATACGATGATGGGAGCGGCCTGTCGCCGGAACCTCCTCCCCCAGCGGGAGAGGGCAGGAACTCGCAAGGAACACGTGGGACGGGCAGTGACCCGCCCGTCCTTCGAGCGCCTCAGGACGCTGCAAAAACCCTCGGACCACGGCGGCCAACCCACAGCCCTGGCAAAGACAAGTAATCCCCAAGGACGGCAACCAGATTTGACTACCCCTGACACCGCAATACCGATCCTCTACTCGCACCCCGAATGCGACTTCTCCAACATGCTCAAGGAGGAGCTTGACGAAGAGGGTGTGAAGTACGAAGAGATCGACATGAGCATCCACGAAGACCAGTGGCCGGAGCTTGAGAAACTTACCGGCGGCGGCCGGACGACGCCGGTCCTGCTCCGGAATGGAGAGGTAGAAGTCGGCTACCACGGCATCGGCTGAAGCTGGTAACCACCCGGGAACCGTGAGTTCCCGACAAGGACCCAGCGGGTCACTTATTTCGGCGGCGTGTTCCAACGGCGCACCGCAACTCGGAGAGAAACGACAGATGACATCGATCGGCGCCGCCCCGGCTATCGGGGACCTCGTCCCGGACTTCACGCTGCCCTCGCTAGACGGGGTCAACGTCAATCTCTCCGACTACCGGGGCAAACGCCTTGCCGTTTTCATGTGGGCCTCGTGGTGAGGTTGCCGTGAACAGTTGCCGGTCTGGCAGCAGATGTACTCAGATATCACGACCTCGGGGTCGGACATCCTGTCCATTGCCGTAGACCTCCAGGGCCCCGACCTCCCCCGCCCCTTCCATGAGAAGGCCGACGCCGAGTTCACTACGGTCGTTGATGCGGGAACCGTCGTCACCCGCACGTTCGGTGTACGCGCTGTGCCGAACGGTGCGCTGATCGACGAGAACGGTATTCTCCGGTACGCCCAGTACGGCGGCTTCGACATCCGAAAACCGGCCACAAAGCGACTCGTCACAAATTTCCTCGTCAACGGCCAGGTCAACCTGACTGACGACACCCCGGTGAAGGGCGCAGTCGACGTAGCAAGCCTGGACCACTTCGAGCGCGGCCTCGCGCTGTTCGGCTCCGGCGATCTGGAGGGCGCAGCAGCGATCTGGCGCGAGGGTATGAAGGTCGAGCCGGACCACTGGAACATGCGCAAACAGCTCTGGGCTATCGAGCACCCGGACCGCTTCTACAACGGAGACGTCGACTACGACTGGCAAAAAGTCCAGGTAGAAGAAGGGCGGTAACGTCCCGCCCCGGCCGGCTCCGCACGCTCGAGACACCTGCCTGTATCATGCCGGTCTACTATGCCAAGCGAACGGGTGCAGAGGCGGATAGACCGGCTTCTCGACGATGCAGAGGAAGCCGCAGACCGACACGACTGGGATGCGGTGGCCGAATACGCGCGCACCGCACTATCGGCCGATCCCGCTAACGTAGACGCTCTGACGTTCCAGGACATGGCGGATGCGGCACGGTCGGGACAGAGTAGTCCACCGGTTCGAACTTCCATGCCTGACCCTCCTGGGAAGGGTGAGGGAGAAGTTCCTGCCAGCATTAGATCCGCTCCAGTTCCCACCTCCTTCGCCAACGGCCGCTACATTGTTTCAACCTTCCTCGGTGAGGGAGGCAAAAAGCGCGTCTACAAGGCACACGACACGCTGCTGGACCGAGAAGTCGCTTTTGCCCTCATTAAGACCGAGGGCTTCGACCAGACCTCGAAAGAACGTATCTCCCGAGAGGCCCAGGCCATGGGACGACTGGGCGTCCATCCCAACATCGTCGCCGTGCTTGATCTCGGCCAGGAAGACGACGGCTCACCCTACATGGTCACCGAGCTAATGGGTGGCGGTGACATCGAGGCGTTGCTGGAAGCGGTCGCAAAATCCCCTCTCCCAGCGGGAGAGGGCGAGGAGCCTGCCCTTCCCGGGAAGGGTGAGGGAGAAGATCCTTCAACCAGTAGCACTGTAGGGGCGTATGGCAATACACCCCCGGGCGGGGCAAGCCCCGCCCCTACGCGCGCCGGCGCCCTCTCACTGGAACGCACCATCGAGATCGGCAAAGCGGTCTGCGAGGGACTGGAGTTCGCCCATGCTCGGGGCATCGTTCACCGAGACCTGAAGCCCGGAAACGTCTGGCTCACCGAGGATGGCACGGCCAAGATCGGCGACTTCGGGCTAGCGATGCTTACCGACCGCTCACGCCTGACCCGTGAAGCGATGATGGTCGGAACTGTCTCATACATGCCACCTGAACAGGCCACGGGCGGTGATGTAACCGCAAGGGCCGACCTGTATTCGCTTGGAGCGATGCTCTACGAGATGGTTACAGGGCGACCGCCATTCCTCGGCGACGACGAGATAGCGATCATCGGTCAGCACATCAACACGCCTCCCGTAGCGCCGACCTGGCACAACGGGTCGTGTCCCAGGCCGCTGGAGGCCCTGGTCATGCGGCTTCTCGCCAAGGACCCGTCAGAGAGGCCTGGAAGCGCGCAGGATGTGTTCAACGCGCTGGACACGATCGACCTCACCGCACGAGGCGAAACCGTGGAGCGCGACGCTAACTCTCTGGAATCACTTGCAGGTGGCGTATTCGTCGGCCGCCAGACGGAGATGGACCAGTTGAAGGCCGCGCTTGAGGACGTGCTCGGCGGGAGCGGACGTCTCGTGACGCTGATGGGCGAACCGGGCATCGGTAAAACCCGCACGTCCGAGGAACTTGCCACTTACGCTGGTCTGCGCGGCGCACAAGTCCTGTGGGGGCGGTGCTACGAGACCGGCGGCCAACCGCCATACTGGCCTTGGGTGCAGGCGATACGGAGCTACGTTCGGGAGATCGATCCCGATGAACTTCGCCGACAGATGGGATCGTCTGCGTCAGTGGTTGCCGAGGTTGTCACAGACGTCAAAGACCGGCTACCCGATCTCCAGCCGCCGCCACATCTCGATGATGCTGACTCGGCCCGCTTCCGGCTCTTTGACAGCATCGCCTCGTTCCTCAAGTCTGCTGGCCAGTCGCAACCACTTGTTCTGATCCTAGACGACCTGCATTGGTCCGACCAGCCGTCGCTGACGTTCCTTGAGTTCATGGCACGTGAGCTAGGTCAATCTCGCGTCATGCTCATCTGCACGTACCGAGATGTCGAGTTGAACCGCCGGCATCCGCTCACCGTCACATTGGGAGATCTCGCCAGAGAACGGCTTTACGAACGTGTCTTGCTCAGGGGGTTATCCGAGCAAGATGTCGCACGATTCATAGAAATCGCAGCGGGAATTCAGCCACCCCCGGAGCTGTCCACCACCGTTTATCGTCACACGGAAGGCAACCCCCTCTTCGTCACTGAAGTCGTGCGCGAACTTGTCCAATCAGGTGATCTCGCGGCAAACCGTGCCTCGGGCGACTCCACCTGGTCTGTGCGCATACCGGAGGGCGTGCGGGAAGTTATCGGACGTCGGCTGGACAGGTTGAGCGAGCGGGCTAACGAAACATTAACCATGGCCGCCGTCGTTGGGCGCGACTTCACGCTGGACGTGCTGAAGGAGCTGGTGGAGGACACGACGGAGAGCCAGTTACTCGATGTCCTGGACGAGGCGTTGGGTACGCGTCTGATCGAAGAGCTGTCCGACTCTGTCGGCCACTACCAGTTCACACACGCCCTGATGCAAGAGACGCTCAGCGGCGAGTTGTCCCTGGCGACTGCACGCGCGCATCGCCGAGACTTTGGAGCGGTTGTTCGGGGACGAGGCCGACGCCCACGCTGCCCAACTCGTCGTCCATTTCTCGGAGGCGGAGACGGTGCTAGGCACGGACAAAATCGCGCACTATTCGCTTATGGCGGGCGAAGCAGCTTTGGACAGTTATGCGAACGACCAGGCACTCGATAATTTCAGACGTGCCGACCGGGCAACTGGCGCGAGTCGCGACGCCCGAAAGGCTCAAGCGTTGTCCGGCATCGCTCGTAGCCAGTCCTCGTCAATAATCTCGGTCGATCAATATCAGCTGGCGTGGAACACGCTGATTGAAGCGTTCGATCTCTACGTGGACCTCGGCAAGACCGACACTGCGGCCGAATTGGCAACCGAATCGTTCGCATTTGGCCCGCTTACCGGTACCGAACCCCTATTGAGGCGCGCCCTTGAACTTGTGGAACCCGGCTCTAATCTGGAGGGATGGCTTCGTGCCCGGTATGGCATCGCCCAGATGGACGACACATCGGACTTTGACGCTGCTGAATTGGCTCATCGCCGAGCCATTGACGTCGCGGATGCAACCGGCGACGACCGCCTGAAGGCCCGCGCGACCGTGCACCTCTCCCAACTCGCACACGCGCGGGCAGACTACGACTCGTGCGTCGCGACAGGACGTGAAGCAGTCCGACTGACCCGTGAGTCCGACGATTCGTCAGGCGAAGCCCGCGTTGGCTATTTTTTGGCGGACGCCCTATTGGCGGTCGGGTTGCCCGACGAAGCGAGGGACGTCTCCCTGTCCACGTTAGACGTTTCGGAGCGCATCGCCACAGGCAACTGGGTTACTGGGGCCGTCAGAAGCCTGAACCAGGCAGCGATCGCCCAGGGTCAGTTTGAACTCGATTTTCATGGTATTTCGTCTGACATAGGGGAGCTCACCTCCAGAATAGTAAAAGACCTCCGGGTCGGAGTGGACATCCTGACGGCCCCGAGCCGTGCGGTCGATACGATCAACGATGCATTGGATAAGGCAGTGGCCGCGGGCGGACCCGGGGCCTACGGTTTCCTGAACTCGACCGCCAAAGCCGGATATTTGTCTTATATGACGGACGACTCCAGCCTGGCCCATCGGATGATAGAAACACGCGCTCATCTGTTATTGCACCTCCACCCACATGAGCGAAATGCATTCGCATTGAATATCGGTCTGGCATGGGCCGCTGTCACGATCAGCGACCATCAAACAGCAGGGGAAATGTTGGATAGATTGACGCCGTACTCTGGTCGTGTCGAGCCGCAAACAACCTGTTCAGTCGATCGGGTTCTTGGTTCGATCGCCTGCCTCCTCGGGGCTGAGACCAATGCGGCAGCGCATTATTTATCGGCTTTGGAATTCCTGACGAACGCGGGATACCGCCCGGAACTCGCCTGGACCAGCTCCGACTACGCCGAGATGCTCCTGGACCGCGACGAATCCGGTGACCGCGAGAAAGCCATCGAGTTACAGGACGAGGCTCTGGCCATCACCCAGGAACTGGGAATGCAACCACTCACCGAGCGCATCCTGGCGAGACGGGAGATTTTGCGGGCATAGGTAATAGAAAGGACGAATGGGTAAGATGCCTTCACGATGCCCATCGGACCCTTCGAGAGGCCATGCGCATCCAAACGCCGACGCGAGAACGTAACGCAGGACGCCCGCCGGGTTAAGGACACGATGGTAAGACTAAAAGACCTGTCACCGGAATACGCGGCTCACCTCCTGAGCCTTCCAATCTCGGACTACGGACCGACGCCCTGGGCCGAGGCGCCTGAATTGAATCAGGCTCGCGTGGCGATAATCTCGACCGCCGGCCTGCACCGTGAAAGCGACGCAAAGTTCGCGGGCGGCGCAACCGATTACCGGTTGATACCGGGAGATCTCGATTATTCGGATCTGACGATGAGCCACGTCAGCGTCAATTTCGATCGCAGCGGTTACCAGCAAGACCCCAACGTCATTTTCCCGTTGCAACTGCTTAGACAGCTCGAAGCCGACGGCGAAATCGGCTCGGTAGCCAGATGGCATTACTCCTTCATGGGGGCCACGGACCCAACGCGCATGAACGAGACCGCGCCCCAGGTCGCCAGGCTTCTGAAAGAAGACGGTGTCACGGCGGCGATACTCATACCGGTCTGACCGAACTGCACGCGCGCCGTTGGCGGATTGCAACACTACATCGAGGCCGAGGGTGTGCCAACGGCCGCCATCAGCCTGATCCGGGAGCACACGGAGAAGATCAACCCCCCGCGCTCCCTCTGGGTGCCGTTCGAACTGGGGCGTCCCCTGGGGCCCCCGGACAATCCCGAGTTCCAGATGGATGTCTTGCGGTCACTTCTCGGGCTATTCGCAAGGGAGACGGGCCCGGTCATCGAGGACTACCCGTACGATTCGCCGGTCACGGCCGAAAGCGATGCGGCCTGGAGTTGCATCCTGCCGCTCCCGCCACTTGAATCCACGTCCAGTCCTGCCGAAGCCCTGAAACAATCGCTGTTACAGGAGGTCGGATCGCTGGCGCCCTGGTACGAGGAATCGGTGCGCCGTCTGGGGCGTTCGACCTTCGGCCTGAGCGGCCTCACTGCGGATTCGATGCCGGAAATAGCGGCGTTCCTCGCCGACGTCGCCGCGGGCGAGAATCCGGAGCTCCCGTCTGGCCTGTCGGATCAGTTACCCGGGGCAATCCGTTATATGGCCGATGACGTGAAGGCGTACTACATGGAGGCGGCCAATGAACAGCCCGGCGCACACACGCCGGGCGGCGACCGGATGTGGACCTGGCTCTACCACGAGACACGCATGGGGCGGGTGTTTTACGACCTCCGGGATCGGCTCGCTACTGAATACGAAGAGAGGACGGCGGCCAACGGAGGCCAGCCGCCTCCCGGACCACCACCCGTAAATCCCGTATCGGCGCGATTCGCCAGGCGGCCGGAGGCGATGGTGCATTGACGCCGTGATCATCCCGTTATCGGATCATCACCGGAATCGCGACGCCTGTTCTTTAACTATCAGACACAGGACGAAGAGTAATCATGAGTGAGTACATACCCAGCCCGAGTCAGTGGGTGGCCGATCAGGTAGAACTTTACGAAGGAAGCAACGGCACCGAAGGACTGACACTGAGGGATACCGGCCTGCCGGTCATCATCGTGACCAACCGGGGCAACAAGACGGGCGCCATCCGCAAAACGCCGCTGATGCGAGTGGCGGATGGGAACAACTACGTCCTCGTGGCGTCCAAGGGCGGAGCGCCGGAGCACCCGCTCTGGTATCACAACCTGAAGGCCGATCCAGACGTCCAGATTCGCGACGGGGCACAGGTTTTCACGATGCAGGTCCGGGAGGTAGATGACCCGGCCGAAAAACGCCGACTCTGGGACATCGCTGTCGCCGCCTTCCCGCCCTACCAGGAATACCAGGACAAGACCGATCGAGTAATTCCGGTCTTCATCGCGAAGCCTGCGAAGTAAACGAACAGCCTGCGGATTGCGGCAAAATTGCCCCCTCTCCCCTTTCGGGAGGGGGTCGGAGTGAGGGGTCATCGGCGGATGGCAATCCGCCGGTTCGCGCCCATCTGGTTACAACGGGCGTGTGCGTTGAGTGCCGGTCCTCCTCCTTCCCCGGAAGGATCAGGACACGGTAATGAAGGCCTTACCGGGCCTTACTCCGCTGTGGCCGCCTTATCCAGCGCATCGATCAGCGCGGACCACGACAGCAGCGCGCACTTGATACGAACCGGGAAGCGTCGGACTCCCTGTAGCGCAAGGTTGTCGTCGAGACGATCCGCCACGTCGTCGGACAGTTCCTCACCCATCATCATGCCCCGGAACAGTTCGCGTAACTCGCGCGCCTCTTCCGATGTCTTGCCCTCGACGAGCTCCGAAAGTAGAGAGCCTGCGGCCTGGCTAATCGAGCATCCCTGTCCGGTGACGCTGATCCGGGACAGCGTGTCGCCGTCCATACCGAGCTGCATGTGGATCTCATCGCCGCAGAACGGGTTGACCGCATCCACTTCTGAGGCCGGATCATCCAGTCGACCGGTATTGCGCGGGTTTCGGTAATGATCCAGGAGCACTTCCTGGTATAGCTCGTCGAGATCTCCCAGGCCCTTTTGCATTAGAGAATGCCCGCCTTCGAGAAGTAGCTTTCGGCCTCAATCAGACCGTCTACCAAGATATCCACTTCCGCCTCGGTGTTGTAGATGTAGAAGCTGGCCCGTGCCGCCGACACGATACCGTGGCTGCGGATGAGAGGCATGGCGCAGTGGTGCCCGGTGCGGATTGCTATTCCGAGCTGATCCAGCGCCGTTCCGAGGTCGTGCGAGTGGACCGAATCGTGAGAGAAGGAGATCACCGCGCCCTTGTCTTCGACCTCTCGAGGCCCGAGCAGATTGAAGCCGTCCAGACCGGCGAACTTGCCCAGGGCGTAGGCCGTGACCTGTTGCTCGTGCGCCCATACGTTGTCCATGCCGAGGGCTGACAGGTAGTCCACAGCGACACCCGTGGCGATGGCGTCCGCGATGTTGGGCGTGCCCGCCTCGAACCTGTACGGCAAGTCGTTCCAGCTTGCGTCTTCGTACGACACCTCAAGGATCATGTCTCCGCCGAACATCCACGGCGGCATCACCTCCAGGATTTCAGGCCGCCCGTACAGAACGCCGATACCCGTCGGGCCGAGCATCTTGTGCGCCGAGAAAGCCATGAAATCGCAATCGAGGGCCTGCACGTCCACCGGCATGTGTGGCACCGACTGCGCTCCGTCCACCAGCATGACCGCACCCACTTTGTGGGCGGCGTCGGCCAGCGCCTTGATGTCATTCACGGTCCCGAGCACGTTGGACATGTGCGTGGCGGCGACGATCTTCGTGCGCTCGGTGATGAGGCTGGCGGCCTGCTCCATGTCCAGGCGTCCGGTCTCGGTCTCCGGGATGATCTTGAGCGTCGCGCCCTCCCGCATTGCCAGTTGCTGCCAGGGGACGATATCGGAGTGGTGCTCCATCGCCGTGGTGACAATCTCGTCGCCGGCGCCGACGTTGGCCTCGCCCCATGAGTAGGCTACAAGGTTCAAAGATTCGCTCGTGTTGCGGGTCCAGATAACCGATTCCGGGGACGGCGCGTTGATAAAACGTTGCACCTTGCCCCGGGCCTCTTCATAAGCTTCCGTGGCCTCGATGCTCAGCGTGTGGACGCCGCGATGTACGTTCGAGTTGTAGCGCTCGTAGTAATCCACTAACGATTCGATCACTTGCCTGGGCTTCTGCGATGTCGCCGCGTTGTCCAGGTATGTGAGAGTGTGTCCGTTTACCTGGCGCGTCAGGATCGGGAAGTCTGCGCGGATGCGCTGGACATCCAGTGGTGCGCCGGGAGTCATCAGTCCGCCGCTGCCTGCAATGACGGAATCGTCTTTTCGGTCACGTCGTGGACGTAATCCTGCAACACCTGTACGCCGATGTCGTCGACGATCTCGGCGGCGAACCCGCGCATGAGCATGGCCTGCGCGGTCTTCTCGTCGATACCGCGCGCCTGCATGTAAAAGAGCGCCTCCGGGTCGGTGTGACCGGCGGTCGCGCCATGCGCGCACTGCACGTCGTCTGCGTAGATTTCAAGGCTTGGCTTCGTGTCTATCTCCGCGCCGTGCGAGAGAACCAGGTTCAGGTCCTTCTGGTACGCCTGCGTCTTCTGCGCATCCTTCTCCACGAGCACCCGGCCACTGAATACGGCCCGGGAGTTGCCTGACAGCACGCCCTTGTAGAACTGGTGGCTCGTGCCATGCGGTTTGGCGTGGGTGGTGGAGATATGGTTGTCCATGTGCTGATCGTTCGTCGTCAGGTACAGGCCGTTCAGCGTGCACTCTGCTCCGGGTGCGTCCAGCATCGTGTGGATGTCGTTTCTGCCGATCTTCGGACCGAGCGCAAAAGAGACCGAGTTGAACGTGGAATTGTCCGACTGGTAGACGCGGGTGGTGCCGATGTGAAACGACTCTTCGTTCTCCACCAGCACACGGTAATGCTCGATACCTGCCCCGGAGTCAAGAACATACTCCGCGACTGGAGAAGTGAATCCGCTCTCGTCGCCGAGGCTAACGTAACTCTCGATTACCTCGGCCCGCGAGTTGGCTCCCGCGATGACGAGCGTGCGGGGGTAGGTCGCACGTGAAGCGCCGGGCGTAATCATGAACAGCAACTGGATCGGCGAAGCGGCCTCGTGGTTGTCCGGTATCCGCACGTAACCGCCGTCCGCCAGGAACGCCGTGTTCAGCGCCGTGAACGCGCTCTCGTCGGCCGGCGCGTGTCGGGCCAGGTGATCCCGTACCGACCCGTTATCCCCAGCGTCGCCGAGGTTCGATATCTCGACTCCGGCATCAGGCGCGATCTGCGATAACGTTTCCGAGTACCGGCCGTCGATAAACACCAGGGTGGACCAGTCATCGCTCCAGGGAGCGCGCTGTCGCAGTTCCTCGATGCTGACGTTGCCCGGGTCACCTTGTTGGAACACAAACGCGCCGTCACCGAGCGCGGCGAGGTTCGTGTACTTCCAGAGTTCGTTGCCGCGACGTGCGGTCGGAAATCCGATCGAGTCAAAATGCTCCCAGCCGCGCTGCCGCAGCTCCGCCATCCATTCGGGGACCGGGCGGGACCTGGTTAGCGCTTCGAAATCGGCGGAGTATTTTTCGCCTCTGGCGGTCGCCAGCGTCATCGTTACTTCTTACCTGTCTGTTTGATGCCTGGTTGGTGAGAAATCCGGCCGCCGGTCAACCGGCGGGCGCCTTGAGGTACTTCTCGTACCCGGACTGCTCAACCTCCATGGCAAGTTCGGGGCCGGCGGTCTCGACAATCTGGCCGTCCACCAGGATGTGCACGACATCGGGCTTGATGTAGTTCAGCAGGCGCTGGTAGTGGGTGACGATCAAGAATGAACGCTCTGAGCTACGCAGGCTGTTGACGCCCTCCGCCACGATCCGCAGGGCGTCCACGTCCAGACCGGAGTCCGTCTCGTCGAGGATCGCGAGCCTCGGCTCAAGCACTTCAAGTTGGAGCATTTCGTTACGTTTCTTCTCTCCGCCAGAGAAACCCTCGTTCAGAGATCGTTTCACCAGGTCCGGGTCGATTCCGACGGCCTCGACTTTGTCGTCGAACATCTTCGAGAACTCACGAACGCTGAGCGCCTTCTCGCCGGCGTACTCGCGACGTGCGTCCAGCGCAGCCTTGAGAAACTGCCAGGGCCTGACTCCGGGGATCTCCGCCGGGTACTGGAACGCGAGGAACATCCCGCGCAGCGCCCGTTGATCCGGAAATAGTTCAAGGATGTCCTCGCCGTCGAACTCGACCGCGCCGGAGTTGACGACGTAGTCAGGCCGTCCAAGCAGTACATTGGCGAAGGTGCTCTTGCCGCTGCCGTTCGGGCCCATGATGGCGTGGACTTCGCCGGGACCGACGCTCAGGTTGAGACCCTTGAGTATGGGTTTATTTTCAACTGCGACCTGCAGGTTGCTGATTTCGAGCATGGTATTTCCTGAATTGAATCGTGGTCTCGGCCCTT
>JASLLE010000057.1 GCA_030747175.1 Dehalococcoidia bacterium | reverse complement strand
TGCCTGAACTCCGCTGGAACGTGATTTACCGCGTTGCTGGCCCCGGTGAAAAACTCTCCGATTGCCGTCTGTTCCCTGGCGATCAATCTCCTGGCGATGACGAGCATCCGGCTGCGATGCACTGGTTCAAGCGCCGTCAGGGAGGTAGACGCCGCGTCGTAGAGGCTCTTCACTTCCCGCCATGAGTGTTCCGCCAGGTCATGCGATACCGTGATGAAGGCGTCCCGTTCGTCGCCAAGACGCGGGAACAACCGGGCCGCCTTGACCAGGCACTCGTCCGCAAGGTCATAGGACCGGCGGGAAAGAACCTGGAGGGACTCCCCGAAACGCGTGAACTCGGCAAAGGTAAGAGATTCGAGCAGCTGCGGACTGACCTCGTAGAAGTGACACGCCAGGTTGCTGGACTTCCAGGTGCCCCGGTACAGGGCGCGACCCAGGTTTGCCCAGTCATCGACATAACGCGGCCGGAGGCGCGTCAGGGCGTCGGGGCTGGCCTTGAAGAACGAGACCGCCAGGCTAGGCGAATCGTCGCACAGCCTTCCGCCGATCGCCGCCCAACGGATGAACTGGCCGGAAGGCAACTGGCGCTGAACGGCCGGGCTGGCCTCGAGGTACTCGGCGGACGCCTCCCATGAACGGACCGCTTTGCCGGCGATGGCAAGGCCATGGTTGGCCCAGTCCAACAGGTCCTGCGGACGCAGTCGGCTTTCGAGCTCGGAGAACGCCAGCCTGTACTTTTCCAGTACGGCGCCGGGGAACCGTTCGAGCTCGCTCTCGATACGCTCCATCTCTGGGCCGAAGTCACCCGCCTGTTGTGAATCGTTCGTCGTCAAGTTGTCTCATTCCTGGCCTAAACGGCCATAGATTCAGGCTTGCCCGAGGCAATCGATTAGCTGTGAAACTATCTGTCCGGTAGATCCCCAGATAACGCGGCCATTGTATGCGTACGTAGGCCGTGTCACGTATCCCGATTCGTACCTGCGGGTCTCATCCCTGTCACATGATCCATCCATCAACGCCTTCACCGGGACGGTGATCACTTCACTCACCTCCCGCTCGCTGAACTCCAGGCCATTTGACCGCGAAAGCCAACCTGTGAACGGGCTCAGCGCGAAGTTGGAAATCGTCAGAAGCGAGTCAAGAGTTCCCCACACCTCTACTTCAGACTCGGAGACGCCGATCTCTTCGACCGTTTCCCTGACTGCGGTAGCCGCCAGGTCCGTATCGGATGCATCCACCGCACCCCCGGGGAACGCCATCTGTCCCGGATGGTTGTGCAGGTTCAATGATCGCCTGATGAACAGCACGGACAGCTCATCGTCCACCATGCAGAACGGGATCAGCACGGCGGCAGGGCGTGCATCGATACCGTTCTCGCCGTTGCCGCCCCGATCGCGCAGTACGCGCTCAATGCGGTTACGGGACGGGACCGGGGACTCCGCCCCGGCCGCGTCTTCGATCGCCCCGGCGGCTGGCCGACCACTCGTCATCAGGCGAAGATCGTCGTTACGACCTCGTCGACACTGCGTTGCATCTGTTCATCATCCGTGATGCCCCACGTTACGGCGACCTGGCAGGCGCGTCTCGCCGCGACGCCCTGCTTGATCAGCCGGGCGGCGTAGATCAGAACACGCGTGCTTGCGCCTTCGGCCAGGCCGTGATCCCGGAGGTTCCGAATCTTGTCGCCCAGCTTCGCAAGCTGTTCGGCCAATTCGCTCTCAACACCGGCTTCGTGCTTGATGATCTCCATCTCCACCTCGGGCGGAGGGAAGTCGAACTCAAGGGCGACAAACCGCTGTCGAGTGCTGTGCTTCAGGTCTTTCAAGGCGTTCTGGTAGCCCGGGTTATATGACACGACCATCAGGAAGCCGGGCGCTGCTTCGACCACCTGGCCAAGCTTGTCGATCGTGAGCATTCGCCGGTGGTCCGTGAGCGGGTGGATTATGACCGTAGTGTCCTTGCGGGCTTCGACGATCTCGTCCAGGTAGCAGATTCCGCCGGCCTTAACGGCCCGTGTCAGCGGGCCATCGACCCAGCGCGTGCCCTCGGCGTCGAGAAGATATCGACCGATCAGGTCGCTCGCGGTCATGTCTTCGTGACAGGCCACGGTAACAAGCGGGATCGCTTCATCGCCGTTGTTACTCGCCGCCGGCGTCTTGGTCCCGTCCTGAACGACGTTCAGTGGCTGGCTAAGGCGCCACGCCATGTGTTCAACAAATCGGGTCTTCCCAACGCCCGTCGGGCCTTTCAAGAGGATCGGGAGTCTTTGCTCGTAGGCTGCGGTGAAGATGTCTATCTCGTCACCGAGAGGAGCGTAAAACGGCTCATCCTGGACTGTGTACTCTTCAACGCGATATTCCCGGTACTCGGTTGTCGTCATTACCCGTTGTGCCTTCCCTGGGAACCCTGGTGGGTCCTATCGGTCCACAGTTTCTTGACCGTAACGGCGAGCGCCGCACGATCTTCGTCATTCCGGACCGTCACGTCGGCCCGTTGTTCTCGTTCTTCGTCGGTCATCTGTGCACGTATCCGTGCGCGCGTCTGTTCCGGTCTCTGGTTGCGCTGGAGTTCCAACCGTTCAAGGACGTCGTTCTCAGGAGCGGTAACTACCCATATCTCGTCAAACAAGCTTTCCCAGCCTGCTTCAAATAAGACCGCCGCTTCAACTACGAGTACCGCCGTATCCCCGCGGTCACGTTCACCGGCTATCCGTTTTTCGAGGGCTTCGCTGATTCTTGGCCAGACGATCTCGGTTAGTCGTTTCAGTTTGTTGGGATCGCCGAAGACAATTTTCCCGAGCGCTCTTCTGTCGATCTCGCCGTCCGAACCGATGACCCCGTTCCCAAAGTCTTCGACTACCTCTCCAAAGGCCGGTTCTCCACTCCGATACGTTTCATGTCCCACGATGTCAGCGTCTATGACCAGTGCGCCGAGTTCCCGCAGGATGCCCGAAGCTTCGCTTTTCCCCGAACCGATGCCACCGGTCAGGCCAATTGTCAACACGGTAGCGTGATTTTCACGATTGAGGGCAGTCTCCGAAACTTAACAGCCGCCTATTATAGTGCCGGTAAGCTTTCCAAAGTAGTTGCGCCGGTTCGCCGCGACCTGACGTGTGTGAAACCCGGGCGAGCGCCGATGACAAACAACCACATAAATACACAGTTCAGATCACTGCCCAGTGTCGAACAGCTCCTTCAGGAGCCCGGTCTCGGCGGGCTGGCCGGGGCGTATTCCCACACCGCCGTCGTGAGCCTTGCGAGGCAACAGCTGGACGCCGTCAGACGATCGATCCGGGATGGCGGGAACGCGCCAGACCTCGGGCAGATCGCTGAAGACATCATGGAGCGCGCAAAAGAGGAATGGGCGCCGTGGCCGCGACTCCTCGTGAACGCCACAGGGGTCGTCATCCACACCAACCTGGGACGCGCGCCCCTCAGCGAAGCCGCGATGGACGCCGTGAACGCCGCGGCGGGTGGGTACAGCGATCTGGAGTTTGACGTAAAGGCCGGCACTCGTGGATCAAGACAGGCGCACATCGGCCGATTGATTTCTGAAGTTACCGGCGCGGATACCGGACTCGCCGTCAACAATAATGCTTCCGCCATCATGCTGGGCCTCAGCGCTGTGGCCGGGCCGGGCGGCCCAAACCCGGGGAGAGAGGTCATCGTTTCCCGGGGCGAGGGTGTCGAGATCGGCGGGGGATTTCGGATACCGGATGTGCTGAGGCAGTCGGGAGCAACTCTGGTCGAGGTTGGCACCACAAACCGCACGTATGTCCGTGATTACGCATCGGCCATCAACGACAACACCGCCGCAATCCTGAAGGTCCATCCCAGTAATTTCCGTGTGATGGGGTTCACCCATGAGGCGGCCCTGGATGAACTCGTGACCCTCGGCCGTGAGCGCGGGGTCCCGGTGCTGAACGACCTCGGAAGTGGCTGCCTGCTGGATACGACCCGGTACGGCCTGGCGCCGGAGCCCACGGTGCAGGGTAGCGTCGGCGCCGGGGTTGAGCTTTCCTTCTTCTCGGGCGACAAGCTGATCGGCGGGCCTCAAGCGGGCATCATCGCGGGAAATGCGGAGTGGGTGGAGCGCCTGTCCCGTCATCCGCTGGCTCGTGCCGTTCGGATCGACAAGATGGGCCTGGCCGCTCTTTCGGCAACACTTACTTCGTTTTTGAAAGAAAAGGCGCACGAAGAGATCCCGGTGTGGGTCATGATTTCGATGTCGCTGGATGCGATCACAGCGACTGCGGAGAGCTGGCGTGCGGCGATCGATTCACCAACCGTTCAGCTTCGTGAAGGCCAATCCACGGTCGGCGGTGGGAGTCTGCCCGGCGAAACCCTGCCAACTACCCTGCTCGCCGTGACCCCGACGGATTCGCCAGACGCTTTCGCCCGGCGACTCCGATCAGGGCCAACGCCGGTGATAGCGCGGATAGAGGATGAGGGCGTGGTGCTGGATCCACGGACGGTCTCGAAAGCACAATCATCTATTGTTGTTGAAGCCGTGAAGTCAGCTCTGAGCGGGTGAGCAACCGCCTGAATCAGACCCGGGGGCAGTAGTCGATGGCGACCGTCAGCGACCCGACCAACTTTTCGAGAGACCGAACCTACGTCGTATCGCTGGTTGTGCACCCGGACCGGACGGTGACGTTCCGCTTTGTTGCCCCCGATGCCGGCGAGGTCCAGCTCCACGGTCTGAGCTCAAGCGCGCGCGGGACGTTCATCGACCCGCCGAAGCGGATGTCGCAGACCGACGACGGCGTCTGGGAGATCACCGTCGGACCCGTAACTCCCAACATCTACCGCTACAACTTCCTGGTGGACGGGGCGGCGGTTAACGACCCGAATAATTCGGAGGTATCCCAGAACGAACGGACGCTGGGCAACTTCGTCGAGGTCCCGGGGGACTCGCCCGTCATCTACGAGATCGTCGATGTCCCGCACGGCAACGTGACCATGCGCTGGTACATGTCGAGCACCCTCGGCGTCACGCGACGGGTGTTCGTCTACACGCCGCCCGGGTACCAGGACAGTGACGATCGATACCCC
Organism: Dehalococcoidia bacterium; assembly: GCA_030747175.1. GTDB lineage: Bacteria > Chloroflexota > Dehalococcoidia > Lucifugimonadales > Lucifugimonadaceae. The sequence goes on along the minus strand of JASLLE010000057.1, from coordinate 15,632 downwards.
GTCCTGTACCTGCTGCACGGCACAGGCGGCTCCGAGGCCAACTGGACGGTGGAGGGCCGGGCCAACTTCATACTGGACAACCTGATCGCCGATGGCGCAGCCCTTCCCATGGTGGTCGTCATGCCTTACGGCCGGGCCTATCCGCAGATCAGCCGGGAATCGGGAAGCATAGGGTTCCGGGAGAACATCGAGCTGTTCGAAGGAGATCTGCTCAATAGCGTCATCCCGGAGATCGAGGGCAACTACCGGGTCCTGAATGATCGTGACAATCGTGCCATCGCCGGGCTATCCGGTGGCGGCGGCCAGTCGCTCGCCATCGGACTCGGAAACCTGGAGGTGTTCGGGTGGATCGCCGGGTTCAGCGCGGCGATACGTGAATCAGAGTTCGACCGCGTTTACGGCGCCCGCCTCTCAGGCGCACCCGCCCCCAACCTGCTCTGGGTCGGTTGCGGCGACCTGGACCACCTGTACGACGTGAATCGAGCATTGCTGAAATGGTTAGAGGGGAAGGGCGTTGACCACATCGCCCACCTGACCGGCGGAGGACACGACTTCCAGAACTGGCGGCCTTACCTGCACGACGTAGCGCAACGCCTGTTTAGACCGGCGGCGCGTTAATCGATGTCTCCCGCACGGAAGCGCAAGAAGATCCGCAACCCTCCGGCGCCGACGCCGGGGTTCGCCGCCGCTTACGTGGATTTCAAGATCGACCTTCACGGGTTGTTCGTGCGCGATGCCCTCATCGCCCTGGATAAACACCTGCAGGTCTGTTTTGCGGCAAATGCGCCCGTAATACATGCCGTCCACGGCCACGGCTCCGGCAGGCTGAAATCGGCGGTGCGTGATCATCTGAAAGGCCACGAACTCGTCGATAAGGTCTACCCGGCCGGGTACGGGATGGGCGGAGACGGAGTCACCATCGCTGAGTTGAGGACGGGCGACCGTTATGCTACGCGCAAGAACTCGCACAACGCCGCGCCGTTGCCGGCGCCGGACGGCCGCCGCTAACCGGTTCCCGGGAGTTGCCCGTCATTGCGCTGGACATACCCTCGATATGCAGGTCAGTCCGGAGATTCCGGAAGACGCCCGAAGACATCCGGCAATAGCGGCTAAGAGGAACCGGCATCCAGACCCAGCCCCCGACGGGGGCGAGATCCAATGACCCTCTTCGATCACAGACGTAACGAGATCGCCCGCCGATCAGCGCCCCTTTCGGCGCGCATGCGGCCCGAGACGCTCGAACAGATCATGGGGCAGGATCACATCCTTGGCGAGGGCAAGGTGCTGAGGCGTGCGATCGAGGAAGATCGCATCCGCTCGCTCATTCTCTGGGGACCGCCCGGCACCGGTAAGACCACCATCGCCCGTGTCATCGCATCGGCCACGCAGTCACATTTCGAAACGATCAGCGCCGTCAACTCGGGCGTCCGTGACATCCGGGCGGCCGTGCAAGGCGCCCGGGATCGGCTGGGCATGGAAGGCCGCCAGACCATCGTGTTCGTGGACGAGATCCACCGCTTCAACAAATCCCAGCAGGACGCCCTGCTCCCGGATGTGGAAGAAGGCAATATCACCCTTATCGGAGCGACCACCGAGAACCCGTCGTTTGAGGTGATCGGCCCCCTGCTCTCCCGCGCCCGGGTGTTCCGCCTGGAATCGCTCTCGGACGAGGACATCTCGGCGCTGATAGACCGCGCGCTGAAAGACCCGGAGTTGACCGGGAACGAGCCGGAAGCAACGCTCACCGACGAAGCCCGGGCGTTGCTTATCAGGGTGGCAAACGGCGACGCCCGGCACGGACTGGATTCGCTAGAACTGGCTGTCGCATCTACCGAATCCTCAGAAAGCGGGACTAGGCTGGTGACGATCGAGACCGTTGAGAACGCCGTCCAGCAACAGTCCCGTTACGACAAAACAGGCGATCTCCACTACGACACGATCTCCGCTTTCATAAAGACGATCCGCGGCTCGGATCCTGACGCCGCGCTTTACTGGCTGGCCCGCATGCTCGACGCCGGGGAAGACCTGATGTTCATCGCGAGGCGGCTCGTAATCGCCGCCGCGGAAGATGTGGGACTGGCAGACCCGCAGGCGATTCGCGTTGCCGTCTCGGCGCAGCAGGCGGTCCACCTGATCGGCATGCCGGAGGCCCGCATAATCCTCGCCGAAGCGACCGTGTACCTGGCGAGCGCGCCCAAGAGCAACTCGGCCTATATAGCGATCAACAAGGCGCTGGCAGACGTGACGGAGACCCGCAACGACCCGGTCCCCATGCACCTCCGAAACGCCCCGACAAAGTTGATGAAGGACATGGGCCACGGCGAGGGCTACAAGTACTCGCACGATTACGAGGATAACTTCGCCCCGATGGAGAACCGGCCGGAAAACGTTCGCGGTCATCGCTACTACGAGCCCGGAAACCAGGGCTTCGAATCGCGTATCGGCGATCGGTTGCGCCGTCTATGGAACGACGGCCGTTATGGCCAGCCGCCGGAGGATGACGCCACGTAGCGTCATGAGGCGATCAACCACGGCCCGAGGCGACCGCCCGTGCCTGAGGCGAGTCGCCGTGTCCCCAGGCTCTCGAAGGACCGGAATCTGACAGCACCGCGCCTTGCCCCTCCCGTGGGGTATTGCCATACGCCCCTACATCTGCCGCCGTTCAAGGGCCACAGCCGCGTCCTGATGCGCCCCGCTAATCCACATCCACCCGGGGCGGCGGATTCAGCACCGGGTGGATCGCCAGCACGCGAGCGCCGGCAGAAGACCTATTCCGATTCCCGTGGCGAACACCGGGCGGCGGAACGTAGATGTCGCCCGCCTGGAGCAAGACCTCGTCCTGCCCGAACGCCGCCGAGATCTCGCCGGACAGGCAGTAGATCCCCTCTTCGTGTGCCGGGTGATAGTGGGTCTGGGTCCAGCCCTCCGGCGAAAACACCAGTTCACTGAAGTAGGTCGACTCGGCGCCGATGAAGTCGCCGGCCATCTCGTAGCGCAGCACCCCGGGAAGAAACTCGATCGGCTCCGACACTTCCCGGAACGTCGCCGATGAGACTCGTCCCTCGACGATCTCGGAAGGCGTGTCCAGCGGTTCGATTTCGCGATCAGGGATCGGGAATATGGCTATGAACTTGAGCGGGCTGTCGCCGCTATTGCGAACGGCGTGGCCCCGCCCGCGTGGAGTCAGCACCGTGTCGTCCGGACCGGCGGTAAACCTGTGCCCGTCCACAACCATCTCGGCGCTTCCCTCCAGCACGAAAATGGTCTCGTCGGCGTTGGCGTGCCGGTGGTATCCGATCTCGGCCCCGGGAGCGATCGTCGCCTCGGTGATGGTGAGCATCTCGGAGCCGGTCGACCGATTCGCGAGGATTCGGCCGGTGACGCCCGGCATCAGCTCAACGACTTCCTGGTCAACGCGCCGGTTCACCGACATCCGTGATCTCTTTTCAGCTCAGCGCGAAATGCCGATGACCATCGCCGGTCATGACAGTAACAGTGGATTGCCATCAAACTCTGCGTAGTTGGGCCGCAGCCGCTCCGTGTTGTAGTACTTCTCCACGTCAACGATCTTGTGCGGACCATGAACCACGTCGAGCGGAACGTCGCCGTAAACGCCTTCGTTGATACCAACGAGTCGGCCGGACGTGCCTTCAAGCACCAGGTCAAGCGCCAGGTTGCCGAAGGCCATCGGCGCTACAGAATCGAGCGCGTCAGGGGCGCCCGAGCGGACCATGTAACCCAGCCGCTGGCTCGTCACGTTGACCCGGCTTCCGTTGTTGTATCTCGCTGACAGGTCAGAGATCTGGGCAGCCACCTGGTCGCCGATGCCGCCGAGCCTGCGGTGGCCATACTGGTCAGTCGCCTCGCCCTCGTAAGACCTCTCGCCCGCCGTTGTGGCTCCTTCCGACACCAGCACCACCGAATATCGGCTTGGATTCCGGTCGCGATCACGAACGAGAAGCCTGGTCAGGTTCTCGATATCGAACTCGTGCTCCGGTATGACACAGCGGTCGGCGGCCCCGGCCATCGTGGGCAACAGCGCCGTAAAGCCTGCGTATCGCCCGAAGACCTCGATCACGAGGATACGTTCATGCGAGCCCGCCGTGCTGCGGAGCGCATTGGTCAGCTCGATGGTTCGCGAGACGCACGTTCCGAACCCGATGCAGTAGTCCGTGCCCGGCACGTCGTTGTCCATCGTCTTCGGGATGGCGACCACCTCGACACCCTCGGTATGCAGGCGATATCCGTAGCTGAGCGTATCGTCGCCCCCGATTGGAATGAGGTAATCGATTCCCAGGTGTTCCAGGTTCTTCAAGATGGCAGGCGTTACATCACTAATATCTTCTGAATATTCGTCCTCCAGATGCCGCGGCATAGCTTCCCGGGGCAGGTGGCTTGGACGTGTCCGAGAAGAGTGGAGGAGGGTACCCCCGGTTCGCACCGACTGGTTGACGGTGTCGTCGTCGAGCACCTGGAAGTTGATGCTGTTGTCTGCATCCTTATCGGGGATCATGTCGACCAGCCCGGCCCAACCCCGCCGGATTCCGATCACCCGGTAGCCTTCGCCGATGGCCCGAATTGTGACCGCGCGGATGGCCGGGTTGAGTCCCGGGACATCGCCGCCCCCTGTGAGGATCCCGATAGTGCCCTTGTAAGTCACCATAGACCGGGCGCCTCCCTGTACGCGCTAGCCTCGGTCATCCCCACTAACCGGCAACCTCAGCCATCACTTTGTCCATAGCGTTTATTGCGATATCGATGTCTTCGCTGTCGATGCCGTAGTGCGGCACGAACCGAAGGTCGGAATCACCGCCGTTAATCAAGACACCCTCTTCTTTAAGCCGGCCTGCAATCTCGTTCCCCTTGTGGGCCGGGACGCCAAATCGAACGATGTTGGTCTCGACGGTAGCCAGGTCGATATCGATCCCCGGCATCTCGGCCAGCGCCGTCGCAAGCTTTCGGGCGTTGGCGTGATCATCCGCCATCCGGTCAATCATGCTTTCCAGCGCCACGACGCCGGCGGCGGCTATCACGCCGACCTGCCGCATCGAGCCGCCGAGCATCTTGCGCCAGCGTCTTGCCTCCATTATGAAATCGGCGTCGCCACACAGTACGGAACCGACCGGGCAGGCGAGACCCTTCGAAAGACAGAAACCTATCGAGTCTGCTTCAGCAGCCAGCTCGGAGGCCGGCGTCTCCAGCGCCACCGCCGCATTGAATATGCGTGCGCCGTCCATGTGGACGCGCAGGCCGTACTGGCGGCCCGCATCGGCCATCACCTTGATCTCTTCAGGGGCCAGCGCCGTGCCGCCTGCCATGTTCTGCGTGTTCTCGACACAAAGCACCGTCACGGGGGCCTTGTGATGATCCCTCGGCGCTGCCGCCAGGCCAATAGCCGTCGGGTCCATCGTGCCGCGGTCGTCGGTCTGGATGGGCATGTACACAATGCCGCCCAGCGCAGATGCTCCTCCCGCCTCCGCGTTGAGGATGTGGCTCTTGGTGCCAAGCAGGATCGTGTCTCCACGCCCCGCCTGTGCCAGCAAAGCCACCAGGTTGCTCTGGGTACCGGAGCTGACGATCACCGCCGCTTCCTTGCCCAGCATCTCGGCCGCCCGCTCCTCCAGCAAGTTTGTGGTCGGGTCATCGCCGTACACGTCATCGCCCAGCTCGGCCTCGTACATGGCCTTGCGCATTTCGGGGCTGGGGTGGCTTACGGTGTCACTTCGTAGATCGACGCGAATCATTCGCTATCCTCATTCGCCGATGGTGAAAAGCGGTTCGGGTTCGTCGGAATCGTGTTGTACAGAGAGTTCGAGGCGATATCGGGGCGTACTCTGAAAGATAGCGGCCTGTGCCGGGGGAACCGGCGGTCATTCTAGCAGCGCGCTCTTTCATACATGCGTGACAATTGGCTCAATATCGAAAACCGGCCACCACGGCCCGGAGCCAGAAAGGCCAACCAACCGTGCCTATGAGCCAGTCGGCTGTCAGTTACGAGGTCGATGGCGATCAAGTTGATGGCGTGATCGGGCAACCATCGCCCGGCGAAGCGCCGTATCCGGGCGTGGTCGTATGCCATCCACACCCACTGTTCGGCGGCGACATGAACTCGTCCGTGGTGGTCGCAATATGCGACGCCCTGGCGGAACGAGGAATCGCGTCACTCAGATTCAACTTCCGCCAATCGGGAGACGGCGAAACCCTGAACGAAACCTCGGCGCGGGATGTCGAAGTCGGGCTGCAACTGCTGGACGGCTGGGAGATGGTGAACAGCGTCCGTATGGGCGTTGCTGGATATTCGTTTGGCGCCGCAGCGATGGCCCGGGCCTCAGCCGTTCTCAAGCCGGCAAAGGCCCTGGCATTTGTGGCTCCGCCGGTTGCCGCCATCGGGAAATCCACCTTGAGCGACGATAATCGGCCCCAGTACTTTGTGGTCGGCGGCAGAGACAGATTGGTCGATCCTGAAGAACTGTCCGATGTCGTGGCAGGCATGAAATCACTGCCCACTTTTGAAACACTGGACGGGGCCGATCACATGCTCGGCGGATATGAACGGGCGGTTGGCGAACGCGTGGCTGATTTCATGGCCGAAAACCTGCTGCCCTGAGCACGGAAGGCGTCGGGCGGTCTGAGATTCCCGACGGTACGTACATATACTTCAATACATACGATCCCCGGACGCTGAATTACGGGATGCTCCGGTCCCTCTGCCTCGCGACACCGGGCAATCAAGTCAGGGAATCCGGGTGACCGGTTCAGACGATGAGTAACACTTTCGACAATGACCCTGGCGAAGAATCAACCACGCCCGTGAGGGACCGGTTGGACGCGCCGTCCGTGGTTTCGGATCCGGACCCGCGAGAGTCCGGTCCGTCTTCATGGCGCGCATTTCGCGATCCTCTGCTCCTCAGCATCCTCGTCATCGCGCTCGTCGCCGACCAGCTCACGAAGCAGCTCGTGCTGAACAATCTCGGGCTCGGTACATCCTGGCTGGACAACGGAATCTTCGATTTCACGTATGTGCGGAACGACGGAACGGCGTTCGGTTTGTTCCAGGACAACGGCACGCTTTTGACATTCGTTTCGATGGGCGCAGTCGCCCTGATCGTCTACTTCTACCGTGAAGCGGCGATGGCATCCTGGTTCACCCGCGTCGCCCTCGGCCTCCAACTGGGCGGAGCGGCGGGCAACCTCATCGACCGGTTCCGTCACGGTTACGTGGTGGATTTCATCGACGTAGGCCCGTGGCCCATCTTCAACATCGCAGACTCGGCCATCGTCACCGGCATCGTCGCCCTGATCGCTTATTTCATCCTGTTCGGGGAGCGTGAGCAAAAGGCCAGCCAGGCGTTCAGAGAGCACGCGGGCGCAGAGAACGAGGTACCGGATCCCGCCATTCCACCCGGTTCGCCACCCGAAAACCGGAGTTAAACGGCGTGGCGATCGCACGATTCCGATTTAACGGACCCGAAAAGAGGCGCCGCCTGGACCTGTGCGTCTCCGAGAACGTGGAAGGACTCAGCAGAAGCGCGGCCCAGCGGCTCGTGCGAAGTGGCGCAGTGGCCGTGAACGGCACGATCGAGATCCGGCCGTCTCACACGATCCTCCCGGGGACAGACATCCAGGTGGACGTCCCCGAGCCGGAGGCCGAATCTGAATTGGCGGCTACTCCGCTGGCCTTCGGAGTCGTGTACGAGGACGAACATCTACTGGTCATCGATAAACCGGTCGGTCTCTCGGTCCACCCCGGTCCCGGACACGAATCCGACACGCTGGTTAATGGACTGCTGGTCAATTACCCGGAAATCCGGGATGTGGGCGAGCCCGAGCGGCCGGGCATCGTCCACAGAATCGATCGCGACACCTCCGGTCTGATGATCGTCGCACGATCTCACGGGGCGCACGAGCTTCTGTCCGAGATGATCCGGGAACGGCGCGTCCGGCGTGCCTACACGGCACTGGTTCGGGGTGGCCCGGAAACGGACGAGGGTCTTATCGATGCCCCGCTCGGACGCGATCCGCGCAACCGGCAACGCCAGGCGATAGTCGATGACGGTCGTGAAGCGCGCACGCGTTTTCGCGTACAGGAACGTCTCGCACGCACGACCCTGTTGGAACTAGAACTCGAAACAGGACGAACCCACCAGATCAGGGTCCACCTATCCTCCATCGGCAACCCGGTAGTCGGAGACGGCGTTTACGGCCGCGCCGCGAAAGGCCCGGGCGGTCTGGCACGCCAGTTCCTCCACGCAGCCGCCCTGTCATTCACACACCCGATATCGGGAGAGACGCTGGGTCTCACATCGCCATTGCCGGAAGACCTCCAGTTGTCACTGGACGCAGCCCGGCGGGAGTAGGCGGTCCACACTCCCGGTGGGAGAGGACGGGGTGGGGGAGGTCCGGGGTCCTCGTTCCAACGTGTCTGGTTTGTTGGACGGTCTGTCGGTGAAGGTCCCTCGTCCTTCCGGCCCGGAAGGATCGGGACGACGATGAACGACCGCAGACCTGGTAATCCACTCTGAGGCTCCATTTTCAATCCTCCACGAGGCCCTCGTCCAACTAACCATGAGACCCTCTTCCAAACCCACCCTGAGGCTCTCGTAAGGGTGAAGTCATGCAGCAACGTTGCTCACGGAGACCGCGTAGCGACCGCCCTTCGAGAACCTCAGGGTGGACCGCCAACGCAATTCGTTTGCCCGGAGGCGCGTGACCAACGGTTCAGGTAGACCTACAGTCGGAAGATTCCGCGCTTCACGATGGCTGCGATGATCAACAGAGGGTGGCGACGCCGATTAACCGCGCTCCCACACCAATCAACAGCAACTCCAAAATTAATCCCGCTTTGCGGGTGCGGGTGATACGATTTCCAACCTCATGTCTGACACATCAACGCTCGGCCCCGTCCGCGTCCGGTACGCGCCCAGCCCCACCGGCGACCCGCACGTCGGCAATCTCCGCACCGCACTCTTGAACTGGGTATTCGCCCGGCACGCCGGCGGCCAGTTCATCGTTCGTATCGAGGACACAGACCGTGAGCGAATGGTCGATGGCGCAGAGGATCGCATCCTTGAGGCATTGAAATGGCTCGGCCTTGATTGGGACGAAGGTCCCGGGGTGGGTGGTCCGTACGCGCCGTACGTGCAGTCGGAGCGTAAGGCGCTCGGGGTATACGCTGAAGCAGCGCGACAGTTGATCGACAACGGCCACGCGTATGAGTGCACCTGCACGCCCGAGCGACTGGACCAGGTCCGGCAACAGCAGCGCGCCAAGAAGAAACCGACCGGTTATGACGGCTACTGCCGTAACAAGTCTGCCGACGAGCTCGCCGCCGAAAAAGCCGGGGGACTCGCGTCAGTGGTCCGATTCAAGGTCCCGCTTGAGGGCGAGGTCGTTTTCAACGACGTGTTGCGCGGTCCGCTGACCTTCGACCCGTCTCTTCTGCAGGACTTCGTGATCCTGAAGTCCGACGGATACCCCACGTATCACCTGGCCCACATAGTTGACGACCACGAGATGGGCATCACGCACGTCCTCCGGTCCGAGGAGTGGATATCGTCCACCCCCCGCCACATGATGATGTACGAAGGATTCGGCTGGGAGCCGCCGGCTTTCGTGCACCTTTCGATACTGCTCGGGCCGGACCGCTCGAAGCTGTCCAAACGTCACGGCGACACCGCCCTGCTTGAGTTCCGGGACAAGGGGTTCTTGCCGGGAACAATGTTCAACTTCCTGTCCCTCCTCGGCTGGTCCGCCGGCGATGACGAAGAAGTGATGACACGGGAGCAGATCGTCGAGAAGTTCAGTCTCGATGGGCTGAACTCGGCGCCGTCCATCTTCGACATTACGAAACTTGAGTGGATGAACGGCGTCTACCTGCGCCAGTTGCCGGTAGAGACGCTCGCCGAGATGCTTATCCCGGAATTGGAAGCACGGGATGGCCTCCCGGAGTCGATCGCGCGCCCGCTGGACCGGGACTACGTCACTTCGCTGGTACCGCTGGTACACGAACGACTCAAGGTTGTCGACCGCGCCGAGCTTTCAGAGATGCTGTCCTATTTCTTCCAGGACGAGATAGATCTGGATCCGGCGGAAGTGGTGCAGAAGGGCATGGACGAGGCCGTTACAGCATCCGCGTTGGAGTCGGCGGCGCTGGCCCTGGAGTCGGCCGAGTCGTTCGAGGCGGAGCCGTTGGAAGAGCAGTTCCGCGCGCTTTGCGTGGAGCTGGATTTGAAGCCACGGCAGTTGTTCGGCGCGTTGCGTGTATCGCTGACGGCGAGGAAGGTAGCCCCGCCGCTATTCGACACGATGGTGGCACTCGGGCGCGGGCGATCTGTTGATCGGGTCAGGCGCGCTGCGGCGCTCCTATCCGGGGCCGGTACGCGTGAACGGACAGTTTCGTAGCTGGCTACTTGACCGTTTCACCCTTTCCTGCCTAAGCTGGAGGGTGCCGATTCGCCGCAATAGGGCGAGTTTCAATTTCCTGAGTACAAGAGGTCGAGTTTGCCGGAGATACGAATATCTGAGGGCGAGAGCTTTGAGAGCATGCTGCGTCGCTTCACGAAGCGCGTCCAGCAGGAAGGGATTCTGTCCGAATCCCGTCGCCGCCAGCACTTCGAGCCGCCGACGAACCTTCGGAAGAAGAAGGCCGCCGCGAAGCGCCGCAAGAGCCTGAAGGCGCAGCGCAAGAACATGTAAGGACGCTGGTCCCTGAAATCCTGGGGCGGCGTTAAAGAATGAAGGACCGGTTTTGAACCGGTCCTTTTTTTGTCGTATAACCCTCGCGCTGTATGATCCTCCAAAATGTCGTCCTGTTAGCAGCGGGAGTAAGGTGTGTGAATCAGACAGCGCGCGATTCTGAATCTGGTTCCAAATATTGCAGCCAGTGTGGTTCTCGAACTTCGAGCGGCGACCGTTTTTGCACCCGGTGTGGATCCGGCCTCAGTTTCGCCGTCAGCCAATCTGATGCACGTCGTCTAAGTGATCTGAATGCTGAACGCACTTATCTGTTATTGGAGTTAGCGGAAGTCGCCGCGGGGAAGGGGCAATGGCAGTCCGTAATCCAATTTGCAGACAAGGTTCTGGCTGAGGATCCATCAAATGCGGAAGCCGCTAATTATCGGGATGAAGCCGTCAAAGAGTTGGGCGGCTGAGCACCCATCCAGCACACCAATTGGCTCCCCGCCTGTGAATAGAACAGTGAGCCCTGTCCACTGACTCCCGGTTCCGTATCAACCGGGGGTCAGGTACGCTTTTACGATGAAGTTCGGCATCCTCGTTTTCCCCGGCACATGGAGCGATCGCGACTGCGGTTACGCCCTGGATTCTCTCGGCCAGGAGATCGAATACGTCTGGCACGCAGACACAGACGTTGACAGGTTCGACGCGCTGGTGGTGCCGGGCGGGTTCTCCTATGGCGACTACCTGCGAGCAGGCGCCATCGCGCGCTTCGCGCCGGTGATGGAGTCGGTCTCGAAGTTCGCCGAAGACGGACGTGGCGTGATCGGCATATGCAACGGCTTTCAGATCCTCTGCGAAGCGGGACTGCTCCCGGGCGCTCTCATCCGTAACGACCACCTTGAGTTCCGGTGTACTTGGACGGATCTCCGGGTTGAGAACGACCGCACGATGTTCAGCCACGAGTCGAATATGGGAGACCTACTCAGGGTTCCGATCTCGCACGGCGAAGGCAGCTACCAGGCAGACGAGGACACGATCGCCGAGCTGGAAGCAAGCGGGCGCGTGGTGTTCCGATACTCGGGTCCGGCCGGCGAGATCACGCCGGAGTGGAACCCCAACGGCTCGGTCAACAACATCGCAGGGATCATGAACGAGACCGGCAACGTACTCGGCATGATGCCGCACCCGGAGCGCGCCTGTGATGCGCTTATCGGCGGAGAGGACGGAGCAGCCATCTTCCGTTCCATGTTCACGGAAATTCCGGTGCTGAGTTAGCAGCCAGTTGTCCCCTCTCCCGGCGGGAAGGGCCAGGGGGTCGCAGTGCCGGTCGCATGTCCCGGTCCTTCGAGAACCCCGGGACACGGTCTGGCGAGAGAGCTGTCATCCGCACTGTAGCGGCGTATGGCAATACGCCCTCGGGCGGGGCAAGCCCGGCACCCATGAAGTGTTCCCTCTCCCGGGGGGAGATGGTCAGGGTGAGGGAGAAGGCATCGGCACATTGAACCCGGCGACCGCCTTTCGCATCCAACCACTGAACGAATATCGGCGAATGAACTCGCCGCCATGCCAGGTAACCATAAGAGGACGACACTCCCCGAATGACCGCCCAAACCCCGCTCCGCGTACTCAGTACCGACTGGTGCGCCTACTGCCGCGTCCTCAAGCATTTCCTGGACGAGCACGCGATCCCGTACGACCAGTTGAACGTCGATGAGGACGACGACGCGCTGGCCGAGATCCAGAAGTTGCAAAATGGCGGCCGTACGGTGCCGACGGTCATATACGCCGACGGCACCCACGACGTAAATCCGAGCGGAACGCGCCTGATGGAAAAGCTCGGCGCTTCGACCTGATCGGCTGGCCGTTCAAACGCCTCCGCCAGCGCACGCCCCTGGTCAGTGAGTCCGATGTCGGGTTCTCGTGAATTCCCGGCCGGCTTCCGGTCCGTCTTCAGAAGAAGCAGCGGTCGATCTCCCCGATCATGAATCGGTGGTCAATGCCAATTCAACGGGAGCCGACTCATGCCCTTTATCGCCGACCGCGAACAATTGGTATTCGTACGAAGTCCCTGGATCTACGGTGTCGTCTGCAACTCGCCTTGCAGGACCCGTCATTGATTCGTTGATCAACACGAAATGCAATTCTGACCCTCCAAGGCGGCGTTTCAATTTCCAGTGATCGATGTTCTCACCTAGCCCGTCGTGCTTCCACGTCAGCGTGACGGCATCGGGCAGAATCTCAACCGCTTCAAATGAATACGCCGTATCGGGAGGTCCGAGAGGGTCTGGCCTCAAGGTGAACCACCAGATCGTGAAAATCGCGATCACGGACATCAACAGAAGTCCCATGAGGTTTCCGGCGGACAGCCCAAACCAACGCGGCTCGGTATAACCTTCTTGCGAATCGGAAAGCTCGGGTCGTTCGATCTGCGGGCGGGTATCGCGCGGGGAATCATTCATAATTCTTGGCCCGGGTCGTTCGATTGTTGTGGACCGATTTACTCACAACCGGCATATCGCGCTCTACGGCACATTTGCTCAAACACAGTTCCTGATCATACTTCCACACATCTTCGCCGTCTCTAGAGCAGTGTCGATCCGCCATCTATCGCGATGGTCGCGCCCGTGACCGTGGACGACTCGTCCGACGCCAGGAACAGCGCCCCGTACGCAATGTCCTCGCCGGACTGGAGTCGTCCTAAAGCGAGCGGCTGGCGCTCCATTCTGCGCTCGTAGTTCTCGGGATTGGCGATATCGGTCGACCACGTGTTCTCGCTGTGCGGCTGGCTGCCCCGGATAAACGGCGTGTCCACATGCCCCGGGCACAGGGCGTTAACCCGGATGTTATCGCCGGCGTGCGCCAGAGCCGCGTTCCGTGAGAGCCCGACAACCGCCGTCTTGGAGGTCGCATACGCCGGTCCTCCCCCACCCTGCTTCAATGCGGCGCTGGAGGCGACGTTGATGATAGAACCACCGCCCGCCTTTCGCATCGACGGCACCACGGCCCGGATACCGTTGTAAGTCCCGGAGAGATTGACGTCCAGGACCGTCTGCCACATCTCCGGCGTCTGCTCATCCCAGCTCAAGCGAAAGTTCGTCCCGGCGTTGTTGCCGAGGATCATCGGCGGGCCAAAAGTCGATTCGGTGAACGCAACTGCCGACGCCCACGCATCGCCATCCCGAACGTCGAGCTGAACGGCCGCAGCATTCCCGCCCGCGGCCTTGATTTCCTCAACCACCTCGTTCGCCTGCGCCTGTTGCAGATCTCCAATCACGACCGACGCACCCTCGCGGGCAAACAGGATCGCTTCAGCGCGACCGATGCCGCTCGCGCCTCCGCTGATCAGGGCAATCTTCCCTTCAAGGCGCATTTCGCCCTCCACGTATATACCGGATTAATGGTGACCGCTCGCCGCCATCATCGTCGTCCCCCGGGCGCGTTTCCATACTCGATGGCGCCCGGTGACGTGATTGACTCCCAGTGGCGGAGTATGTATCGTGAACGCCGGTTCATTTTAATGAACATATATTCATTTTCGACGCGCAAGCTGCCGCCCCGGAGACCGACCTGTCACCAAAGATGACCGAGGCGCACATCGAAGCGCGCCGCAATCAGATCATCGAAGCCGCTCGGGCGTGTTTCCTGGAGCGCGGATTTCACGCGACAAAAATCCAGGACATCGCAAAAGTGGCCGGCCTGAGCACCGGCGCGCCTTATCGCTATTTCGAGAGCAAAGATGACATCGTCGCGGCTATGTGCTCTGAAGCCCTTGACCGCCATCGGCGGCGATTCGGAACGCTGGATCTCGCCGCAACATCACGTTCGATATTTGAAGAACTGAGCACCGTCTATCTGGCCGCCGCCCACGAACCGGGCGCCAAAGACACCGCCCGTCTCACGCTCCAGGTCTGGGAGGAGAGCACCCATTCAGACAACACCGGCGAGGCGTTACGGGCGGACTTCAACCTGATCCAGACCCATGTCGCTGAAATAGTCAAACAGGCTCAAGCACGCGGGGAGATAGACAACAATCTCGACCCGCCGAGTGTCGCCCAGACGATGGTTTCTCTGGTGCTCGGACTTATCGTCCAGCGCGCCGCGGGCGTGGCCGTGGAAGTTGATAAGTATGAAGAAGCGACCCGCTCACTTGTCACGGGAAAACTCTGGAACGCCACTGCGGGCGAAAAACAATCGACGACGAATCCGACTTAGAACTTGTTGAGGTATGGACCTCAAACATCGGGAGGAAAAACAGAAATGACGCTATCCCCCGGAACCCTGGCAAGCGCCAGCGGCCGACATCCGTGGTGGACGTTGTTTGGTTGGGTCCTGGTGCTGGCCGGGGCATTTGCCCTGACCATAACGCTGGTCGCCGACGCCCTGGACGGCGAAGACGGCCCCACGCAGACGCTCGAATATGAGAAGGCGGGGAACCTTCTCGATGAGCGTTTCGGTCCCCTCGATGAGGCCGAGAATGCTGACGAAAAAGAAGGCCAGTCCGGTCCCGACTCCGGCGATCGTTCTACGCTGACCGAGTTTGTGCTCATTACATCTGATTCTCCCGGACTTACGGCGTCAGCGTTTGACGTCCCGACCGCCGAGTTCAACGAGGCGCTTATCGCTGCCCAGGAGGAGGCGGACATCCAGGTCCTGGTCGGATCGTTCGCCGAATACAGCGGCGAAATGTCCGAGGACGGGACCACCCTCCTGACGACCGTCCGCGTCTTTGAATCTCACGAAAACGACATAACAATCCTGACCGAGATCGCCGAGGATCTGAGCCACAGCCCAAACGGCTTTGAGTTCCTCATGATCGGTGATGCCAGCGTCAACGCCACGTTCATGGAACTGGCCGAGGAAGATCTATTCGTCGGCGAGATGATCGGCATCGGCGTGGCGATCATCATCCTTGCACTCGTATTCGGAGCGGTGGTCGCCGCATTCATTCCGATCAT
>JASLLE010000056.1 GCA_030747175.1 Dehalococcoidia bacterium | reverse complement strand
CGCATTCATTCCGATCATCCTGGCCATCGTCGCCGTGTTCACAGCCATCGGCCTCACCGGGATCATCGGCCAGTTTGTCGAACTCAACGAATTCGTCCCCAACATCATCACGATGATGGGTCTGGCGGTCGGGATCGACTATTCGTTGTTCGTCCTCTCCCGGTACAGGGAAGAGCGCGCCAACGGTCTCGACAAACAGGCGGCGATCGATGTTTCAGGCTCCACTGCCGGGCGTGCCGTCGCCTTCAGCGGGATGACCGTGGTGCTGGCGCTTCTCGGCATGCTGTTAATTCCCGAGCGAACCTTCATGGCTTTCGGGATAGGTTCGATCACCGTCGTGTTCGTCGCTGTGCTCACGAGTATGACTCTGCTCCCGGCGCTGATCGGCGTCCTCGGCGATCGCGTGAACAGCGTTCGCGCCCCCCTTCCGCTCACGCTTGGACTCTTCGTCGTAGGGGTGGTAGTAGTCGCATTGACTATCGGACTCGGTCCCGTGGTCATCCTGGTGTCATTCGGCGTGATGGGGATTCTCGCCATACTGAACGGAATCCGCAGGTTTATGAAGCGTGGTTCCTCAGCCACCGTGGCCAACTCCGGCAACGGCGATGCGGACGGGGGTCACGGGGTCTGGAACACGATCACTATCGCGGTGATGAGGCGCCCCGTGATCAGCATGGCCGCCGCCGCCCTGTTCTTGCTGGTGCTCAGTTACTTTTTCCTTGAGCTGGACAAAGGGACAAGCGGGATCTCCGTTCTGCCGGACGAAGAACCGGCCAAACAGGCCTTCGAGCGACTCGACGACAAGTTTGGATTCGGCAGCGATGCTCCGGCGTTCGTGGTGATCGACGGCGATGTGGGCTCAGTTGAATTCGCCGAGGCCATCGAATCTCTCAAGATCCTGATGACGGATCATGATGGCCTGCAGGAGCCGACAGTCCGGGTCGAACCAACTGCTGAGCTTGCCTCACTGTTCGCCAAGATCCCGGGCGACCCGTTGGAACAGGAGGCCCTGAACACGATCCGGGATATCCGGAGCAACCTGATACCCGCAGCGTTCGCCGACGTGCCAGAGACTGATTACAGCGCATACGTGGGCGGCAACACGGCCGAGATAGTTGATGCGGTCAAGATCACTGATGAGTACATGCCCATAGTGTTTGGAGCCGTGCTTAGCCTCAGCTTTATCCTGCTGTTGTTCGCTTTCCGATCGGTCACGATCTCCATCGCCTCGATCATCATGAACCTGCTATCCGTAGGCGCGGCCTACGGGCTGGTAGTTCTCGTGTTTCAGAAGGGCTTCCTGATCGACCTGTTCGGTTTTGAGCAGGTCGATCAGATCGAGTTCTGGTTGCCGCTCTTTATGTTCAGCATCCTATTCGGGCTGTCCATGGACTACCACGTGTTCATGCTGAGCCGTATCAAGGAACGCTTTGATCAGACCGGGAACTCGGCTGAGTCGGTGGCTTTCGGCCTCCGAACCACGGCGAGCATCATCACGGGCGCTGCGCTCATCATGGTGGCGGTGTTCGGCGGGTTTGCGCTGGGCAAGATCGCGTTCTTCCAGTCGATGGGTTTTGGCCTGGGCGCAGCGGTGTTGCTGGACGCAACCGTGGTTCGTTCACTCCTCGTGCCGAGCGTGATGCGGATGCTGGGCGACAGCGCGTGGTACTTCCCGAAATGGCTGGAATGGATGCCCAACATCTCCATCGAGGGAGAGGCTTCCCCTGATGCCGGATTGGCGGAGCCGGTTGGAGCGGACGACTGAGTAGTCGACCAGACACGGACAATCGAAAAGGGCGGCCCTGTTGATGGGCCGCCCTTTTCGCATTTCCAGTGCGCCAGTCGCACGGTCATTCTGAGTCTGAGGCGAAGAACCTCCCGGGTTTCGCTCCATCCGCCTGCCTTCCGGCCACTACAACCGTCACATCCCCGTCGGTCGTCTGGGAACGCCGGATGCGGCAACCCGTCAACGCCTGCTCGAAGAACGGGGATCGGACGAACAGTTCTGAGAGATCAATTCAAGCGCCGAAGTGGGGACTGCTCGAGAGAGCCCTCGCCCCGGGCTCAGGATGTCGTGACACGGTAGCGCCAGTTTCCCGAGTTTCCAGAAATACGTGAGGAGCAACCCCCGCCCTGCTTCTTTACCGTAAGCGGCCTGCCCTTTCCTCGGCGGGAGCAGGCCGGGATGAGGGAGAAAGTCGCTCGCCCGTTTGCAGGGTTGCCGCCCGAACCGCCTACGGTTTGATGTCCCGCCTGACGTCATGCCCGGACGGCAACCCCTTGTCCAGCACCTCCAGGGTCCAGTCGGCGATCGCCGGATACACATCAGCGGCGACCTCACCCATCGGATGAAACACGTCTTCGTAAAGCCACAGCTCCTTCGGGCAGTTCAGTCGGTCCATCCACACCTTCACATCGTCGGGCGGACACAGCTCGTCCATGTCCCCAGCCACCAGCAAATACGCGCACTTCAGCCTCTCACCGGCGGCAAAGAAGTAATCGTCCCGTTCTTCTGTGAAACGATCGAACTCGTCCTCGTCGTCCATCCCCGCCATGTACATCGAGATGCGTTTGAAGTTGGGCTGGGCCTGGTCGTAAATGACATCGGACGGCCCAACGTTGGCCATCTTGCCGATGACCGCCTTTACCCGCTCGTCATCGGCGCCTATCTCGACGCCGTAGCGCGTGCCCATACTGGTGCCAAACACAGCGATCTTGTCAGCGTCGACATCATCACGTTCGATAAGCCAGTCGATCACCCGGGAACCGGCACGACCGTAATTGCCGATCGTCTGCCACACTCGGTTCAGGTTGCTCTCGCCCTGGCCGGGCCCGTCCATCACGCATATGTTCATCCCGCGCCGCGTGAACTCGTTGTTGTACGGATTCGGGAAGTCTTCCTTGATCTGATCCATCCCCGGGGCGTGGAGTACCGTCGGTTTGGGTCCATCTCCGGGCGCTTTGTGGAACAGCACGGCGATCTTTTGCCCGCCCTCAATCTCGATCTCGTGGCGAGTGATCGCGCCGTCAAGGACATCCATGAGGCCGGCATAGCAGCGCATAGCAGAGCCGTGATACTCGATCTTCGTAGCGTTGCCGTCGGCGGCTATCAGGTGTTGCGCCCGGCCGAAATAAAGCGCCGCACGATGGAAATGCTGTCCGGCCGTGACACGGCGTCCAGCGGTTTTCGCTTCGTCGGCGAGGGCCTCCTGCTTGGCCGCCTCACGCGCCCAGGCCCGGGGAAAGGAACGACGACCCGAAACCCGCTGAAACACCCGTTCCATATCGGCGTATTTGAAACCGCGTTCCAGCCGCGTGCCCATCATCCCGGCGTGTAGCACTTCCTCGTTATCGGAAAGCTTCAGGAAGTTGTCAAAGATCCAGCCCTGCCCTGCCCTCGGCGCCTGTCGTCGCATAGTCCATCCCCTGTCGTGGTTCTGAACCTCCCGCTTACGCCACGTCGGCGGCGTATGCCCAAGATATATGCTGACCACCCATAGCAACAACCGGAGCACAACCGTCGAGGCGGAACCCTTTTTGTCGCCGAATAGCCTCTCTCCAGCGCCCCACGGAGGACACCGGATGGCATCAAATGCCGATTATGTACACGGTTACTCCGAGACCGAGGCGCAACGCCTGCGCGATCAGGCGGAATCGGTAAGAGATCTGTTACACCACGACACGCGATTCCCGGCCGGCAGCCTCGTACTCGAAGCCGGTTGCGGAGTCGGCGCCCAGACCGTCACGCTGGCGAGGAACAGTCCAGACGCGAACATCGTGTCGATAGACCACAACCAGGCCTCGCTGGATATCGCCCGGCGGGCGGTAGCCCAGGCCGGGCTGTCCAATGTCACGTTTCAGGCAGCCGACATATTTGATCTTCCTTTTGCGACGGAAAGCTTCGACCACATCTTCGTATGCTTCATCCTTGAGCACATGAAACAGCCGGATGACTGCCTGACGGCGCTAGCCGGTGTCCTCAAGAAGGGCGGAACGATCACGGTGATCGAAGGTGATCACGGTTCCTGCTACTTTCACCCGGCGACCGAGGACGCTGTGCGCGTGTGGAACTGCCTGATAGACGTACAGACGTCGCTCGGCGCAAACCCGTTGATAGGCAGGCAACTGTATCCGCTGCTGGATCAGGCCAGATTTCGGGACATGGAGGTCACGCCCCGCATGGTGTATGCGGACGAGGGAAGGCCGGATCTGATGGAGATATTCGTTTCAAAGACCATCGTGCCCATGGTCGAAGGAGTGGAGGAGCAGGCCATCGGCTCGGAACTGATTGACCGCGCACGCTGGCGGGGTGGGATCGACGACCTCAACCGAATAGCAGAGCAACCGGGAGGTACGTTCTGTTACAACTTCTTCAAGGCCACGGGCGTCAAGTAGAAACTCCCCGGGTAGACCGCCCGCCCGCCTGGATCAACCCCAGCCGCTCACACATCTCTCGAACCTCACGGAACGCGGTCTCATCGGGCTTGCGAGCCGGTAACCGGGGGAAAGCCGATGTGAAGACCCCGCGCAGGCGCAGGATCTCTTTCGCCATCCAGTAGTTCATCCCCTGCCCGTAGCGATACATCTCGATCAGGTGCGTGTGTCGCTCCCAGCGTTCTGCCGCGGCAGCGGTGTCGCCCGCGCGGTACTGCTCCCACACCTGGCACAGCACATCAATGATCGCGATGCTGGCCATCGCTCCCTCGGAACCGCGGTTCATCTCCTCAATCAGGTAAGCGCCATTCACTCCGCCAAGCAGCGTCAGAGAGTCGCCCGCCAGCCGCTTTGTCTCGGCAAACCGGGGAGGTGTCGGCAACGTCTCGACCTTGGCGTGCCGGAAGCTGGCGTGGTCGTTCGCCAGTTGCGCCATCAACGATGGAGCGATGGATGTGCCGGTTCGGTCCTGGAGCATGATCGGGATGTCCACCGCCTCGGCGACGGCGAGGTAGTGCCTGCGGACATCCTCTGACGGGAACCCGCCGAAGCCGTCCGGCGCAATCATGGCCATGCTTGCGCCCAGTTCCAGGGTTTTCCGCGTCCGGGAGATGGTCATCGAAGTAGATGGCGCACTGGTGGCGATCACGGTCGGCACACGGCCATCAACATGCCGGATGACTGCGGCGATCACCTCATCCCGTTCGACATCGGTCAGCTTGTTTAGCTCGCTCGCCACGCCCAGGGAAATGCCGTGGACTCCCGAGTTGAGCGCGAAATCTATCTCAGACTCGAGGTCGCCAAAGGCCACAGCGCCGCTCTCGTGGAACGGAAGTTGAAGAATCGGGACGATGCCGGTTACACGTTGGTTTGCCAGTTCAATCGCTCCTTCTATTAATTTTCCCGAGATCGAGGGTGGTGAGATATTTCGCGTTATCGCCTACGCGACCCACCTCCAAACCTCCTTCCTCCCTGGGAGGAGGCTCCGCAGACGGCCCCCTCCTGATGTAGGAGGGGGTTCGGGGGTGGTTACGTAGCCGCGAACACGGTGTTCTCGACTGGACTCACCCCCCGAACCACAACCGTTCCGCCGTCCCGCCAAGAATCGACTCCTTCTCTCCCGCAGACAGTCCCAGATCTTCTTGAAACAACGTCAGGTGGTCACTGTAGTTCACGCGGGGGCACCACAATTCCGTCGGGAAATCTGATCCCCACACGCACCGGTCCGGTCCGTAGGCGTCAACAAACATCCGAAGAGGCTCGTGCATATCGGCGAACGGGTATCGCTCCGCCGACCCGGTGCCGAGGAAGGTCAACTTGGCGTGGAGGTTGGGGCGTCGTGCCAGCTCCACCACGGCCGCCACCGTCGCCTCAAACTCGGGGCCACGCGTGAGCGAAAGGCAGTGGTCGAGCACCACGTTGAGGTCCGGATAGTCGTCCAGCATCCGGGCAAGCTGGTCCGCAACGCCGAGAGGAACCAGTGCGTTAATGACGATCCCCAGTTCTTGCGCCTGCGCCCAGAGGGCGCGCACGCCCGGATGATCCAGCGATCCGTCGGCGGCCGGAACTGTGCGCATGCCCTTTATGTTGGCGCGCTCCACCAGCGCGTACATGATCTCCGGGCTGTGGACGTTATCCGGGTCCAGCGTGCAGACCCCGGCCGCCCAGTCGGTCGCGCCGGCCGAGATGTCACGGGTGAAACGGTTGTCCCATCGATAAAAGCTCGATGTCTGGATCAGGCAAGCACGATCCACCCCGGCCTTCGACATCTCCGCCCGCAAGTGATCCGGATCGCCGGTGCCGGGCGGCGGGCGCAACGGATCGTCGATGGTGGGATAGGTCTCTTTATCAGGGCTGTAGATATGCGCGTGGGTATCGATAATCATGATGGGTGGGAGGATAGCAGCCCGGCTGCGCTACGATACGCCGCCACCTGATATCCATATCGCCGTTGATCGGACACCGCATGAGAATCGAATCGATCGAAACGCTGCTCTTCCACACCTGGTTCGTGGTTCGCGTTCACACGGAAGAAGGCATCACCGGGATCGGCCAGACGGCTTTCTGGGGCTACCCGGACGCGTCAGAACGAGTGGTGGATGCGTTTCGGGATCTACTGATCGGCGAAGACCCCCTTCGGATCGAACACCACTGGCAGCGTATGTTTCGGTCTGCGCCGTTCCGTGGTGGCTCTCTCTCGGGCGCTATCTCGGCGGTCGATATGGCGCTCTGGGACATCGCGGGCAAGCGATTCGATGTCCCGGCATACCAGCTTATGGGCGGCAAGCAGCGGGACAAGATTCGCCTCCACCTGCTACTCAAGGGCAACAGCCGGGACGAGTGGATTGCCAACGCCAGAGCTGCGAAGGCGGAGGGCTATACGGCGATCAAGCTGGACCCGCTTCCTGACGGTTTCCAGGACATGTCCCACAGCCGGATGATCCAGGAGACCGTGGCCAACATTGCGGCCGTTCGCGAGGAGGTCGGCTGGGACGTCGACATACTCGCCGAGATCCATCGCAAGCTAGGGCCGGGCGAGGCCGTCGCCCTTGCCGGTGAGTTGGAGAAGCTCCGTCTGTACCTGTACGAAGACGCCATCCTCCACGACAGCGAGGACTCGTGGGGAGAGATCGCTTCGAAGATCAGGATCCCGATGGGCACCGGCGAACGCAACCACACGATCTTCGAGTTCCGTGAACTACTGTCCAAGGGCGCTGCCCAGTTCGTGCGCCCGGACATCGGGCTTGCGGGTGGTCTGACCCACGTCAAGAAGATCGCCACGGTTGCCGAATCGTTTCACGCCCAGGTCGTCCTCCACAACTACCTGAGCCCCCTGTTAACGGCGGCCAGCGTGCAGCTCTATGCCGCGATCCCCAACGCCGGAACGCTCGAGTATGACGCCCGTGACACCGAGCCGCCCGGCAGCGAGATGCTGCTCAACCCACTCGAAAAAGAGGGCGGATACATCATCACGCCGGATCGGCCCGGACTGGGAGTAGAACTGGACGACAGCATCATCGACAGATACCTGTTCCACCGGCAAAAAGAGACCCCGGCTTACCGGGCGGACGGGTCGTACTACACCCGGTAGGACCTGAGACTAGCCACCCCCCGAATCCCCTCCTAATTTTAGGAGGGGCCGTTCTTGAGCCCACTCCCCGGGCGGGAGAGGGTCTGGGTGTGGGTCGCGTAACTCGACGACGCCCGTAATCGACCTCCGATGGATGAACCGGATTGCCGGTAATAATCCACGGCGGAGTGCTAGCCGAGGGATCCTTCGCTCTCGGATCATCCTTGGCATATATGCCAAGGATGACAGGAAGGCGTGAGGGTCGAATAATACCGAGCAGTTAGCGGCAAGTTGTGCCCCCTCTCCCCTTCGCGGGAGAGCGTTGGGGTGAGGGGTGTCCTTCCGAAGAAGGACTACCCGTCGATCCAACCCCACCTAATCCGCCGGAGCCACCACCACCGCCTGATCGCCAGCCCGCCGTGTACTCACAAGTAACGCCATCGCCGTCAGGGCCATCCCTATGGCTACCGCTGAGAGAAGAAGCCTGTACCCGTCGTAGCCAGGCACAGCCACGATAGCGATCCCTCCCAGCACGGCGCCCGTCATACTGCCTCCCGGGCCCAGCGCGCTGTTGACGAAAATCGCTGCGCCCTGCCGATTCCCGGAGTATTGATAAATAAGGGCCGTCATGCCGGTTTGAGCCACGCCCGCCATAAGCCCGTACATGAAGAAAAAGAAGGCAGAGATATACGGAGATGGCGTCAACCAGGCGAATCCGATTACGGCGACGCCGGTGAGCAGGGTCGATAGAGCCGTCACCCGCATCACTCCAAACCGGGATAAGAAAGGACCGCCCAGGAACGCCGCCTGCATGAACCCGAACGGACCAACGAAGAACATCGGCGCAATCCACGCGTCTTTGCCGGGATGTAGGTCCACGAAGAAAGCGGCAAGAAATCCGAAGAAGACACCGAACGCGATCTGCGAAATAAATCGGGCTCCGAGCACCGTTCGGACCACGGGCATTCCGACCGCTCGCCCGGCCTCAGCCAGTCGGTTTCGATAAGAGATCTGTGTCGGTGCTCCCGGCAAAGATGGCAATCCGACCGCCACGAACACGGCAACCCCGGCGGTAACCAGCCCGTAAATAGCCAGGCCTGTTTGCCAGTTCGTGAGCTCCCCGATGCCCCGCAACGCCGGTCCCAGGATTCCTGGACCCGATGCCATGGCGCCTATCACCAGCCCCGTTCTCATGACGCGCTTCTTCGGATCGGACCACGCCCGGGCCACTGCGGCGAGCGTCGCCGCCAGCACTATGCCCGCCGCCGACCCCGCGATCAGCCTGATCACCAACAGGGCAGCGAAACTTTCGACAACACTGGACACGAGGGATGTGGCGGCAACGACGACGAGAGCAAGAACAAGCACGCGCCGGATGGCCATCTGGCCGATCAGCGGCGCGAGGGCGAGCGCGGACGTGATGCCACCAAGATACGTCGCCGTCCCGAGCTGTCCTGCTACCCCGGTCGAGAGATCAAGGTCCGCCGCTATCTCGTTCAAGAACGGCGCCATGCTGGCCTCGTGCGGGAACGAAAACGGGATCGAGGCCATCAACGCCGGGAGTGTGAGATGCTTCGCCCGGGCGCCGTTTGGTAGATTCATGGACCCGGAATGATACGACGACGCGTACCGCGTTAACCCATCCGCCCATCGGCCTCGCGCATCCGCGTGGCCTCCCGGATCATCGACGTTTCTTCACCAACTTCACGTTGGTGGTGTGGGCAAGCGCCTCGGCAACGTTTATCACGTCCCTCGGAAACCCCTCTGCGATCCTGACACGTCCTCGCCCCCTCACGTCAAGATCGATCCAGGCCTCGGGAAGATCGACATCGTGGGAACCCATCGAGTGATCTTTGGTCGACGTGTAGCGAATCTCTTTCAAGTCGTCGAACCGGATGACGTCTTGTTTGTCCGCCCTGTACAGGTAAGTCTTGCTGCTCACGATCTGTCGGACACCGGTGTCGATTTCGATCTCCTCGGAGGTCGGATAGTCGTACCCGCACCAGCCGCTGAGTCCGATCACCACCACACCGAGCCCCAGGCTCCACCACATTTGCGCCGTCCCGTCCGGGTTGGCGTGTGAGCGTATGTGGTCCGACGACCTGATAGCCAGGAAGATCATCCCTCCTGCGAGAGCGAGACACCCGGCGAACATCATCACAAACGAGAGGTACGGTTCCACGACCGGACCACGGACATGAAATGCGGTGACACCCGCCGGTTCAGCATCTGTGCCCACCCAGCCTCCGATCTTGAAGAAGATCGACGATCCCAGGAACCAGACCACCCAGAGTCCCCAGAGGCCAAGGATGGTGAAGATGCTGCCGATCAGGAATGTGGCTCCGAGCCGGTCCCAGGCGTCTCGCCCCGATGCGGTCGTTCCGCTAGCCATGATCGTCACTCCTTCCGGTTGACTTCCCCGGTGATCCGCTCTTTTATTCCTGTGTTCCTCCCCGGTCGCCGAGCGATCCGGTGATGTGGGTCGTACCATTGGCGTTCTTAAACATGGTGCCCACGCGCCTTGCAACAAACAATCAAGGTATATGTAGTTTTTGCACTGATATTCATAGTTAGTAGCATTTTTGTCTACAGAGTGTGCAGGGCGACCACGCGTCGGGAATCGCCGCCGGGCATCCAAAGACCCGGAGGCCGCTTTTACCGGACGGATCCAGGGAGAGGAGTTGGAACTGACTGAACGGGGGACAAAAAGCGTCACTTTCGAGCGCCGCAAGACGCTGGCGGTGGTGTCGCTCGCCACATTGTTCGGACTGTCGGTCTGGTTCAGCACCAACGCCGTCGGGCCGGCGCTGGAGATTGAAAAAGGGTTCTCCACCGGCGACCTCGCGTGGCTGACCATCGCCGTGCAGCTCGGTTTCGTGGCCGGGACCTTGATAAGCGCCGTCACCAACCTGGCGGACCTCGTGAACGCCAGATTCGTGTTTGGCGCATCGGCAGCTATCGCCGGACTGCTCAACCTGGGCGTAATCCCGCTGGACGACTTCAGCGCCGTGATGGCGATTCGCTTTGCTACCGGTATCTTCCTCGCCGGCGTTTATCCGCCCGGCATGAAGATCATCTCCGGCTGGTTCCAGTCCGGCCGGGGCATAGCCCTCGGCATCATGATCGGGGCGCTCACCATCGGCTCCGGCTCGCCCCATCTCCTGCGTTCCGTTTTCGTCGACAACTGGGAGGCCACCATCATTGGTAGCTCAATCCTGTCCGGCGTATCTGCACTGCTGGTCGTGCTACTCGTCCGTGACGGCCCGTATGACGTGAGCGGCGCGAAGTTCGATCCCCGGTACATGCTGCGAGCCTTCACGGAGCGAGGTCCCCGCCTGACCCTGTTCGGCTACCTCGGCCACATGTGGGAGTTGTATGCCATGTGGGCGTGGATCGGCGTATTCCTGGGCACGGTATACGGGGCGAAGACCGTCACCGGAACGAGCTTCGAACTGGCTAGCGCGATCGCGTTCGGGGCATTCGTTGCCGGAGCGGTCGCCAGCTACGCGGCGGGATTGATGGCAGAGCGCTGGGGCCGTGCATACACGACGAGCCTGGCGATGCTAATAAGCGGCGGATCGGCGCTGGTGGTCGGCTTTCTGCCGGTCGACTGGGAGTGGGCGATCGCCGTCCTCGTACTGGTCTGGGGCGCCTCCGTGATCGCCGATTCCGCCCAGTTCTCGACCGCGATGACGGAACTGGGCGAACCGGCCTACCGTGGCACTCTCCTGACCTTCCAGACCGGCCTCGGCTTCGCGCTAACCGCCGTCTCGATCAGGCTCGTGCCGATAGTAGAAGACGCATCCGGCTGGGGCTGGGCCTTCGCGCTACTCGCCATCGGTCCTGCACTTGGAATCGCAGCCATGATGCGCCTCCGAGCGGTCCCGGAGTCGGTCAATCTCGCGGGCGGACGACGATGACCGAGGGGATTCGTTAACCCCGTAGGTTCCTCCCGTCATCC
Source organism: Dehalococcoidia bacterium (assembly GCA_030747175.1). Taxonomy (GTDB): domain Bacteria; phylum Chloroflexota; class Dehalococcoidia; order Lucifugimonadales; family Lucifugimonadaceae. The sequence goes on along the minus strand of JASLLE010000056.1, from coordinate 9,697 downwards.
TGAACTAAATTCAGGATCCGGTATACGTCCGAGTACCCGAATTACGAAGAGGGGCGTCAAAAGCCGGATGATGCAAGTGAACCGACGAAGTCCTGGCGTCAATGATGAGTATTCGGATCCTGAATCAAGTTCAGGATGACTGCGATCGATTAAGGTCGTATTCGTGAGGATTGCCCTGTTGGCAGCCTCACCGGCCAACCGTCATTGACTCAGTCGTCCGTCGCGCGTTCAATGCGCCCGCATAACCAATCGCATCGGGAGCACCCATGAAGATCAAGTCGATCCGCGCCGTCAGCCTTGACATGCCGGCCATCAGCCCGCTCGCCCGGCCATCCGAGAACCAGTACAAAACCGAACGCCGGCCGTCGTGGATCGAAAGCGGTCCCGTGGCGAACCCCATGACCCAGTACCCGCGCTACGCGGCGTACCGGCCGTCGTGGACGCCGACATGGGATAACTTCGGCTGCGTCGTTGAAGCCGAGGACGGAACGTGGGGCTTCGCCATCGCCAACCACGGCAGACCTGTCGCGGCGGTGATCGATGATTATCTCGGGCCGAAACTCGTCGGCGAAGACTGCATGTCAGTCGAGAAAATCTACGACATGGCGGTGCGGATGTGCGCCCCGTTCGGCGCGGCCGGACTGGCCTCGTACGCCGTGAGCGCTATCGATCTGGCGATGTGGGATCTCAAGGGCAAACTGCTGGACAAGCCCGTATACGAGCTTCTCGGCGGACCGGCCCGTGACGAGCTGTTCTGCTACTCGACCGGCGGCGACACCGACTGGTACATGGAGCTGGGATTCAAGGCGACGAAACTGCCCTGCCCTTATGGCCCGGCCGATGGATTGGACGGCCTAAAGAAGAACGTGGACTTCATCGCCGAGACCCGGGAGCTTGTCGGCGACGATGTCGAGTTGATGCTGGATTGCTGGATGGCGTTTGACGTGGAGTACGCCGTCCGGCTAACTGAGGCGCTACGCCCGTACAACATGAAGTGGATGGAGGAATGTCTCCGATCGGAGGACATCGACGCCCACGCCGCGTTGCGCTCACGGGTTCCGTGGCAAACGCTGGCAACCGGCGAGCACTGGTACACGACCGCGCCGTTCCAGTACGCAGCCGCCCACCACCTGGTGGACATTCTTCAGCCTGACATCAACTGGGTCGGTGGCATGACGCCCATCGTCAAGATCTGCGCCATCGCGGAATCCGCAGGTATGTCAGTCATCCCGCACGGCGGCGGCAACACGGCATACGGCCAGCACGCCTGTTTCGCCATGCCGGCCATCCCGTGGACTGAGACCTTCGTCGCGTCGCCTCCCGGGGTAGCGCCGGAGGATGCGGCCAATTTGCCGGGGCTATCGACCCCGGTGAACGGCGCAATGAAGCCGTCAGATGCTCCGGGCTTCGGACTGGAGATAGAAGAAGAGCACCTGGCGCCGTTCGCGTATTGATGAGCTGCACATCGCAAGTGTCCTGAGATTCTCGAAGGACCGTGTCACACGAGAACGCGCTCGCGCATCGATCGCGTGACGGCGATCCCCCTCACCCCAACCCTCTCCCGCGTCGGGGAGAGGGCGCAAGTAACGCCCAATACGCCTCTGCGTGTGGAGGGGCGGATAGCGATCCACCCACACCTGTCCTTGCAGGACTTCAAGAATCGATTTAGAGAACAGAATGTCGTCCCGATCCCGAGAATCAGGATCCCCCGGCCATCACTCGTCCACGGTCTTTGCTGTCTACGCCGCCTCTCACCGCCCCCTCAAACCAGCAACCGCTCCTCGTACTCCACGCGTGACAGCACCCTTGGGTCGCCGTCTGTGACCAGGATCATGTCCTCGATCCGTACACCGCCGCCGCCCGGCACGTCTGGCACCCAGACGAGCGGTTCCACGGCGAACACCATGTTCGGCTGAAGCTCGATCACTCCCGCGCCCGGGAGCGTCTCACCGATGTATGGCGGCTCATTCGCACCGATGCCGATACCGTGGCCGATGAACAGGCTGAACAGCCGGTCGGCGTAACCGTGATCGCCGATTTTGGCGATGATCGTGTCAGCCACGTCCTGGTTGGTGTTGCCGGGACGCATCATCGCAATCCCGGCCATCAATCCCTCGTAAACGGCCGTGTAGATCTTCTTCTGTTCGTCCGACGGCTTGCCGATGATCGTGGTGCGGCCGATATCCGCAAAATAACCGTTCCACATCGCCCCGATGTCGATAAAGCAGAGGTCGCCATTGCGCATGATCTTGTCGGTGGAAATACGGTGCGGGGGCGACATGTGCTCGCCCGTGGCGACATACGGCGTGACCACGTGCGCCATCTCGCCGCCCATCTGGAACAGCGTCTGCATGGCATCGCCCGCAACATCCAGTTCACGACGCCCGGGGCGTGCTTCGTCCAAAGCCCGCTGCGTGACGGAATCGCCGATCGCACATGCCTCCTCGATGATGGCGATCTCCTCGTCAAACTTCACCAGCCGCGCGCGCTGCATCACTGCGTCGCCATCGACCAGCTCCACCCCCGGCAGGTGTCGGCCTATCGACCGGATGAGCGACATGTTGACCTGGTCGATGCCGATTTTCCCGTTCTCAAGCCCGTGGTCACGGACCAGCGGGACCAGCGTTGCTGCCACAAATCCGTCGACCAGTTCGGGTTGCTCCATGATCGGGACGGCGTGTATCGAACCCACCCACGGCATGCCGAAATGTGCCTTGTCCACTTCGCCACCCGAAGCCAGCAACACAGGATCACCGCCACCCGCCAGCAGCACACCGTTCAGGGACGTGCTCTTCCCTGCGATCAACTGGGCGCGAAGGGATGTCAGGTAGCGGACGTTTTCATCTTTCCACAACAGGAGTCCGTCGACGCCGAGGTCTGAGATAGCGGAGGTGACCGCGCCGAGTCGCTTTCGGCGCAACGCGGGAAAGTCGTACCTCTCCTCCCAGTCCACGGCAGCCTGCCCGAGTCCATATTTCGCCGGCATATGCCCTCCGTATCTCGGCCTGTAATGCGTGTCGCCCGGAGTGTGCATCAGATTTACGAGGCTGGCGAGCGCGTCCCCGGCTCGAGGTCGAAAACACTATCCTCACGCATCACTCAGTACGGCTGTGTCACACTGCGGAAACGAAGGCTGTCAAACGATCGATACGATTGCGCGGGTCCTGCATATGCATCACGAACATTTATCCGCACGGCGGCGAACGGCCAGTTTCCGCACCCTGACAACGGCCGCGGCGTTCGCTCTCCTGTTGATTGCGTCGCTCGCGTGCTCCTCCACCGTCGACGAGTCGATAGACCAGTCGTTCACCGTTGGCTCCAGATCAAGAGTCGAGATCGACAACTTCAACGGCGCGGTACGAGTGAAGTCCGGGTCGTCCGGCGTCGTTCGATTCGAAGGTGATATCACCCGGGCCAATCAGATCGAGTACGACTTGCGTCAGGAAGGTGACAGCATCGTATTCGAGTCGGAACTCGCCCCGGAGTTCACCGGCGAAGACTCGCCCAGGGTAGATATCGTCATAACGGTACCGGCCGAGACCGAGCTCGCGATCGACACCGGGAACGGCCGTTTCGAAATCCTCGGGTTGCGCGGGTCCGGGCAGTTGAATACCGGTAACGGCGAGATATCGTTCGAAGACAGCCACGGCGATTTCTCCGGCAATTCCGGCAACGGAAAGATCACCCTGGTGAACGTCTCTGGCGAATTCGATTTGAACTCGGGCAATGGCGATATCAACGTGTCCCCCGGACAGGGCGCGTTCACCATCAACACGGGCAACGGGTCGGCCGAACTGGACGACGTAAGCGGTTCGTTCGCTATCTCGACCGGCAACGGCAAGATCCAGTTCTCCGGCGCGCTGAACCCGGGTGGCCGCAACAGTTTCAATTCCGGGAATGGTTCGATCGAACTCGTTTTCGACACGACTCCGGACATCGCCCTGGACGCGGAAACGAAGCGAGGCGAGGTTAGGAACGAACTCGAACTGGACACGATCGGACTGGATCAGACGAGACACCTGACGGGTACGATCGGCGACGGGAGCACGCAGCTGGTTATCGGCACAGGAGGGGGCGACATAGTCCTCCGCTGAGTCACGCCGCCGCCCTGACGCTCTCGAACGGCCGGGTTTCGCGACGGGTTCCCGACGCGAACCATACCCTACGGCGTACCCAGGATCCATCCCTCTTCCCTGATAGCAGTCGAGGCATCCTCCGACGATAGATCGTCGGGCTTATCGAAGTAGGCCCCGAGTCCTCCAACTGCGTCCAACCGGCGCGCCCACTCCACGACAGCGATGACCTGCGCCCGGTCCTTGATCCGCACGCGCGGGTTCATCAGCGACTCGGCAACGCGAGGCCAGATCTCGGCATGGACGATGGCCGGCCCTTCCGGCGATGTCGGTCTGTCAGTAAACCCGGTCTCGAACGGCCAGACCTTCGAGTACGGAGCGAGGTTCGGGTGATCTCTCAATTCGGCCACGTACGGAATCCCGGCGACGCCCTGCCCACCAACGCTACCGGTACCCAGCAGATGCCAGCAGGTGTGGATGTTCAACCCCGCGGCACGAAACCGGGCATCACAGATCCGGAGATCGCCGAGTGTGCTGCCGTCCGGCATCGGGTACGGGAACTCCAGGTAACCCTTCATCCTCGGCGGCAGGGTAGCCGTCACCTGCGCGACGGGAGCACACCAGAACGGGCCGTACGAGTCTGCTCCGCACAGGGCGTTGAGCTCGGAAGCCACGGCGAAACGATTGTTCAGGTTCCGTCCGTTGTCCTCATAGCGGCTGGAAATGGCGTCCCAGGTCATCCGCCACGGGGATACATCTGATCTCCTGTCCATCCATCTGGCAAAACCGACCGGATAGCCATACGGCAGGTCGAAGCCGACCAGCACACGCCTCCCCTCCGCAATCCAACGCCTCAGCAGACGGCGCACATGGGCGATGCCCGCCATCCGAGACCGGAAGTAACGAGCACGCGGCGGCCGGTCATCGGACTCGCCAGCGCCCACCCACACAGCGTCGGCGGACGGCCGAACAGGAAAAAGCCCGTTCTTCGCACTCCAATCGACCATCAAGTATGCGTCGAAAAGACGAATCGCTCAGTACCTCCCCGGGGATCCAACACCCTTTCCCAAATGGTCATCCTGAACTCGATTCAGGATCCGGTAGCTTGCGGAACCGATCTTTTCTCACACATACAGAAGACCGCCGTCCCCGGACGAATACGCATCAACGAATACCAGCCGATCCTGAATCATGTTCAGGATGAGCATATGTGCCCAGGGTTCATAAATGAGGTGTTCCCTTCTCCCAGCGGGAGAAGGTGAGGATGAGGGAGAAGAGTTGCATATCTACACACTCAAAATAGCGCGCCATCCAACCATACCCGCGCTCAATCCTCGTTCGTGCTCATCACCGCGAACACCGCGCCCTGCGGATCAGACAGGATCGCGAACCGGCCCGGCGGGATGTCCGTCGGAGGTACGACAACCTTGCCGGCGTTGCCCGCCGCCAGCGCCGTCGTCGCGTCGCAATCCTCTACCGCAAAATAGACAAGCCAGTGGGGACGCACGCCCGCGGCCGCTTCATCCAGCTTCATCATCCCGCCTGCCGGGTGATCGTGAGTGATGTGGAATACCGTGTAGTCAAACTCGCCCATGTCTTCGGCATGAGAATGCCACCCGAGCAGTTCCCCGTAAAACCTTGCAGCTGCGTCCGTGTCACGCGTCATCAACTCGTTCCAGGTCATCGCCCCCGGCTCGTTGACCACGCGTGGGGCGCTCTGTCCTTTGAACTGCCATAGCGCCACGACGGCGCCCGTTGGATCAAAAATGAGCGCCATCCGGCCGAAGTCGAACACGTCGAACGGCTCCATCATCAGCGTTCCACCGGCCGGAACTATCTTCGACGCCGCCGCGTCGATGTCATCGACATTGATGTAAGTATTCCAGCGGGGAGAGATGCCCTGCTCGATCTCTTCAGCGCCCTGCCCGTAAATCGCGCCGGCGTCTAAGCCGTTGAGCTGCGCCATCGAATAAAACTGGCCGTTCCCCATCTCGTTGTCCTGGTACGTCCAGCCGAACAACGTCGAGTAAAAAGCCTTCGCTCGCGCCGGCTCACTCGTGGCGAGATCGGCCCAGCACGGCGCTCCATGCTCATATGACGTCATCGCTGGCATAACGGACCTCCCCTACGGTGCATGCGTGGACCGGGGCTCGACGCCGACAACGTTCTTGTCGGAGTCAGTGGTGAGTTGGCCTTTGCTGGCGTCGAGCAGGACAAACTCGTTCCCCCACGGGTCCCGGACTACGACCGCTTTACCGATCTCGATATCAAATGGCCCGGAGAGCACGGACCCACCCGCCTCTTCAAATCGCCGCGCCGCCAATTCCACGGATTCGACCTGCAGATCAGTCTTCCATTTCCACGGTTCGGTGTTGAGAACTAATTCGGAATCGCCGCCCGACATCCTCAGCCCGGCGCTTGTCTTCCCACGCCACAACAATTCATGTCCAAGACGGTCGCGGTAAAACGCAAGCCCGCTATCGATGTCAGATACCTCAACGTGGACGCAATCCACCTTCCGGATCAGCGGATCAGACAAGGCCCATCTCCTCCTGGACTACCGGCCGGCGGGCACCGCATCGTCGCCCATGCCGGAGCGGGTGGCAACATCACGTTGTCTCAGGCCCGACCTGCGCGCAGTAAAGATCCCCCGTAAACCCACCCTGACGCTCTCAGACCCACCCTGAGGCTCTCGAAGGGACCATCGTACGTGGCACTCGATTAGCGGCATGTCGCGTAACGCCCGCCCTGCGAGAACCTTAGGGAGGGCTGCTACGCATGCGCGTCGTCATATTGAGGCCCGCGGCGCTTTGCCCACTCTCCCTTCGTCGGGGAAGGCCCGCAAGCATCAAGTGTGAGGAGGGTGGGTGGTCCAAGCTTCCCTTACCCGCTAGCCCTGCTGATCAGCACAAACGCCATCACGGCCGGCTCATCCGTCCGATTCCGCCAGGCGTGCCGCGTGGCGCGCTGCACGACGGCATCGCCCGCCTTCAGGTGATGTGTGCCATCGTCCAGGTCGAGATCAATCTCGCCCGAGACCACCATGCCGAAATCAAGAGTATCCGTCGTATGCCAGCCCGGCTCGTCGTGCTCCATCGCGCCGCCGCCGTCGAACCTCCCACCCGCGGATATGCCTTCCGGGTTGGCCAGTAGCTCGGCCTCGACCTCCGCCCACGGACGGTAAGTGACACAGCGCCATACGACGCCGTTCGCGTCAGGTTGAAGCACGGCCACATCGACATCTCCGGGATCGTCATCGCCCGTCACCGGCGGCGGCATGGTGGCGCGCCACAGCTCGTCAAATACAGCCCGCCCGCCATCAACACTTCCGGGCGTCGGACCGTCCATATCGGCCCGGGATTTGCCGTCAGGTCCGTTGCCTGTAACAAGTCTTCTCACTGCCAATTACTGATCTCCTTTGACTCACCAACATGGTGAGTCCTCAACCCGCCCTGAGGCTCTCGAAGGGCGGGCGACCGTTCTTACACGCATCTCGAATGGCAGCCACAATCAATTGTCATCCCGAGGCCGAGGCTCAGGATCTCCCGACTCGCACTCCACCCGATCCAGCACGCGCCACGCGCCCTGAGACTATCGAAGGATCCGTTGTGCGACTCGCTCATCTGGATATCGCTCGGCCTACGGCCTCGCCCCCTCACCCCGGCCCTCTCCCGCAAAAGGGAGAGGGGACAAACATGCCACCCTGGTAAACCCCGCGGCACACACTCCCGTCATGCCGATCCTTCCGGGCCCGGAAGGACGAGGGATCTGCACCACGCGGCCATCACACTGACCAAACACGTTATCGTCCAGGACCTTTGTCCTCCCTCACCCCAGCCCTCTCCCACCGGGAGAGGGGGCAGACCAAACGCCAGACATCAGCTCCCGCCGAGCGCCTTCCTGATGCCCTCGCCCTCTTTCTGCCAGAAACCGTGCAGAATCGTGATATCCGTACCCACCGAGAAGTGCCGGACCCCCATGTCCAGGTACTCCTTCGTCTCGTCGGCGGAGTTGATCTCCGCCCGCGGTGGCACGCCCATCTGAATAGCGACCTCGAAGGTCCTCTTTTTGGCAGCGACCACGTCCGGGTGGCCCATGTTTCTGGGCTGTCCAATGTTCATGGAGAAGTCGGCTCCGCCCCACTGGACCATCTCGACCTTCTTCTCGGAAAGAATCTGCTCCAGGTTGTCGACCGCGCCCTTCTTTTCGATCATGAAGGCCAGCACGGTGTCGCCGACCGCGTCGACGTATTCCTGTGAACCGCCGTAACCCATGTACGAGTTCCGCCTTGTCGCGACTCCGTACAGGCCGCCGTGGTCGGGGTGATCCGGGGTAGCGGCCCTGATGCACTCGTGAACCTCGTCGAGGCTCCGGCAGTCTGTGAACAAAACACTGCCGTATCCCGCGCCGATGCCCCGCTGTGCGAGGAAGGGCATGAGGCTCTGGTCGATCTTGATCATCGAGCCCATGCCGAACAGCTCAGCGGCACGGCACATGTTGTCGAGATCATGGAGATCAGACGGTCCGTACTCCGCGACGAACTCCACGTAGTCGTACAAACCGGTGTGGCCCAGTGCCTCGATCTCGGCCGGCCACACGCTGTGGATATGCGTGCTCAGGGTCGGTTCGCCAGCATCCAGCTTCTCTCGAATGACGTTTGGTCGCATAACGCGCCTCTCTTACGGTTGACCACTGTTCCGTTCTCCGGCCGGTCCGATACAGAACGATCCGTGGGATTGCCTTGGTCTGGGCCCGAATATAGACCTTCAAGGTCACGCGCGGCCAATATTCCGGGTTCAATAAGGAGCATCAAGGTAAGAAATCGTCACCTGGATAAGCCTGCACCCGGGGTCTATTCGCCCTGGAGCGCTCTCACGATCTGCTCGCCTTCACGGACCCAGAAGGCATGGAGGATCTCGAGGTCGGTTCCCACGGAGAAGTGCCGCACCCCCATATCGAGGTACTCCTTCGCTTCGTCGGCGGTCAGGATCTCCGCCCTCGGCGGCACTCCCATCTTGATAGCGGTCAAAAAGGTCTTCTTCATCGCCGCAACCACGTCAGGATGATCCAGTTTCAACGGGTGACCGATGTTCATCGAGAAGTCGCTGGGACCCCACTGCACCATTTCCACACGGGGCTCCTCGAGTATCTCTTCCAGGTTATCGACGGCGCCCTTCTTCTCGATCATGAAGGCGAGCACCGTGTCGGCGACCGAGCGGACGTATTCCGGTGACCCGCCGTATCCCATGTACGAGTTCCGTCGAGTCGCCACGCCGTAAAGTCCGCCGTGGTCTGGATGGTCCGGGCTGGCCGCCCTGATGCAATCACGAACATCTTCGATATCCCGGACGTCGGTGAACAGGATGCTATTGAATCCCGCCCCTATACCCCTCTGTGCGAGGAAAGGCATGAGGCTCTGGTCGACCTTAAACATACTGCCGAGGCCGTGCAGTTCAGCGGCTCTGCATATGTTGTCCAGATCATGCAGGTCTGACGATTCGTTCTCAGCCACGAACTCAAGGTAGTCGTACTGGCCCGTGTGGCCGAGGGCTTCGACCACGGCCGGCCACACGCTGTGGATATGCGTGCTCAGAGTCGGCTCGCCGGCCTCCAACTTCTGCCTC
>JASLLE010000055.1 GCA_030747175.1 Dehalococcoidia bacterium | reverse complement strand
GGGCTACGCATTTGCCGCCGTCGTGGACGTGATGACGGGGCAGCTTTCCGGCGCGGGTCCGGGATTCATCCACCTGAAGACGGCGCACTACTTCCAGGCATGGAAGATCGACGCGTTCATGGACACGGAGAGGTTCAAGGACGACATGGACGACTTCCTCGAAGGGCTGGCGAACACGAAACCGGCGCCCGGCCACGAACGGGTCTTCTACCCGGGGCTGTCCGAGTTTGAGGAGACCAACAAGCGCAAGGCTGAGGGCATCCCGTACCACCGTGAGGTCATCGAATGGTTCGGATCGGCGTCCTCCGAGTTGGGACTCGATCTGGATCTGCCGTGACGGTCCTGTCTGTGCCCCGCCAGGTTGTAGTTATTCCTGACTTTCCCGAGGAACCTCGATGAAGATCACCGATCTGAAGTGCGCCATCATCGGCCAGAACCCCGTCATCAGGATCAAGACCGATGAAGGCATTGAGGGGATCGGGCAGGCGGAACCCGCCAAGCAAGACCTGAAGTGGCATTTCCTGTATTACAAGGAAATGATCGTCGGCATGGACCCGACGGACGTCGAGCGAGTGATGCAGAAGATCCGTCGGCTCGGGTCGTTCAAGCCGTGGGGAGCCGGGGTTAGCTCCATAGAAATGGCGCTCTGGGACATTGCCGGAAAGGCGGCAGGGGTTCCCGTGTACAAGCTGCTCGGCGGCAAGGTTCGGGACCGGGTAATGACCTACAACGGGAACGTGCGCCGTTCGATGTCCGACTCCCAGCCCGAGGACTATGCCGAAGAGATGCGGTGGATGAAATCCCGCCCCGAGGGGTTCTCGATCATCAAGCAGGGAATAGCGTTCCACGGCTCGATGGTCCGGGAGGTCCCCGATTATTTCTACGGCGACCTTGATACCTCGGGGCGGCACCCAAACAAAGGGCTGATCACCGAGCGCGGTATGAAGCACACCATCGCCTGTATAGAGGCGATGAAAGACGTGTTGGGGGACGAGATCGGGCTGGCGCTCGATTGCGGCCCTAGATTCACCGTTACCGACGCGCTGAAACTGGCGAAGTCGGTCGAGCACCTGAACGTCATGTGGCTCGAGGACATGATCACCGGCGATTACACGCCATACGTGCTGGCGGACCTGTACCGGGAAGTGACGCCGTATACGACAACGCCGATCCACACGGGTGAACAGATCTATTTGCACCAGAACTTCATGGGTTTGATAGAGAAACGGGCCGTGAACGTAATCGGACCTGATCTTGCGGATGTGGGCGGCATGGCGGAGTTGAAATGGATCGCCGAATATGCCGATCTGCACGGGATCTCGATAGCCCCGCACGGTACCGGTGACGGTTTGATCGGCCTCGCCGCCCAGGTACAAGTCGCGGCGACCTTGCCCAAGAATTACATCGCGTTCGAGTATCCGACGGGCAATCCGGAATGGTGGTACGACATCGTTGAAGGTCTTCCAGATCCGATAGTGAAAGACAGCTTTATCGATGTCTGGGACACCCCCGGCCTGGGAGTGTCATTGAACGTGGAGGCCGCGAGGAAGCACCTGCGGCCGGAAGACGCAGACTTCTTCGACTGACCGGGATCAGTCGAGAAGATATCTCTCCACGCGATGTCGTTGCGGTGAGGCGCAAGAGAGCTGTGTCGCGCCGGTAGTCGTAACACCTGACTCTGTGCTTGCGGAATGGTTCTCCGAGGCGCGGAACCGGTGTGAGACCTCATAATGGTATGCCGTCAATCATCGCAATCGGTGTACCAGCGCCGGTCATCATCTGGCCCGGCTTTATTGGACAGAGAAGAGCGAACTTGGACAACCTGCTGATTTTCCTCGGCGCAGCCGCTGCGCTCGGTGGACTGGCGTGGCTCGGTTACGTCGGCGCCGTGATGAAGGGCTCCAAAGCCAATGCACTCATCGGCGGCATCAGTTCCGTCGTGGTCGGAGGTGCGATAGTCGTCCTGGGAGCGTCCATAACGGACGACCCAGGCCAGACGCAGCAGTACGTCCCGGACGGTTCACGGTTTGCCACGGCAACGCCGGCGGCCGATCCCACGGCTGCCGCTGTGATAGACCCCGGAGAGTTGTACCGGCAAGAGGTCAACGAACTCACCGCTCGGGCGGTAGGTGACCTGGCTCGTACGGTCCAGTTTCTCGGGACACCTAACGCAGATAGCGTTATCTGGGTCAACGAGGTCCGCCAGACGGCATCGCAGTTTGCGCGATATGCGGCGCGCGCCGAGGACCTCGTCGTGCCGGACGATCAGGCGGAACTTCAGCAACAGCTGGTCGATGTGCTGGGAGACCTTGCGGTAGCGGGCCGGCAGATAAACGACAGTCTTGATGCGATCAAGTTCCAGAACGTTTTCGTTGCGCAAGAGGCGATCACGGAGGCCCTGGCGACGTTGAGTGAGTCCTCGGAGGTTCTCGCCGACATCGGCGAACGGACAGAGCCGGAAACAAGCTGAGCGCTGCGATTTCGTGAGTTTCTGGAGGCCGCCGGGTGTGTGGCAGCCCCAATTGCTCGTCAGGATATTCCCGGTAGGCGATGCGGCGTCCACGGGCCACACTTATGTTGCCGGTCGCAAACGGCGGAAGGTTCCGTCAAAGTGCGCCGAGATTCAGAGGACTATCTGAACGTGCTATTTGCGGGTGAGTTTGAAGGACACGTGGACAGCCACGGACGTATAGCTGTTCCCGCCGTGTTTGCGGAAGCGCTATCAGGGGTCGTGGTCGTGGCACGCGGCTTCGAGCGCTGTGTTTCGGTGTATTCCGAACAAGGGTGGCAGCGAATAGCGTCCGAGATTCGAGATCTGCCGGCAACGAACGCGAAAACGCGTCGACTGGCACGATTTATCTTCGCTTCCGCCCATGAACAAGAGGCTGACCGCCAGGGCCGAATCGAGTTGCCGAAAACGGTATTGCGTTACGCGGGCATTAACAGGGATGTCGTCGTGATCGGCACCGGCGAAGCGGTAGAGATCTGGGATCGTGAATCCTGGGCGCAGGAACTGGACGCCGTTCAGGCACGCGTCTCGGACGCGGGTGATTCAACGGATTCGCCGATCGACGAGCGCCACGCGGCCTGACCATTCCCCTTATTCCTCCGGGAAAGGACAGATCCGGCAGGCTCAGGTCGCGCTGAAGACTGACTGCGTGACGGGTCTCATCGGAACTCTCGTTCTGTAGACGCCGGGTTCGCCAAGCCCGAGAGCCAGGCGGAGTTCTTTTAGCGAAAACGGCTTCGAGAGGACCGAATCCACGCCCAGGCCCCGCAGGACCTGCATCGTGTCGCTATCGGTCAGCGCGCTCATGGCGATCACTTTCTCCGGCCTGTGCGCCAGTTCTTCTCCTGATTGAAGGCGCTCCAGCACGTCAAAGCCGTTCAATCCGGGCATGAGAAGGTCTACGAGCAGCACGTCCGCGCTCCGCTCACGAAGACATGCCTGGCCGGATTCGCCATCGGAGACCGCCCTGACATTGCACCCGAACAGTCCCACAAGCCCATCTTCGATCACGTCTCGAAGCGATTTCTCGTCGTCGATCAGAACCACGTTGATTGAAGGCATGATCTCCTCATTCACTATGCCGCGACCGGCACGGAAGAAATGGTTGAACCAGAGATAACATCGTTAGAACGGAAGGACTGCTCGCTCACGGGGCTCAAGGCAATGGGAAGTGTGGACGGAGACGTGCCGCCGATCATGATTCACCCTCTGTTGTACGGCGCCGAAACGCAACAGGTAGGACCTTCATTGCAGGCATTGCAGGTCATACCGCCGGAGAGCTCCGTCACCCATGCCGGTACGTCTCGGATCTGGACGTTAGTGAATCCCTGCGAAGCCTTCAGGATGTGATCGGTATTGGTTGAGCGGATGGAGGGTGGAGGGAAGGTGGTGGTGGGTGGATTAATGTAGGTGGAGGCGCTGAAACGAGATACGTGCCTACTCCCAGGCCTGACTCAAGGGCCTGTGGGAATCACCGGATCGAGTACGGATTATCACGGGGGAAAAACGATTCCACATCGGCGTGGCCCGGTGTCTTTTTATAATGCGGCCCGACATTGTTATTTTCATGAAGCGGCACCCCCATAGTCCGCTGAGCAACCGGTTGAATCCCTGGGATGCCCCTTGACCACATGACTCGAAGTCGCGCCCGCCCGATCACGAATAGAAGAACAACACGAATCGATTCACGCCGGATCACGGGTCTGGTGATAGAGATCGCCTGGCTCGCCGGGATTGTTCTCGTACCTCTGCTGTTCAATCCGCGCAACTGGCTCAGTTTCTATAACGATCCGAAGTACGTCGCACTCCACGTCGTTGCGCTGGTGATCATCGTCGCGTGGGCATGGGAGCGCGCGCTCTACGTGCAACCAGGCGGTCTGCCAACTTTGACGAAGGCACGCGAATGGATGGGTCGCCGCCCAGAGAGGTGGACTCTGATAGCGGCGGGTGGCCTGGCGGTATCGGCCGTGATTTCGACGATAGCATCGCCGGTGAGGACCACGAGCCTCTGGGGTCGAGATTTTACGGATCTCGGCTACGAGCTCTATTCCTTCCTCTCCCTTCTGGTCGTATTCGTTGCGGTTGCGATGAGGGTACGCACGGAGTCGCAGGTGAGGCGGTTGATGCTCGTGTTTGCGGCTGTCGGCACGGTTGTGGCGTTGTATGGCATAGGGCAGAGGCACGGTTGGGACCCCATCGGCCAGGGTGATGAATCGTCCCGGATATATGCTTCGTTCGGCAACCCGATTCTTCTGGGATCGTTCCTCGTGATGACGGCGGTATTGACACCGGCCGTTGCCCTGGTCGAGGAACGTCGTGGCAGATATCTGTGGTTTGTCCTGGGCGCTGTAGCACTGGGAATTCAATTGGCAGCGCTCTGGTACACGGGTAGTCGGGGACCCTGGATCGGGTACGCGATCGGTGTTGCAGGGTTCACATCGGTCGGGTTTGTCTGGCTGAACCGGCAGACACTGGGCAAGGGTCTCGCGATGATAACCGCAGGCGCGGTAGTCGCTACACTCATCGCACAGATTCCGGGAGGGGACGGCAATACCGGGAGGGATCTGGGCGATCTTGGATCGATATTCCAGGAGACTTCATCTGGATCAATCGGTGGCCGAGGTCCCATCTGGGGGTCCGCGTTAGAGCTTTCCGCAACACGAATCTCATCCCCCGAAGAGTCGGCTCCTCTTGTTGTCGCCCGGGGTCTCGTTGGATACGGACCGGAAATGTCTTTCTATGCCTACCCGCTTGGCATAGAAGTCGACCGCAATATTTCGTTCGCGCAGCACGCCCACAATTTTCCCCTCCACCTCCTGATGGAGATGGGTTTGCTGGGGTTTACATCGCTTTTGGCCCTGGCGGTTCTGACGATCTACGCGGGAGTGAGGATGCTGAGTGTTCTAAAGAAATCCGAAGAGGATGTTGCGTGGATGTCGATATTGCTTGTCGGCCTTCTTGCGGCACTGGCGGGCCGAGCCGCTGAACAGATGGCCGGTGTCGCCCGCGTCGGAGACCTGCTGACATTCTGGGTTTTGCTGGGGGTGCTGATCGCGGTTATCGAGATATCGAGGGCCCGGGCAACCGGACCGGACAATATGGCTGGCGCAGCACGCGGGTCCAGTGTCAAGACCGCCCGGTCGAAACCCGCAGATGTGAACTACAGGTTTCTTGCCATCAGTGTCGCCATGACGGTGTCCGTCATCGCGGCAACACTCATCTATTTTCGGGATGTCCGGACCATCCAGGCGAGTGTCATTGCTCAGGATGCGGCGGAGTTGCATCAGAAAGGTCAAGCGAATGCTGCCCTCGCGAAATATCAGCGCGCGACTGAACTCGCCCCGGATGTTGAGCAATACCACCTGACTGTGAATGATCTTTACAGAAAAGCTGCCGATGAAGCCGAGTCTGTTGGAAACACGGACCTGGCCATATTCGGGTGGGAATCGGCATGGGCGGCAGTCCAGGAGTATGAAGATCGCAACCCGAAAGCGTTCAATACTCAGGCACGTCTGGCCCAGGCGGAATCTCGACTGGTCGGCCTGGGCCGGGACGATCTGGTTCAGGCCGCGACCGCCAGGTACGAGGCATTTGCTGCAGCGCGACCACCATTCGCGTTTATCCAGACAGAGGCGGCGCAGGGACTTTTAGCCGTCGGAGACGATCTTCTGGGCCTGATTTATGCGGACCGGGCGCTTGAGATGGAGACGCCGGCCTTCCCCAACCACGCTGCCTGGTGGTTCCGTGGCGTGGCGTTAGAAAACCTTGGAGAACTTGAGGCCGCTGCGGTCTCGTACGAGACCGCCGTTGAACGTGCCCCGGCGGGTCGGCGGGCGCTCGATTCGCATCGACGCCTGGCGGTGATATACGACAAGCTGGGCGATCCGGAGCGGGCCGAGCAAGAGCGAGCGCTGGCGGATGTGTTTGAGCAGGGTGAACCGGCCCAATAGCCTGCGCGAGACAGGTTCCCAGTTTCATATTCAACGGAGATCAGCCAGCGCTCCGTTGGATGGAGTCGGTCCCGAGAGGCGCCCGGGAGGAAATGGTGCGATTGGTTCCGTGCCTTTCGAAACGAAGTGTCGGAAGGGACTGAATCGCAGTTAAACTTGAATGCGGAAAAATCAACTAGGTGCGCCTGCGTTAGTGGCGGTGCACGATCTGCCTCCATATAGCCGTCAAATCCGAACCGGAACCGGATTCCCGGAATGCGTATCGGCAACGAACGGTGGCAGGGCTGGAGAACTCGTCAAGTAGTGGCTTCCCTGGATATGTTCCTGATCACGACGATCGGGCGATCGATAATCGGTCTGATAGCTGCGCTGATGCTCGGGTTTGTCGGCTACCTGTTCTGGACCGTCTCCTTCCCGCCGCTCGCAGGGCTGGGTTTCCAGACGTTCACCGTTATCAATACGATGGCGGCTGTAGTGACATTTGCCACCGCAGTGGCCTGGTTCAAGTTCCAGGCTGCGTGGAAGACTCGGTTCGTAGCGCTGGCGTTGATCGGAGTTGGGGCGTTCGTTGGAGGTTGGATCGGGTACGACTACGGATTTGACAAGGGCGTGGAAGCGCTTATTGAGGAGTACGGGCATATTCCCGGTGGGCAACTCAGGCTGCCGACCGCGGACGGTATTCGATGGTCTCTCGGTGGTGCCGCGGTTTTCGCGAACGTGATGGCCCTGTGGTATCACGTGTGGCGCCTCGTGAAGTACAACGATCCGGGCGATTACTAAACGGGCAAGGAGACGGTTGCTCTTGCGTTTCAGGCGGGGTTGCAACACACGTAGGTGTATGCCCTGCGTGCGCCTGTGTGCGTGGCTCCATACGTGAACTGAACGCAGCCCCGAAGCCGGGTTGATCGTACCGCCATACCGTTAAAGGGACGGGCTCTGGCAAAGCTGCCGGAAGCCGTTCCAAACGGAAGGCCGATCTCATCCGCACGTACCTGACACGTCCGGTTCTATTGCTGCTCGCGCTCATCGCCCTGGCGATGTTGTTTGTCGCGCCCGCGAGCGCAGCTACGGCGACGCCGGCTACGGTGTCGTTGGCCGGAGAGCATGTGCGGATCGGCGGTACGGTGACGGTCACCGTGTTGGATCAGGGCGTCCAGACCGTCGCTACATACACCGCTGAGACGGCAGGCAAACTGGGCTACACGCTGCCTGTGGGTTCCTCCGGAGACAAGTTCGTTTTCCAGACAGCGAACCCGCTGATAACCGACCGGAACGGTGATGGGATCACTTCGACGGCTGACCTGGCGATCTCTGTGGCTGACGCAATCCCGGCGGCCGTCGTCCCATCCAACGGTGTGTTCACGTTGCAATTGACCCGCGACGTTGCGTCGCCGATACCGTTTACCGTGGCGTACAACTCGGAGCGAATCGACACGCTGACGGTGAAGGTCACCTCGACCAGCGATAAAACGGGATTCGATCTCACGCTTCAGGAGACTGCGGCCGTTTCCGGAGTATTCTCCGGAACGTTCGAGACGGGCGCCGCCACGGTCAAGACCAATGCGACATCCCCGTCCGCCACCGCCCGCCCGGACATCAAGGTCGTCGATAAAGACAAGGTGACGGTCGCGTACACCGACACGGAGCCGCTATCGCTGGTTAGCGACACAATCGTCGTGGACGGATTGGCGCCGGTGGTCACGGTTTTGTCACCCGCGCACAACTCTTTTGAGCAGACCTTTTCTTCCTTCCTGGAGGCCCGGGTGACCGACGCCGATTCCGGCGTGGATGTCTCGTCGATTCGGTTCCACTATGACGGCGACGGCAACAATACGTTCAACGAGCCCGGCTCCGTTATTCCTCACGATCCATCCGTGACCACAACTCTGGCTACTGGAGTGATAGCGCGCATCCCGGTCCCGGATTCGGTGACCGATGGCCTTCGCACCTGGTACGTCACGGCGAACGATATTTCTGGAACTGTTGGCCGGAGTGACGCCGTCGCGACAACCGCCGGAAACCAGGCGCATATCTTCACGTCTGACCAGAACCCCCCGCAGGTGATCTCCGCAGTCGCGGGCGAGTGGTATGACACGGTCGCCAAGAAGGTCAAGACGGGGAACCGGACCAGTATTCGCGTGGTGTTCAGCGAAAAAATTTCTGTTCCGTCCATAGTGTCGGGTGGATTTCGCTTGAACGGGGCGCCGGCGCTTTCTGTGCAAACCTACGCGGCGCTTCCAAACGACGTGTTTATGACCGTCGAGACTTATCCGCTTCAAACGCCCGTGATCTTGCTGATCGATCCCGGCTCCATCTCGGACCTTGCCGGACTCCAGACGAGTCTTGTCCCGGTTATCGTGACGGACAAAATCGCACCGGTCCTGACGCTCTCGTTCGACAAGCCGGCTACGAATACGCTCATCAAGATTCGCGTGGCCTCCGACGAGGTTCTGGCCGCCCCTCCTTCCATAACCATCAACGGGCTGACCCGGGCCGCGCCGACGCAGATAGATGAACAGTTGTGGGAGCTTGAGTTCAACGTCGCATCGCTCACCGGGTTGAACGCGGGGCAGGGCGTGAAGACCGTTGGCGCGTTTGGATTTGATTTGGCAAATACGCTGGGAACGGCGACCCCGGCGACGTTCCAGGTGGATTACGGCCTCGCCCCACCGTTGCTTACTCCGACAGGAGCAGCACCCGTAACGGAATCGTTCCCGGACATCACTGCAAGCTTTGTGTACGAGGCGGCAGAGTACACCGGCGATACCCATTCCGGCGTAAGCCTGATCACGGCGACATTGGACGGGGAGCAGGTTACGCAGTTCATGACGACAGCCGATGCCGGCGCTACATGGATTTTGAAGGGCGCCGATGTGAGGCCGGACGGTTACGAGAAGGGCGTTTATATCTTCAGGGTCAAGGGAGTCGATGTGGCGGGAAACTCTCATCCAGAGGTGCTGACGGTGTTCGAGGTGGCGGTGGATCCGCCTGCCCCGATCGTCGTTCCCGCGGAGGAGGAAGAAACTGGTGAGGTGTCTGCGCCGCCTGATGAAGTCACGCCGGACCAGGAATCTCAACCCGCTGAAGAGCCGGTGAGTTCGGGCGGGAACGGTGCCACGGATGGCCAGACTTCCGACGAAGAACTATTGCCGGCCACAACCACCACCGGTTCGGAGGAAGACCTGTCGGCCGTGACGGATGATCAGCCTTCCGAGCCGACCGATACCCCGGAGGTGGATACTCCAGAAGATACCGACGCGGACGCAACAGGCGAGCCGGCGCCAGAGGAGGAGGCCGTGCCCGCCGCCGAGACGGAGGCAGCGCCGGATGTCGTTGAGGAACCCGGCGATGTGACCCCGGTCGATCCGGCCGAGCCTTCCAGCGTGGCCGCGCCTGTGACGCAGGCCGTTGATGCCACAGATGTGGAAGCCGATGCAACCGCTGAAGCAACCGAACCCGACACACCTGCGGAAGCACCCGAGGCGCCCGCGGAACAAAACGTTGACCCGGTGTTTGACCGAGAGGCAGAGCAGGTGGGGCTGGATGCGTCAGGCGCGGTGGAGACCGGGCCGGACCCGGATTCGGTCGAGGAGAGCGGAACGGTCTTTGGCTGCAACTTGCCGCTCGGGAATACGAATGTGGTTGGCGGCGAATACGCGTTGCTGGGGGTCGGGCTGCTCGGGCTCGCTTTCCGGCGTCCGGTAAGCGCACTCCGCGATCTGTTGTCGTTGGAGGGAAGCTCTGGTGATTCTTATCACGCGGACGGGAGTGCCTAGCGGATCAACAGGCGCACGGCGGTCAGGCTCCGGACCCCGCCGGTTTCCATTTCGTGGATGGTGAGGACGGCGTTTTCTCCGTCTCCGGGAACGGCAACGAAACGGGAAGAACGTCCCGATGTGAGTGCGATCGATGAAGGCGAAGACCAATCGTCTTGCCCGTGACGGCTTCCGTACAGGGTCGAACCTCCATTACCGACCCAGACGAGGTGACGTGACCCCGGAGTCGGGACGAGCATCAGCTTCAGGAAACCGGCAACGGCATCGACAACGACGGTCTCGCCACGGACGCCGGCCGATGTGGCTTCCACGCTGACGATACGCGAGTCATCGTCGCCCCCGATCCCCTCGGCCCACACGATGGTTGCCAGTCCCGGCCTGTCCATCAGTACGGCGACGTCTTCAAGCCCGGGACGCCCGCCGGCGATGACGTTTACCGGACTCCACTTCCCGAGACTGTTGAAGCTCAGTTTGATAGCTGGGCCGATCCCGTGGGCGTTAGCGACAATTCCGACAACCGCGGTGCCGGACTCCACCGATACCGAAAGCTCCGATACCGCGCCGGGAGCCGACATGACCGGCGTCGGGGTGGTCCAGCTTCCGGCGATCCATTCCGAGGCGTACACAGCGATGTCGTCAACCGTGAGAACGTTTCCGTCCATGTCTCGCGCCCACGCCAGCAGCATGCGTCCTTCGCCATCGGAAGCGATTACTGGAGCCAGGTCGGGTCGGTTATCGTTCGCGAGCGCCTCTGGCCGGGACCAGGTTCCAGCGGTCGCGTCCAGACGACTGTAGAACAGGTCCGTCCCGGCGGCGCGATGTATGAGATCGCGAGGATCGTTGCCTACGTCGGGGATTACCGACCATACGAGCATCGCATCGCTATCTTCGGTGAAGGTGATTGCGGTATCGATCACCATTCCATTCGGCTGATCTGCCAGTGGAGCCGGGGCCGACCACTGGCTTGCCCCGGGTTCACCCGATTCCAGGATTGCGATGCCCGCAGAGTCGGGCCAGTTCGCACCGGATTGAACCGAAACCGAAGATATGAGTAATCTTCCGTCTTCATTCACTCCCACCGATATCGATGGCCGTGAGACGCCGCCCACTGCTACGACGTCCGGGGCATGAGCCGGACCTGGCGATGTGAGGGCGGTCGCAGGCCCTTCCAGCCAGGCAGGAACGCTCTCGACAGTGGAAGACCTGGCGACGCTATCCGTTCCCGCATCACGATCGAAGAATGTAAAGCCGTCAGTGCTTCGGGTGGAACTCCAGGCAGCCCAGAGTTCGTCTGACGTTCCAGCGCTGCCGGAAGCGACCGTCGACTCCTCGCGCAACGAGCCGCCATCGATTTCGGCGAACGTTGTTACCGACCGTGAGTCCAGCTGGCCGTCGATCTTTAGGTGGCTCATGACCGAAGTTGCGAACTCGAACTCGGTCACCGAAACGATCTCGAATCGGGTGCCTGTGACGACTCTGCGCTCTCCGGTTATCGGGGGTGGTTCCCCGGGTTCTGGAGGTAACGCGAGATCCCAGGCGGCGTCCGCGGCCACGTTCTCGATCTGCGTGCCATCGATGCCGGAGATGTCGAGTCGTTCAAGCACCGACCGCACCGGAGTGGGGAGATAAGACAGGCCCAGAGTTCTCGGGCGTGTTTCCCTCAACATCGCGCCGATTGATTCAACCCAGCGACCGGCATCCGCCAAGGCCGGAGCGACGGCGCTATCCAGGCTGAACAAGCCGGTCGCTGCGATGGCGTACGGACCGGAATCGGCGGCAGATGGTTGCAGATCAAACAGCCCGGTTTCCCCGTCCAGAATCGCGGTCGAAAGGGCAGCTTCTACGGACACGAACGGATCCTCGAACCCGGACAGATCTTCGATCAACTTTCCGGCCTTTGATGGTTCGAAGTCCGCCCTGATCACGATGTCCGGGATTTCGTATGTCAGATACTCCCCGTCACGTTTGATCTGCAGGGATCCTGATCGGGCTTTGAAGGCCATCACAGATCCGGCGGAGCCCGCCACTGTGTCGACGTCGACCGCCTCGATCGGACCCGCCAGGCCGGTCAGAAGTGACAACGGATAACGTTGCTCGGACGGCCAGATTTGCCAGTCAAAACCGAGCGTGGCGAGGGAGCGAGATGTTCGGGCTTCCACCCTCCAGCTCAGGGAACCGCACGGGAGATCGGCCACATCAAATTCTCCGCCCCAGGTTCCGGCGCCGTTGGAACTGCCCGAGAGAAGATGGCCTCTCAGATGTAATGTTCTGCTTGAGGGTTCCACATCGCCTGCGCCAGGACAGGACTCGGACGCATGTACGACGAGGTCCACTAGCTCGATCGGGTCGTTAAAAGCATCACGGACCGGTTTTACCCCGTTGCGGTCAACATCGACCTCCCAGAGCACGGCCGTGGCTGAAGATGAGATCCCCCGGAGCACGTAACCCATCATTGGACGGCCATCTGTGACCCCGGTTATCCGCAGCGAGTCCTTCTGGATTGATGGCGGAGGAATCTGCTCGATCGGCAATGTGAATTCGACGATGATGGACCCATCGCCGTTCGTGTCGGGCATCGTTACGTTCGAGCTGTAGGGGTAGTGGCCGGGGGCGCTCACCCTCACGGCTGTGGTCCCGGGTGGAGAGTTGAAGGACACCGATCCATCCGATCCCGGGGCTAGCTCGGCTCCCAGCGGCAAGAGGGTCACGGCGGCTCTGGTGTCCTGCCCCACGATGGCTATCCCGAGTTCCTGGTCGAACCCGGATACGGGCAATCCCGCCTCGAACGCGCCAACCACAAGCACGTTCAGACGTCCTGATGGCGCCAGGTAAAAGTCCTGCGTGCCGTTGAAGTTCCGGAGTGTTTCGCCGACTCCGAACTCCACAATGGACTGGTATCCCGGACTGGCTACGGAGATGGTCTGGTCATCGCCAACCCACGACCACCGGACCAGGTCCGCGCCTCCGTTCGTGGTTGGAACCGGGAATTCGATTGAATACCGGCCGTTTGGCCCGGTTGGTCCGGTTGCGGAGAACTCCCGGGTGATGTTGATGCAGGTCGCGTCACAGTAAGTGGCGAGCACGTCAAGAGACACCGTCACCCGGGCGTCTGTGAGGGGCTCCCCGGTGGACGCGCTGTAAATGAACCCGGTGGCCTGGATATGCCCGGCGGGGCTGGCGTCGATTCCGGCATCAAGGCTGCAGCTTACGGCCCGGGGCGTGTCCGCACAGTTGAACGATAGATCGAGGACATCGACTACCCCGCCGGTGCTGGTCCAGAAGTGGTCGAGGCAGCCCTGATCGCCGGGAGTATCCGGGCAGATCCGGGCGAGATAACGCCCGGGCCGCGCCCGTATAAAGAACCTGTTCGGAACTTCGATGGTTTCGGACTCCGCCAGGAAGCTGGCGTCGTACACGTCCATCGTGCGGAGATTCTGAACGCTTTCCAGCGTCCCGACGATGATCGTGTTGTCGCCGTTCTTATCGACGGCAGACATGGTGACGTCCATGAATCCACCCGCGGCCAGCGTTGGTAGCTGACGCACAAGCCTGAACGCTCCCTCGGCGGTCTCGAGGCTCAAGGTTTCTGTCAGGGGCAGATAGTCCGGGTTGGTTACTCGCAACTCGTACTCGGTCGCGACCACGGCTCCGTCGACCACCGTCAACGGGAGATTTTCTATGGCGAACACGCCGCGCTCGTCGGTCTCCGTCGAGTACGCCTGATCTTCACGTTGTAGTACCACGTTCGCTCCCGCCAGAGCGAACGCCGCCTCTGTCTTGTTCGTCAGGTCTTCGATCATCGTTCCGGTGATCCGGCCCACTACCGCAGTCATCGCCCTCGGCAGGCGGACATCATTCACCTTCGGGGCGGAACCGATGGTCAACTCGGTTGTGGCCGTCACGTGGCCGTCGGCTTTGAACTCCAGCGCGTACGTTCCCGGGGGCAGCGGGAAGACAAAGTTGCCGAGTTGGTCTGACGTAACCGAGGTCGTCGGCGGCGAAAACGGCAGGATTCCGAAGCGAGCCGAGGTAATCGACACCTGTGTGCCGGAAAGCTCAACCGGCAGGTAGGTGAACGATTCATGGACGTCGTTCACGGACGATGTGGCGGCGTCGCGTCGTGAAGTCCCGAGACGGGTCCCCCCGGCGACATCTCCGGAGCGGATGAAGCCGTGAACGTCTCCCGATACCGCAGGGAGGTCCGCGTTCAATGTAAGCGACTCTCCCGGGCCAAGTTGTAGTGTTTTCCGAACAGGGTATAGATCCGCGTTGTCGCCCCCGGAGATCAGGGTCGGGGTCGGGGTCCATACGTCATATATGCCCGATGGCAGGCCCACGATGGACGTGGAGCCATCCAGTCCCGTGACTGCGTCGAGAGCGATGCCTTCCGCCGGGGTGCCGTTCACTCCCTGGACGCGCACCGTGATGTTGCCGACGCCGATGCCGCCATACGTCGACGAAGTCAGGGCTATACGCAGTGATGCGCCGTCCAGCTCGAGATCGAAGTTCAGTTCGGCCTCTCTCCCGCCGGACAGTTCGAGCAGGGCGATGGAACTCTGGTACCCGGGCGCGATCGCTTCCACCCGGTAGTCGCCCGGCGGCAGTTCTCCCAGCGTGTACACGCCGTCCGAATCGATACCGGAAGTTGCAACGGAACGGTCCGCTACTTCAGAATCGTCGAGACTGATCGCCCTCACGCTGGCGCCGAAAGGAGGCCTTGACCCGTTCGGAGCTTCGCCCATCACGCGGCCTTCCACCGTGGACAGTGTTGCCCGTAGGAATACTTCCCACGCGAGATCGGCCGTGACTTCGATCTGCTCTGTGTGGGATGGATAATCCGGTGCGTCGACCGATAGAGCGTAGGTGCCCCGGGGAAGGGCGGCGAGTCCGTAAGCGCCGAAATCATCTGTGGCCACACTCGCGACGGATGTGACGCCGTTTACATCGATTGCGGTGACGGCTGCTCCCGCGACGGGAGTGCCGGAATCGCGATCCGTTACCCGTCCAACTACGTCGAAGACGCGCCTGTCGGAAGCATCGCCTGTTACGTTGACGGAAAGATCCAGGCGGGTCCAGGTTTCGGTCTCGACTTCGGCTGTAACGGGCTCGATTCGAAAACCGGTGGCGTTCAGTGCGTGATGACCCGGCGTCAGCCCGTTGATCCGGTAAAAACCGAACTCGTCCGATATCCCGTACGTTCCGGTTTCGTCTTCCCGGACGGTTACCCCTCTCAGGGGGCGCCCGTCGGCGGCATCCACGATGAAACCAGAGATCGAGTGATCGCGTTCAGGATCGTTGTACGTGGAAGAACTGGCGCGCGGCGTGGCGACTATGACCGGGCTCAGTGTCGCGGGACCCGGCGTTGCGGTCTGGTCAACCGGTGGCGTAACTGGCGTGGCCTGAACACTGACGGCGGTCGGGATGGGTTCCGTCGGCGAGACTGATTTTTCCGCTTCGCCTTCACCGCCATCGCCGCTACCTGAACAGGCGGCGGCGAAGATGGCAACGACGAGGAGGGAGGACAACGTGATCAGACGGATTGATACCCGTACTGTCAGCTTTCCTCGCGATCTCATTTGGCCCTGCCCGGCGTACGCCCCGGACCCCGGAAACCGGGGAGCAGGGGATCTGATAATCAGGCCAGCGTCGGCAGCGGGCCATCAAGTTGGAGCGACAACTCTACGAGGCCGGGCGTTCAGACTCTTAGCGGGCGCGCGAACACGTTACGGTTGATTTCTGCCGCAACGTGCTCTGGATTGGGCCTTCAGATCGCTTGAAGACTCACCGGGTTATGAGCGGTGGGCCTCGATACGCTCACGGTCGAAATCGGTCAGGTGCGGTTGCAATGCCTCAACGATTTCCGCAAGGGTTTCGTCCGGGGAAGCCGTACTCGTGTCCACCTTGATCTTCGGTCCGATGGTTGATCGAGCGACGCCCTCTTCGAAGCGTTCCAGGATGGTCGGGATGTCGGACTCCGTGACGGGGCTATTCGTGTGCTCCGGCGAGTCTTTCAACTCCACCATGCGACGTGCCAGGACGTCCGGAGTGGCCGTCATATGCACGACGATGATCGGGTCTTCAGAAACCTGCTTCAAGCGTGTCTCAACTTGTTCGGTGACAAGGTCACGGTCGAACTGATCCCCGGGGAGACCGTAGCCGTGATACATGCGGGCGTAGATTGCTTCCTCGATGTGGAAGCCGACACTCAGGTCGTCGGCGGCGCGGTAGTGATGTACGTGGTAGTAGATGTGGTACCGGTGATACATCTCTTTGAGCTTGGGCGTAAGGCCGAGAATTTGCTGTTGTTCCTCGAGCGTCGTGTCGTCCGGGTGGCCCGACGTGTGCGGGAGCTTGGAGTGGTCGTGGAGGAGGGAGAAGGGCTCTCCCATGACTGATTTCTTCCAGTCGTTGATCCTGTGGGAGATGGTCGTGGTTCCGACGTATTCGCAACCGACGAGAAGGATTTTCAAAGCACTGTCCCCGGGTGTCGTCCGATGTCCGAGCCGGTGAACCGGCTGATCGATGGCGCGCACAGTAAACGGCCAAAGACCGCCGGGGTCAAGGCAACGGAGCAGGGCTCTGGGAACAAGTCTTAGCTGGCGATGGTTCCCGGCAGATCGTCGAGACGGGACTTTGGTTCGGTAACCGCCGGCCGACTTACCAACTTCAAGTGGTCATCGGCGCGCCGGTCCATAAGACCGGGCACATTGAATTTAACGGTCGTGCCTTCGCCCTCGATGGAGCTGACCTCAATTCGTCCGCCGTGAAGGGTGACGATATTCCGGGCGATGTACAGCCCGAGTCCTGTCCCGGATTCTGAACGCGTGGCTTCGTTGTCCGCCCTGAAGAAGGACGTGAACATGTTTGGCTGATCACGCTCCGGGATGCCGATGCCATGATCCTGGATGGTCACGTACAGCCGGTCCGTCCGGCGCCGGGCGGTCAGCGTGATCTCGGTGTCTTCACGGGAGTATTTCGCGGCATTGCTGACCAGGTTGGACAGTACTTGAGCGAGCCGATCCCGGTCGGCGGAAATCCACACCGGAGATTGCGGCATATTCAAGGTGAGAGTCTGGCGTTTCGTTTCGATTATCGGCTGGAAGACGGCCTTGATTTCGAGTATCAGTTCGGTGGCGTCAAATTCGTTCTTCGCGAGCGAGAAATCTCCCCGTTCGATGCGACCGAGGTCCAGGAGATCATCTATCAGGAGAGCCAGCCGCCGCCCGTTGCGCTGTATCACTCCGAGCTGACCGTCTTCCCGTTCTCCGAGCGTGCCGCGCCGGTTCTTGCGGAGTATGTCAGTGAACGCCAGTATGCTCGTGAGCGGGGTCTTGAGCTCATGGGAGACCGTCGAGATGAAGCGGTTCTTCGCCTCTGAAAGGCGTTCCAATTCCTGGTTTCTGGCATCGAGATCGACGATGCGCTCCCGCTCTCGCGCCAGTTCCAGGGCCTGCCGGTGTTCGAGGGCGTTCTGCACCGCGGGGGTTACATACGCAACGACCTTTTCCAGCAGGTCCAGGGTGTGTCCAGAGTAAGCGGACGGGCGGTTGCTCATTAACCGAATGTGGCCGACACGCCTGGTCTCAGTGCCGAGCGGCGCCTGGACTGCCGACTGCATGGAATCAACTTCGAACTCTTCGGCGAGTTCATCGAGGCCGAACAGCCGCGCATCCCAGACCCGACTATCTTCTGACGAACCTTGCAGCGGTCCGGGGTCTATCACCGTGCCCGTCGGCACACCGGGTTGCCCGGTTACCTTCGAATACACGCGCCGCAACGGTCCCGGCCTGGGTTCCAGCAACGCCACCTCGATGCGATCGTGGGGGATGACCGAATCGAGGGCTATCGTGACTCGTTCGAACATGCGATTGAGGTCAAGGTCCCGGTTGGCCGCGAGTGCGATGTCGGACAACACCCTGCGCTCTTCATCGGCACGTCTTTCTGAAGCTCGTAATCGCGAGATGGCGACCACGCCGGCGATCTGCGCTGCGATTCCCTCGGCAATGGCGATCTCCCGTTCCCCGTATGCCCCGGCCTCTATTGATCTCAGATGGAGTGCGCCAAATACCGTTTCGTTTACGGTGAGAGGAGCCGATAGGAATGAACGCAATCCGGCCTGAAAGGCCGGGAGAAGGTGCGGAGCCTGTCTCACGACATCCTCAGCACTGCGGGCCGTGACTACCACCGTTCGTCCGCCGTTGACGATCGTTTCCAGCATCGACCGGTGTGCGGGCACGGGCTGCTCTGGCTCATCTCGTTCAGGGACATTGATGCCGGATGAATACAGGTCCAAAACCGACTCGCCGTCATCGCTCAGCGTCGAAATTGCCACACGGTCGACGGCCAGGAGAGAGCCGATCAGCCGGGGGAAGCGCTCAGACATCCGGGAGATGTTTGGCGATGCGCTTATCACTCGACCGATAGCGGCGAGGGTTTCCCGCTCATGGATTTCTTGCTCTAACGCCTCGCGCAGCCGCGCGCGCTCCATCGCCGGCGCCAGGTGTGATGCGACCCGTTCGATGAATTCAAGATCTACGCGACTGTACGCGTTAATGGTCATAGAGGCGATATTCAGCGTGCCCAGCACTTTGTCGTTTGAAATCAGCGGTATGACAAGGAAACTCCGCAGCCCTGCGACGAAACTGGGCTCCATCATCGGGAACCGGCGCAGGGCTTCCATTTCGCCATCTTCTGCGAGTATCAGGCTGGACCTCGTCGCCGCGACGTAGGCGTCCGGGGTTCCGACCAGCAACTGCGGTTCGCCCTCGATCATCCCGGGCAGGGCGGCGCCCTGGATATACACGCTGCGGAAATCACCATCTACCGAAACGATGGAGTTGATCGTGATCCTGTCGAATAGAGTGACTCCGTAAGTCACCACGGCGAGCCGCTCGTACTCCTCACGCCCAAGCTTGGAACTGCTCATGATTCTGCTAATCACGGCCAGGGCAGCGCGTCTTCGTGTCTCTTCCGTATCGGCTTCTTGAGCGGATCTGGCAGCTGTCGCATCGTGAAACACCGAGAAAACAGATGCCCGTCCCTCGTACGATACCGGGCGATGTGACGAGGCGATCCAGAACGCAGAACCGTCAGCCCTTATCGCCGTGGACTCGGCCATGTTCACGGACCCGGAGCGGTCCAGCTCATCGAGTACTACGCTGTGATCGCCGGGGTCAGAAGTGAACTCACTGAAGAAGCGGTCCCCTGTGTGGCCTGGTTCAACTCGAAGCGTGTCGTAAAAGGCGGAATTGGCGTGCGCGATGCTCGCGTCGGACCGTCTCCAGATGACGGCTGCGACCGGGCATACGTCGATCATGGCACGTAGAGCATCGTCGTCCGCGCCCGTATATGGCAGCCAACGCTGGTGCGCCCCGCCGTCCGCCGGTCCCGTTGGTGCGCCGCCCATGCCCCTTGAAGCGTTCACGCGGCTTTTTCTTCCGGTTCGAAAAGTTCCGCCGAGTCCAGGAAACGTCCCCCGGCGCGATCTTCCAGGTAACCGCCGACGGCTATCGCACCCTCCTGGCCAAGAGCAGACACGGTGTGCCAGATGCGCGCTTGAGACAGGCGGCCGCCCGGCGTCCAGCCGCGTGACTCGGGATCGAAAACTTCCGCGGTCGCCAGGTACACATAAGTGTCGGCACGTCCGCCGGCGACCAGTACCCGGCCATCGCCGCGAACCGTCGCCGAGTGGAGGTATCGTGCGCGGGCCATTTCTCCGGCGTGAGACCACATCTCGGTCTCTGGATTGAACAGTTCGGCGGACGCAAGCGCACCGTCCTCGCCAAGCCCGCCGGCCACGATCACCCGCCCGTCCGGGAGCGCGAGCGACACGTGAAGATAGCGGGCGTTTCGAAGTCCGTCCGTACGGGACCAACGACCGGTTTTCGGATTGAAAATTTCGGCGCCGGACAGGATGCCATCTCCGTCCCATCCGCCGACGACCATGACGCGTCCGTCCGGCATCAACACGGCGGTGTGACCGCGCCTTCTACGTTTCATCTCCGTCATGCGCGTCCATGTCCCCTGCGCTGGGTCATACAGACTCGTGTTGAAGGTGATTCGGCGTCCATCCCATCCACCGGCGGCAAGTACCCGGCCGTCTTCCAGCACGGTTAACGTGTGTTCGACGCTGGGGCTGGTCATATCCCGTATCGGCTGCCATATCCCGGTGTTCGGGTCATGGATTTCTGCGGTGGCGAGCACGTCGTTTCCGGCGCGACCTCCCGTAACCAGGACACGACCGTCTACGAGGGTTACCGCGCGGTGGTCGAATCGGTCTTGGGTCATAGGAGGTCCCGGATCCCATCGGCGTTCGCTCATGCGATACAGGCGGACGGACCGAAGTGCTCCTTCCTTGTTGAGGCCGCCCGCGACGACGAGGTCGCCCGATGGAAGGATCGAAGCCGTGTGCGAGTAGCGAGATTCGGATAGACGCGGCGCAGCCTGCCAGCCGCCGCTCGCCGGATCGAACAGTTGCGTATCCGCGGACGGCAGGCCGTCCGAAACGCCCCCGGTCACGATCACGCGTCCGTCTGAAAGGGTGTGTGCCGTGTGCAGCGTCCGGGAGATTCCGCTGTCTCCGGCGTCTGCCCATACGTTTGTGGTCGGATCGAATATTTCTGCGCTGGACAGGTCGTCGGATTGACCGTGTCCGCCGACGACAAGGACACGCCCGTCCGCCAGAACTGCGGCGACGTGCTCGTCCCTGGGCGTGGCCAGCTCTCCCGCCAACTGCCAGCGCCCGGCGGTGCGGTCGTAAAGCTCCGCCGAACCGATCTTTCCGCCGTCAACATCCTCTCCACCCGTCACCAGGACGTTGCCGTCGTTCAACACGGCGGCGGTGTGCCGTCGTCGAGCCTGGCGCATCCGGTAACCGGCGTCCCATTTCATGGTCAAGGGATTGAACACTTCGGAAGTCGTCAAGCTGCCGAGGTCGTCTGAACCTCCGGCAACAAGTACGGTCCCGTCCGGAAGCAGCGAAGACGTATGTTTTGTGCGCGGCCCGGACATCGATTCAATCGCCGACCAGGTCTCCGTCACGGGATCGAACATCTCCGCGGTGGATAGAACGCCATCAGGCCCCGATCCACCGGAGATCAGGAC
>JASLLE010000054.1 GCA_030747175.1 Dehalococcoidia bacterium | reverse complement strand
AACTCGACGACCTCGATCTCGGTATCCTGGCCCATTCCCGAGATGCGGGCGACGACCACTCCGGGGCCATCGGCGGAGGTGCCGGAGTGCAGGCCGACGACGGTCTTCTGCGGCTTCTGGACGTACTGCACGAGGCCTTCGAGGTAGCGGGGGAGATGGCTGCTGTCGGTTGTCATAGCTCTGGCTGCCTTTGATTTCTGGGGGCTCTGCCACGCCCGGCTGGATTCCGTCGCCCCCCCCGCACGTCCCGGCGCGGGAAGTGTAGCGCCCAAACCGCCGGGCGACCTTCGCGGGCGGCTGACGGCATAATGGCGGTCCAAAACCTAGCCGGGAGTCCGCCATCTTGAATCTGATAGTTCTGATGATCGATACGATGAGGATGGACCACATCGGGTTCCACAATGAAGGGAAGCCGGTGTTCGATGGTATCCCGGCGTGCCGGACGCCGAATATCGATCGGTTCGCGGCCGAGGCGGTGGTGTTCGACAACATGTACCCGGAGGCGTTGCCGACGATCCCGGCGCGGGCCGGGCTGATGACAGGCGCCCGGACGCTGGTGAACCGGCCGTGGGCGCCGCTGGCGGATACGGACATCTCGATCTCGGAGATCCTGGGGCCGAACGGCTACGTGTGCGGGATCGCGAGCGATACGTATCACTATCGGGCGCCGGGGATGAACTACCACCGGGCCTTCCACTCCTACGAATGGGTGCGGGGACAGGAATATGACCCGTGGAAGTCGCATCCGCCGGACTTGGACCTTGATGATTATGTCAACTCGCATTTCGACGAAGTGTGGCGGGCGCGAGCGGCGCAGTTCCTGACGAACACACGGGTGTTCAAGTCGGCGGATGAGTGGTTCGCGCCACAGGTGGCGGATCTCACGGTCCAATGGCTGAAGGACAACCGGGATCATCCGAACGTGTTCTTCTGGATGGATTCGTTCGATCCGCATGAACCCTGGGATCCGCCGGCGGAGTTCGATGTCTATAACGACCCGAACTACAAGGGCCCGCGACTGGTGCTGCCGATGGGGGGCATGGCGGCGGACTGGGCTTCGCCGGAGGAGGTCGATTTCCTGCGCGGGATGTATGCCGGCGAGGTGGCGAGCGTGGATTGGGCGCTGGAGCGGGTTTTCGGGGCGCTGGAGGAACTGGGCTACTACGACGATTCGATGGTGGTGCTGATGGGCGATCACGGATTCCCGCTGGGGGACCACGGGAAGTTCTTGAAGGGCGTGGACCGGCTGTACGGGGAGATCATGAATGTGCCGTTTATGGTGCGGATGCCCGGGGGCGAGCATGCGGGGCGAAGGGTCTCAGCGATCGCACAGTTCCAGGATTTCCTGCCGACGATGCTGGATCTGTTGGGGCTGGGGGCGAACAACATGGACCTGCCGGGCGAAAGCCTGCGGGGGCTAATTGAGGGCGAGACCGATGAACACCGGGTGTCGGTTATCTGCGGCTACCAGGACGGGCTGGGCCGGGTGATCCGCAGCCGGGACTGGAGCCTGATCCTGCGGCCGGCGGGAGAACAGAGCGAGTTGTATGACCTGCACAAGGACCCGGGGGAGACGAAGAATCTGATCGCGGACAACGCGGAGGTGGTGCGGGAGATGATCGAGCAGTTTGGGTCGATCTATTACGGGGACCTGTGGCCGGGGCAGAACGTGACGGCGGTGCCGGAGTTCGTGCGTCGGGCGATTGGCGATCACGCGCTCCAGAACGAAGGCAAGAACGTGCTGGGCCTGCAGGGCAAGCACGAGATCAGTTCGGGGATGGTGGACTAGCCGGAGCGGGGTGGCGGAAGATTTGGGGACGGGCGGAGCGCTACCCTAGTGCCCGCGGAATGTGACGACCGGGAATCGAGCAAAGACATGAGCTACCAGTTTCCTGAAGGCTTCGTGTGGGGCACGTCGACATCGGCCCACCAGGTGGAGGGCAACAACACCCAGTCGGATTACTGGCTGATGGAACATGTGGAGCCGACGATTTTCGCCGATCCGTCGGGCGACGCCTGCGATCAGTACCACCGCTACGAGGATGACCTGGCACTGCTCGAAAAGCTCGGCTTCAACGCCTATCGCTTCTCGGTGGAATGGGCGCGGATCGAGCCGGAACCGGGCCACTTTTCGCAAGCGGCGTTGGATCACTACCGACGGGTGTTGGAGGCCTGCCACGACCACGGATTGCAGCCGGTGGTGACCTACCACCACTTCACTTCACCGCGCTGGGTGGCGGCGGCGGGCGGCTGGGAGAACATGGAGACGGCGGCACGCTTTGGCGAGTACGCCGAACGGGTGACCCGAGACCTGGGGGACCTGATCGGGCATGCCTGCACGATCAATGAACTGAACATCACGGCGCTGATCGATGAGTTCAAGGGGACGATGATTCCGGCGGAGGCGATTGATGGGATGCTGGCGGCGGCGGCCCGGGCCAGCGGCAGCGACCGGTTCAGCGCCTTCCTGCTCGGCGACTCGGCGGCGATTGAACCGGTGGCGATAGCGGGACATCACTCGGCGGTGCAGGCGATCAAGGCGGTGCGGGGCGATCTTCCGGTCGGGATGACGGTGGCGATGTCGGACTACCAGGCGGTACCCGGCGGCGAGGCGGTGATGGAGAGGCAGCGGGAGAGGATCCAGG
This sequence comes from Dehalococcoidia bacterium, assembly GCA_030747175.1. Lineage (GTDB taxonomy): Bacteria > Chloroflexota > Dehalococcoidia > Lucifugimonadales > Lucifugimonadaceae. Next base: position 19,020 of record JASLLE010000054.1, on the reverse strand, counting down.
ATGTGTACCTGCGGGAGGCGGGGGATGGCGACTTCATCGGGGTGCAGTGTTACTCGCGGAGCCGATACGGGACGGAGGGGATGCTGGGGCCGGAGGAGGGCGTGGAGGTGACCCAGATGGGCTACGAGTTCTGGCCGGAGTGCGTGGAGGCGTGCATCCGGCACGCGGTGGACGTGACCGGGTCGCCGGCGCTGGTGACGGAGAACGGCATTGGAACCGAGGACGACGGGCGAAGGCTGGAGTACCTGCGCCGGGCGCTGGGTTCGCTGAAGAATTGCCTGGACGACGGGATCGACGTGCGCGGCTATTGCCAGTGGTCACTACTGGATAATTTCGAGTGGATGCTGGGCTACCGCCCGACGTTTGGGATCGTGGCGGTGGACCGCACGGCCCAGGTGCGGACGCCGAAGCCGAGTGCGGCCTGGCTGGGCGACGTGGCGCGGAACAACCGGGCCGACCTGAGCTAGAGCGCGCGGCCGCAACAATACAACCGACATTTCAATCCGGGAGGGACGCACGATGCAGGCACTGAAGGTCAGCGAGAACGGGCGGTTCCTGGTCCACGAAGACGGGAGCCCGTTCTTCTTCCTGGCGGATACGGCCTGGCGGCTGTTCTACAAGCTGGATCGCGAGGACACCAATCTCTACCTAGAGGACCGGGCGGCGAAGGGCTTTAACGTGATCATGCCGGTGGTGCTTGACGTGCGCTTCGGACCGAACCAGTACGGGCACGATGCCTTCGAGGACAACGATCCGACCCGGCCGAACGAACCGTTTTTCGAGCATGTGGACTATGTGGTCAATCGCTGCGAGGAATTGGGGATGTATGTCGGCATGCTGCCGAATTGGGGCTACATCGTGACCGGGGTGAACCCGGGGGGCGAGTATTTCGTAGAAGCGCCGCTGGTGAACATGAGCAACGCCCGGCAGTACGGCCGGTTCCTGGGCGAGCGCTACGCGGACAAGCCGATGATCTGGATCACCGGCGGCGATCAGAAGGCGGGCCGGACCCAGGAAGTGTTCACGGAACAGGCGGAGGGGATTGCCGAGGGCGACGGCGGACGGGGGCTGAGGACCTTCCACCCCACCCCACCGCTGGGTTCGTCGGACGCGTTTCATGACGCCGACTGGCTGGACTTCAACATGATCCAGTCGGGACACCTGCTGGACTACCCGAACTACGAGATGATCGCCAGGGACTACGCGCTGGACCCGCCGAAGCCGATCGTGGACGGCGAGCCGATGTACGAGGAGATGCCGCAGTTCCTGCGCGACGGCTATCCGCGGGCGGATGCCTGGCAGGTACGCAAGCAGGCGTACTGGGCGGTCTTTGCCGGGGCCTTCGGGCATGCCTATGGCTGCAATGACGTCTTCATGTTCTGGAACCCGGGCGGCGAGGAGCCGACGTTTGGGGCGCGGACGCCGTGGAAGATCGCGATGAACTTGCCGGGGTCGCACATGATGAAGTTCCTGCGGCGGCTGATCGAGTCAAGACCGTTCCTGGACCGGATCCCGGATCAGGACCTGGTTGCCATTGTCGATCGCGAGGCGGACGCGGGGCACGTGCTGGCGACGCGGGGGGCGGACGGCGGATACGCCTTCGTGTACACCTCGCACGGGTTCCCGGTCTGCGTGGACATGGAGAAGATGTCCGGGGAAAGCATCCGGGCGGCGTGGTTTGACCCGCGCAGCGGGGTTAGCGAGGTGATCGGCAAGTTTCCCGCACAGGCCAACCGCTGGTTCTTCCCGCCGAAGAAGGGCGCGGGCTACGACTGGGTGCTGATCCTGGACGACGTGGCGCGGGGGTTCGCGCTGCCGTAGCGGCCGGTCGGTCGGAGGCCGGTGATTGGCCGGGCGCGCTGGCCCGGACCAAGCCGGCCGGTTCTAGATCCGGCTTTGCCCCTCATCTCCTTCCCAGCCTCCCGGCCCCGCCGACCACGGATCGCCTGCAAAGAACTCCGCGTCAACGTTCCCAGTTGAACGGATCGGCCCCAGTTGCCCGGCGCCAGTGATCTCGTGCCTCACGCCGTCCTTCTCGGGATCGACGTACGTCGTGAACCAATCCTCCAGCACCCCACGCATCTCTGCGATCCGGCGGGCATGCTCCCCGGCTTCGATCAAATTGTTGCGTTCGCCGGGATCAGACTCGAGATCGAAAAGCTCGTTGGGACCATCGGGGTAGCGGTGCACGTACTTCCAGCGCGCGTTCCGGACCATCCGCGTCGGCCCGTATTCGTCATAGACCACCACATGCTCCCGGCCGCCGGATTCGCCTCCCAGCAGCTCCGCCAGGAAGCTGCGTCCCGGCAAGTTTCGGTCTTGTGGCAATTCCAGGTCCAGATAGTCGATCAGCGTGGGCATGAAGTCGTAGTTGCTGACCAGTGCTTCTTCCACCGCTCCCGCCGGTATCCGACCCGGCTGGCTCACGATGAAGGGGACCTTCACCGAGTTCTCGTACATATTCAGCGGCGACGTTCCGTTTCCCTTGCCCCAGAATCCGTGGTGACCGCAGCTAAAGCCGTTGTCGCCGGCGAATATCATCAGGGTCGTCTTCGCAATGCCCAGTTCTTCCAGCCGGTCCACGATTCGGCCCACATCCGTGTCCATCGCGGTGACCGCGGCAAAGTACCCCTTCAGCATCTCCCGGTTGCCCATGAACTGCTTCGTGAAGTCGGTGGCCCAGGGGTGCAATGGCTCCTGCGGACACGACTCGAACTCGCAATCATCGTAGGAATCGACGATCTCCTGCGGGTGCCCGGTCCACGGGCTGTGCGGCGCCGTGTAGTGCACGCTCAGGTAGAACGGATCCGGTCCGGCACCGTGCCGATCGATGAACGCCAGCGCGTCGTCGGTGATGACGTTCGTCACGTAGCCGGGCTCGTCTACCAGCTGCCCGTTCCGCACCATCGGCGCGTTGTTGTACAATCCGCCGCCAAACTGATGCACGAACCAGTGGCTGAAGCCATGTTGGGCAAGCTGGCTCGCGCCCAGGTGCCATTTGCCGCTTATCCCGCAGGTCCACCCGGCCTCCGCCAGGATGTCCGTGTAGCAGACCTCGCCGTCCAGGTAGAGCGGAGCACTCGGGCCCACCTCCTGGCCCCGAATCCAGTCGTGCACCCCGTTCTGTGACGCGATCCGACCGGTGAGGTACGTCGCCCGGCTCGGCGAGCAGACCGGCGTGGATGCGAAGAAGTTCGCAAACTGCACCCCGGCAGCCGCCAGGCGGTCGATATTGGGCGTGCGAATCTCGGGATTCCCGTAGCAGCCGGCGGCCCAGATACCCTGGTCATCGCTGAGAATGAAAATGACGTTGGGTCTATCGGTTGAGGCGATCGGCGCGCGTTCATCCCCATTCCGATTGGTCATGCTCAAGCGTCTTCCTCCACGTCGGAGTCGAATCCCCGGTCGCGACGGCCACCGCCGCTCAACATATTATTATGCCGCCAGGCATCCCCATCCGCGGAGCCATCGATGCCAAGGACAGAGGGAAATTCGACCGAATAGAGGCCGGCACGCTGTCGGAGGTTCATACACTACGATAGGTAGGCGCGGCGGTCGGCGTCTTCGAAGGAGAAGTGCTCCCAGGCGCTAAAGTCCTCGCGGACTGTGCTCCACTGGCGCTCGCCGCGGTAGGGGCCCCAGCGATTCCAGGGGCGCTTGCGGCGATTGGATTCGCGCAACCGTCGGTTCTCGCTGTTCAAGCCCTGGTTCTGCCCCTGCCGGCCGGCCGGTCACGAAACGCGGCTATTACCCCGCTGCGAGTGTATCGGTGGGGCGGCCCGGGGACGAAATCGGGTGTGCCGGGCCGAGAAGGGCTCACCGGGATCAGGGGGCTTCGACGAGAGCGGCGATGCCCATGCCGCCGCCGATGCAGAGCGAGGCGATGCCGCGGCGGGCGTCGCGGCGTTTCAGTTCGTGGAGCAGGGTGACGAGGATGCGGGCGCCGCTGGCGCCGAGTGGATGGCCGAGAGCGATGGCGCCGCCGTTGACGTTGACCTTTGCGGCGTCCAGATCGAGCGCCTTCAATACCGCCAGGGTCTGGGCGGCGAAGGCTTCGTTTATTTCGCAGAGGTCGATGTCAGCATCGGTGATGTCAAAGCGCTCCCGGAGTCCGCGAATCGCGTCGACCGGGCCAAGTCCCATGCGGCCGGGGTCGAGTCCGACGTTGACGAAGCCGCGCAACGCGAAGTTGTAGGCGAGGGAGTTGGCATCGGCCCAGTCGCGGTCGGCAACGAGCACGATGGCGGCACCGTCGTTGAGGCCGGAGGAGTTGCCGACGGTGACGCTGCCGTCAGGCTGGAAGGTGGGGGCCAGATTGGCAAGCTTTTCGGGGGAGGTCTGACGCGGGTGCTCGTCGACGGAAAAAGCGCCGACGGCGGTATCGATGGGCAGAATTTCTTCGGCCAGTGATTCTTGCGCCTCCCGGTAGCGGGATTGGCTTTCGGCGGCGTAGGCGTCCTGGGCTTCCCGGCTGATGTCGAAATCGGCGGCCAGGCGCTCGGCGGTGATGCCCATGTGGATGCCCTCAAAACTATCGAGCAGGCCGTCGCGGTAGAGGCTGTCTAGGAGGGTGGTTTCGGAGTGCTGTCCGCGGCCGCGCCAGCCCTGTAGCAGGAAGGGGGCGCGGCTCATGCTCTCTACGCCGCCAGCAAGGACCAGGTCGGCCTCGCCGAGGCGAATCTGCTGCGCGGCCAGTTCGACGCTCTTGAGTCCGCTGCCGCAGACCTGGTTGATGGTGAAGGCGGGCCGCGATTCGGGGATGCCGACGGCGATGGCGACCTGGCGGGCAACGTTCATGCCCTGACCGGCCTGTAGGACGCAGCCGAGGATAGTTTGCTGGATGGCGGCGGGATCGACGCCGGCGGCGGCCAGGGTCCGGCGGGCAAGTTGCGCGCCGAGATCGACGGCGGACAGGTCGCTGAGAGCGCCCAAGAGGCGGCCGATGGCGGTGCGTTTGGCGAGGATGATTACCGGATCAGGGGTCATTTACACTTGCGCTTTCAGGAGGGTCTGGCGGGCGGCGACGAACTCGTCAAGACATTCGGGGTTTGCCAGGGCGGCGCGGTTGTCGGCGGAATCGCCGCGCAGCATGCGGGCGACCGCGGCTTCGGCAACTTTGCCGTTGCGGGTGCGGGGAATGTCGGACACCGCCATAACCCGGTGCGGGACATGCCGGGGCGACGCCTCGCGGCGAATCGTGGCCCGGATCTTGTCGATCCGCACGTCGGTCAAATTTTCGCCGGCGGCGAGTTGCACGAACAACACGATTTCGTCGCCCTGCGCTCTAACCACGGCGCTGGCTACCGCGCCGGCAATCCACGGGAAGCCCTGTAACGGGCGGTAGATTTCGGCGGTGCCGATGCGGACGCCGCTGGGCTTAAGGGTTGCGTCGCTACGTCCGTAAATGATGACCGTGCCGCGGGCGGTTATCTCGACAAAGTCGCCGTGGCGCCACATTCCCGGATATTCGGCGAAGTAGGCGTCGCGGTATTTGTCGCCGTCAGGATCGTTCCAGAAGGCGACCGGCATGGCCGGGAACGGCCGCCGGCAGACCAGTTCGCCCTTTTCGCTGACCAGTTCCTGGCCGTCCTCGTCGAGGGCGACGACATCGAGGCCGAGCCCGACGCACTGGATCTCCCCTTCATAGACCGGCAGCAGGGGGTTGCCGAGGACGAAGCAGGAGACGATGTCGGTACCGCCGGAAATGGAGGCCATCTGGACGTGCTCGCCGAGGTGCTCGTGGGTCCAGCGGAACCCGGCCGGCGACAGCGGCGCACCGGTGGAGAGAACGGCGCGCAGGCCGGAAAGGTCAGAACTGACTCGCGGCGAGAGGCCGGCGCGCAGGCCAGCTTCGATGAACGGGGCGCTGGTGCCGAAGACGGTGATGCCCAGTTCGGCAGTCATCCGCCACATAGCCTCGAGGTCAGGATGCCCGGGACTGCCGTCGTAGAGGACAATCGTGGTCCCGCCGGCGAGCGCCGAGACCAGCCAGTTCCACATCATCCAGCCGCAGGTGGTTACATAAAGCAGCACGTCGTCTTCGTGGAGGTCGGTGTGGAGTTGGTGCTCTTTGCGGTGCTGGATGAGGGTGCCGCCGGCGCCGTGGACCATGCACTTGGGCGGGCCGGTGGTGCCGGAGGAGTAGAGGATATATAGAGGATGATCGAACGGGAGCGGCGCGAAGTCGATTTCGGTCGGCGCACGGTCGGTGAAGTCAGTCCAGGCGATCCAACCAGGCTCGGAATCGGCTTCGACAGCGGCATCGTAGGGGATCAGGACGGCGACTTCGACGGCCGGCATGGCCGCCAGCAGGGTGCGCACCGTGGGGCGGCAGTCAAACTCTTTGGCGCCGTAGAGGTAGCGGTCGTTGGCGAAGAGCACTCTAGGCTCGATCTGCCCGAGGCGGTCGGCAGCAGCGGCGGCGCCGAAGTCGGGCGAGCAGGAACTCCAGATGGCGCCGATGGACGCGGTGGCGAGGAAGGCGATGACCGTCTCCGGGACGTTGGCCATGAAGGCCGCGACGCGATCGCCTTTTACGACGCCGGCTGCGCGCAAGGCGGCGGCGCAGGTGGAGACCGCGTCGTAAAGCCCGGCGAAGGTGAGCGTGCGGGTGGCGCCGGACTCGCTGCGGGCGATGATGGCCGAGCGGTCGTCGCGCCGTTGCAGGATATTAGCGGCGTAGTTAAGGCGCGCGCCGGGAAACCACTCGGTGCCGGGCATCCGGTCGGGCCCGTGGACGCGGTCGGCAGGGGTGGTGAATTCGATGCCGGAGAATTCGGCGTATAGACCCCAGAAGGCCTCGCGATCGTCGACCGACCAGCGGTGCAGCGCGGCGTAGCCAGGAAGGTCCCGCCCGGAACGATGTTCGGCGAGATCCCAGAACTGCCCGAGGTCGGTGCGCTCGCGAGCGTCGGCGGCGGGACGCCAGAGGATGGCGGGGGCAGAACTGCCCGGATCAGATGAACTCATGGAGTCAATGATAACGAAGCAGGGGGCGGGTTCGACGCCCGGAACCGGCGCGGACGGCAATCCCCGGAGAGTTACCGATCGATGCCGGCGAGCAGGGCGATGGCGTCTGCGAGATCGAGTTCCGGACGCCGGGAGGCTCTCAGAACCCCAGACGCATGTCGAAGGTATCGCCGGCGTTGACGACGGTGGGGGAGTCGAATGTGACCTCGCCGACGCCGGTGAGAGCGAAGTGGGAAAGCTCGACGGAACCACCGAGCACTTCGAGCTCCACAGTGGTGGAACCGTTCGGTGACGACTGCCGGCAGACGCCCCAGGCGGAACCGTTAGACCAGAAGTGGGAACCGGGATGGGCAGCGAAGGTCATCGACTTGCTCACGCCGGAATACTGGAAACCGGTGAGGGCGAGGACGGCGGCCCAGGCGATCATGGCCCGAGCGTAGTGGTGGCCACACTCTGCCTCGTCGAAGGGACTACGACGGAGTCCGTCGTAGCGCTCGCGGACGGCCTCGATGACCCGCAGACCATCCTCGTGCTGCCCCTCGTAGAGCATGCCGATGGCGGCGGTGTACTCGAAGCCAGTCATGACTTCGTTGTAGTAGGGGAAGGGGCGCTCGGGACGATCGTGGGGGTAGCTGGCCATGAGCAGGGCGGCCTCGTCACCGAGGGCGAAGTCGCGCATGTGATTGAAGTGGGAGCTGAGGCTGTCACGGAAGTTGTATTTCATGATCGCCTGCAGCGTGGCGTCGATCTTCTCGGGATCGTGCAGGTAGCCAAGCCCGGCAACGGAGGCGAAGGACTGGCCGACCAGCTGGTCGACGAGACATCCGGAGGCTAGCTGCAGTTCGGGGGCGTTCATGTCCCGCGCGCCCATGGTCTCGTGGCGGAGTCCGGGGGCTATCTTCGTGAGGTCCGGCTGGGGACGGACTTCGTGTTCGTAGTATTCGCCGTTGAACAGGTTGGCGTCCATCCAGTCGCGGCCGCTCTCGAAAAGCCGGCGGCACTTTTCGGCCAGGTCATCTTCGTCGAGGTAGCGGGCCATCTCTTCAGCCGAGCGGAGCGCGCCCAGGTACCAGCCGGTCATCTGCGGATTCGGCCCGTAGTACTCGACGTCCATGGTGTTGTGTTGGCAGCCTTCCATCACGCCGTCCTGGTCGGCATCCCAGCCACCGTCGACCCAGCAGAATTCGAGCGCCCGGCGGGCCCCCGGCCACTGAGCGCGTAAGAAGTCGTCGTCGCCGCAGAGTTGCCAGTCGCGGTACAACTTCATGATGCAGCCCATCTGACCGTCGGCCGCGGCGAACCTCCAGTTGTGGGATCGCTCCGTGAGCGGGAGGTCGATGCGGAAAGACATCAGGCCGGCGTCGTTGGTGGCGTGGCTGAATTCAACGTCGCGCATAGTGCGTGAGAGATCGCCGAAGAGGAACGCTGTGGACTGCTCATAGTTCCATACGTGGGTGCAGGATCCCGGGCAGCAACCCATGTCGTCGAAGGTGCCTTCCCAGCCGTAGAAGCGTCCATCAGGGGTACGAAAACAGGTCTGCGTTCGCAGCGTGCTGAGGTTGAAGAGGGCGGCTTCTTTGACGACATCGGGCAGATCGCTGTCCACGAAGGCCCTGACGAAGGCAATGGTGCGATCTTCCAGATCTTCCAGGGTGTCGGCGGTGCGGGAGGCGACGTCCCAAGCGTCGGCGTACTGAGTCGTGTAGTAGTTGCCAATGAAGTCCTTACTGACTTCGTCATCACCGCAATCGCAGTCGCCGTCGGGTCCGCATTCACGAGCCTGATCCCAGGTGAGTCGGTTGGGGAAATGCCAGCTAAGGAGGAAGGTGATTTCGACGGAATCGCCGGCAGGGACAGTGACGGAAGCGGAGAGGGAACCGATCGGGGAGTCGGCGGCGCCCTTTTCAAACTCCATCAGGGGGCGGTCTTCGGCGGGGGCGGCGGAGCGGGGCTCGAGGCGACCGTCATCGGAAAAGTCATCCCAGAAGTCGAGTAGCGTATCCCCCCATGTCAGGATCGGCCAGACGGTGCGATAGGTGACATCGGTGGCGGTGGTCGTGAGGGCCATGGTGCCCCACTGCTCGCTGTTCTTCGGGACATCGCCTCCCTGCATGAAGATGCCGCGCACAACATCGTCACGGAATTCATTTGTGTTGTTGGAAGGTTCGCCGAGGAAGCCATCGGTGCCGATGAAGTTCTCCAGATTCCCGCAGACGGCGGCTTCAACCGGGACGGAGCCGGGGTTGGAAAGGACGAAGCGAAACACGGCTGCCGGAATGCTGCTCGCGTCGGTGTCGCCGGGGATGAAAGGATTGAATGCTTCGAGGCGGACGTCCAGGGGAACGTTGGGGTCCGTGAGCGTCACCTGGCCGAAGGGGTACGCGGCGTGGAATTCGCAGTTGCCGAAACGGGGCAGGCGGCTGTTGGTGGCGCGGGCACCGTGGGAGCCTTCGTATTCGGTTAGATCCACCGGCCCTTCAATGGCCCGGGCTACGGCCTCGCCACCCTCGGGACGGGCGCAGAGGGCGAAGAAGGTGTTGGTTCGCTGCTGAAACACAGAGGCTCGGGGCAGGCCGGGGCGGCGATCGCCGGGTCGCCAGCCTTTGGCGGGACGGTTGACAATTTCCCAGTCGCGAAGGTCGCCGGGGCCGCCGAGAGACACGGTACCGGTGCCTATGCCTCCGAGAGGCAGTGCAATCCGTAGAAGATGGCCGGCATCGTAGGACTTGAGAACTGGCCAGCGAGGGTTGAGGTCGGATCTCATCTGGGCATTTCTCCTCGGCAAACTGTATTCCATCACCTCCCCGGTCCGCCGGGCCGGCCGTGTGGCGGCCGGGATGTTGGCGGGCGCGGGCGCGGTTGCTCGGAGTTTAGCTTTCCGAAGTCGGACGCGTTAGGGGATTTGGCTCCGGTTTGCGACCGGAGCCGGGTGGCGCTGGTCGCCGCCGGCCTGGCAATCTGTCTGCCGGAGGGAGCAGTCCCGCCGCGGCGACCGATATCGACCCGGGGCGCTCTGTTACCCTCGCCGAGGTGCTCGCGTTGGTCGCCGAATCGCGTCGAGCATCTGCTTGGTCGGTAGCAGGGGGAATCGAAGATGCGTGCACCGGATTTCGAACGTCTGAAGGCAGCCTTGATGGGCGAGGGCGAGACCGATCGCGTCTCGCTGCTGGAGTTGTTTGCCGACCCGGAAGTCATCTCTACCGTAGTAGGGGAGCCGATCGACACTCCCATCACCGAAGCGGACAAACTGCGCTTCGCCGAGATGAGAGTCGAGTTCTGGTCGCAGCTCGGCTACGACGCAGTGTGCGTCGGCGCGGGGCCGTCGTTGAAGTACGCGCGGGCGGCGGCCGGGGATACGGCCGACCTGGAGCGCGAAGAGCGCACCTGGGTGGTCTCTGAACTGGGCACCGTGAACACATGGGATGCGTTTCGGGAATTCGACTGGCCGACGGCTGAGGATACCGATTACGCTGAGATCGACCTGACCGCGGAGCTCCTGCCGGCGGGCATGAAGATCCTGACAAAAACCGAGGGCGCGCTGGAGCCGGTGATGTGGCTAATGGGCTACTCGCCGTTCGCGATTGCGCTGCACGAAGACCCGGATCTGGTGGCCGCTTTGTTTGAGCGTTGCGCCGATATCTTCACTCCAGTGGCCGAGCGAGCGCTGGACATGGACGAGGTCGGCGGGCTCTTCATTGGCGACGACATGGGCTTCAAGACCTCAACAATGATTTCGCCCGATCACCTGCGCGAGTTCGTCTTCCCGTATCACCGGCGACTCGCCGAAATGGCCCACGAACGCGGCAAGCTCTACATCCTGCACGCCTGCGGCAATCTTGAGGGCGTGATGGACGACCTGATCGACGACGTGGGGATCGACGCGAAGCACTCGTTCGAGGACGCCATCATGCCGATCGAGGAAGTGACCGCGCTGTACGCCGATCGCATCGGAATTATCGGCGGGATTGATGTTGACTTCCTCTGCCGGGCATCGGAAGAGGAAGTACGGGCGCGGGTACGCGAGGTTCTCGAGCACTGCGTGCCCGGTCGCGGTTACGTACTGGGGACGGGCAACAGCGTTACCAACTACATGCCGGTGCCGAACTTCCTGGCGATGGTCGACGAGGGCCGCAGCTGGCGCGCCACCGCTTGAGATTCGGTCCGCCAGAGATGTCGGCTAAGCCGAGGCAGTGACGATTAATTCGGCGCCGGCGGCGATGGTGGCCGCGTCTTCCAGCACAAGGCGGAGTTCGCCGTCGACGATGTCCCAGGTCACCGGCCGATCGACGCCGGCCAGGCTGATGCCGACGGATTTCGGTGCCAGACCTTCCGGCAGCGCGAGCGTGAACTCACCGAGATCGACCTCACCCCAGGCGACGCTTACGGCGGCTGTGGCGGTATTTCCGTTTATCTCCTGGGAGAAGGTTCCCCAGCCCCGATTGCCGATGAAAAACGCCCGATAGTCTTCGGGCGACAATCGCGGGCCGACGGTGAGGGACCCGGTTCCGGCGTCGTAGAAATAGCCTGACAGTGCGTCCAACAGATTCCAACTCGCCAGTGCCCGGGCGTAGTGGTCGCCACACTCAACCTCGTTCCAGGGATTCCGAATGCGGCCGTTCTGGCGGGATCGGATCGCGGTCACGATTTCCAGGCCTTCGTCCACCAGACCCTCGTAGATGAGCTGGCCCGCGACCGCATACTCAACACCGCTCCACGCGGTTTCGTGAGAGTAGTTGGTCGGGTCTTCCGGCTCGCCACCGTTGGGCCACGTGCAGAGCAGAACGCCCGGCTCCTCGGGTCTGACATAGACGCGGGGACGCTGAACGTGATCGAGCAGATCGCTGCGGAAGTTGTATTTGTGGATGGCATTTACCGCCGAGGCGACACGGTCCTCCGGCAGCAGGTGACCGAGTCCCAGCGCATGCGCCCACCACTGGCCGAGCAACTGGTCGGCGTGGCAGCCGTCGCCGTACTGCATGGCCTGGTAGAGATCGTGATCCACCGTCTGGAAGTAGAACTCGCCGTTGTACAACTCAGCGTCGATGTTGGCCGCGCTCTTGTCGAACATCTCCCGGGCAGAGGCCGCCTGCTCGGCGTCCCCTAGCTCATTGGCGATGGTTTCCACGGCCCGCAGCGCGGCCAGGTAGAGCGAGGTCGTGAAGCTGGAGTGCCCGAAGATTACGCAGTCGTAGGTGTTCCACTGGGCTCCTGACAAGACCCCGTCCCGGTCGTCGTCCCAGCGATCGATGGCGTATTCTAGGGACAACTTAATTCGCGGCCATATTGCCACAAGCCAATCGCGATCGCCGGATTGGAGATACTCACGATAGGCCTTCAGAATGGCGCCGAAGTGGCCGTCACAAGCGTAAACGGCGTTCTCGTTGTGGTGGGCAATGCTGCCCAGGTCCTCGGTCTCATCACAGTCGCAATCGCTGCAGCTGTCCTCGAATGCAGAACCCCAACGGGGCATTTCCAGCGGCAGGACGACGCGGTGTGGTATCCCGCCGCCGTCGGTCATCTGCAATCCGAACTCAAGGTCGCGCTGGGTACGCTCAAGATCGGGAAACAGCCGGGAAAGGGCCTGCTCGTAATTCAGGACGTGGGTGCAGTTCAGCGGGCAGCAACCGCCGTGCGGCAGGTTATGCGACGTGCTGGCCCCGTTGCAGCCTTCAAACGCATAGAAGTTTCCGTCCTTGGGCCAGAAATAGGTCGGGCTGCGCATGATCGACGTCTGCGTGGAAATGGTCTCCAGCACGGGTGCCGGTAGGGTCGAGTTGAAGAAGGAATCGCGATACAACCGAGTGGCATCACTGAGGTGCTCGAGATTGTCGCGGATGTGTTCCACGACCGCGAGGGCCGAGCCGAACCAGTTGGTGTACATGGCCCCCTCAAAGAACCGGCTATCGGCGTCCGGCATCCCCAGGTGGGACTGTTCCCAATTGACATAGCGGTTCGGAAAATGCCAAGCGAGTACGAACGTGATCGTTTGCGACTCACCGGGATCGACGGTTAGGTTCGGTGCGACGGCGGCGTTCCAGGTGCGTCCCGGCCGGCTGGCGGGCGATTCGCCAACCTCGGCCAGGGTCCCGCGGCTGCCAAAGGTGGCCCACAGCGCTTCGGGGTCATCCCACCAGTTGGCGATCGGCGCACCGTCGGTCAGCGCGGCCAGCGTGACGTGCCCGTGCTTGGGGTGGCGAGGGTCGACGCCGGATGATGTCATGTCCACCGCCGAGATGCCATTCAGCCGCACGGTCGAGTTGCGATTGCCCCCGTAGCCGGGCCAGGACACTCCTTCGATACCGGTGATTCCATCCCAGCCTACGGAGTTCTGGGCGGTGCCCATAAATGCCACGTCGACGGCAACGTCCCCGGGGTTGTGGGCGGTGAGATTGAAGATAACCGCGGGCAGACCCGATGCCCTGGCGTCGAGCGGGATGAAGGGGGTGAAGGCCTCCATCGAGATTTGAACCGGAAGCTCGGCGTCAACATATTCAAGATCGGCGAAGGGGTAGGTTCCCCGGTAGCGGATGTTCTCGACGCCGGGCAGCACGTCCAGCAACTCACGGCAGCCGGCCGGGATTTCGTGATCGTTCACGGAGGGAGCAGGCTCGAATTCGCTGTTGTAGAAAACATCGGTCTGCAGGACACGGGCAACCGCGACCGGAGGTGGTCGCTCGATGTAGTGAGGATTGGCCCGGACGGCGAAGAACGTGTGCGGCACGAAGCCGCTGTGGTTGATTTCGTGCGAAATCTGCCACTGGCGGAGACTGCCATCGCCGGCCAGGGCCACCTGCCCCGCACCGAGTCCGCCCATCGGCATGGCCAGGCAGCGGAGGGATTCGCCGGTGTAGGTGGTGATGCGTCCAAGATGGGCGCCGGTTCGAGCGCCAGTATCCACTGCCATGCGATATCTACCTCCGCCGCGGCCGGCTCGATTCATCGGGCGATTCACGGCAACGATGCAGGTAATCGTCCCCCCGGGTCAAGTTCCGGTATTTAGGGTCGCGTTGGGCATTGCATGCAGGTGGTGCAGATGTATAAGATTTGTCGCATTGCAGTCTCCAGGCTGCAAGACCTTTGTTGGTGGTACATGGGTCCATATTGGTTGGATTCGGTCCAAACACGATTGAATGGGAGTGACATCCAATGCGTACGCGGAGAGCGTTTAGCCGAAGATCGATTCTTGGCACCGGACTAGTGGGTGGCGCGTCAGCTCTGGCGTTGGCGGCTTGCGGCGAGACAGTGGTCGTCACCGAAGAAGTTGTGGTCAAAGAGGAGGTCATCAAGGAAGTCGAGGTCATCAAGGAAGTCGAGGTCGCCGGCGAGACGATCATCAAGGAGGTCGTCGTAGAGATGCCGCCGGCACCCTCCAACATAGATTCGAACATCTCGGCCCGGATAGTGATCTTCAACTTCGGCGGCGAGTCCGATGCAAAGATCTACGCTGACGCTCATGCGAGATTCAATAAGCGATTTCCGAATGTAGACATCGTCGACAATTTCACGCCGGTCAGCACCTGGTCGGAGTACTCGAACAAAGTCGCGGCCCAAGTAGCCAGCGGATCCCAGCTCGATATCGTCAACATCGCCATCGAGGGAACCCGCCTTGTCGTCTCCAAGAACGTGCTAGAGCCCCTCGATGACCTCGTCAGAAACGATGCTGCTGGCCAGGAGATGATGAGCGATATACATCCGGCCTGTGTGGAAGCGCACACTGTGAACGGCAAGCTGTATCAGATCCCCCACTCCTGGAACAACATGGTGATTCACTACAACACCGCCATGTGGGAGGAGAAGGGTGTTCCTTTCCCGGAAGCCGACTGGAAATGGGATGTGTTCCTCGAGAGTGCGGCAAAGCTGACGTCCGGCGAGGGCGATGATGAGACCTTCGGTTTCGGCATCCCCAATTTCAACTTTGGCCTCCAGCCGTGGCTCCTCACCAACGACACCTCCCAGCTCAGTGATGACTGGGCCGATTCAAACCTGAATGATCCTAAGGTCACTGAGGCGATGCAGTTCGTACGGGACCTCGTCTGGAAGCACGAGGTGTCCTTCGATGTCTCCGGCACCGGAACGGGCCTTTCCAACAGCGGGCTATTCACCGCCGGTCGGCTGGGCATGAGCGGTTGGGGCCACTGGCCCATCCAGAACTTCCTCGCAGCCGACTTCGACACCTTTGACGTGCAGTATTGGCCTGGGAACACAGCGCACACAACGGTGGCTGGTTTCGGCGGCTGGGGCATCTCCACGCAGAGCGAAAACAAGGAGCTGTCCTGGGAGCTCATTAAGGAGCTGAACAGCCTTGAGACCATTCGGGCCACCGCCGCCGCCGGCGTCGCCGTGCCCGCACGGCGCTCCGTCGCCGAAAGCCCCGAATTCCTCAAGTTCCCGGCAAATTCGAAGATCTACTACGAAAGTCTGGACAATATGGCGTTTGTCCCGAGCCCGGCGAACTTCAATGAGCTTGAGACCATCTTCATGCGGGCCTTCAGCGAGATGATGGCCGACACCAAGACGGCCGAAGAGGCCATGGCGGACGCGCATCAGGAGTTGCAGACCGCGATGGACCGGCTCAAGGGCTAGATTCTCGGGAGTATTTGCCCCGCGACTTACCGACTTGGCCCGCCCCCTTAGCTCCCGTTGCGCAGGGGGCGGGCGTAGTCGGCCGGGAGAGTGTCATCGCTACTCAGGTAACAACCGGCAAACTGTCTGAATTCGGGCGCTGGCTGCGAAAGAACAAACAGCGCGAAATGCTCGCGGCGTACGGGTTCATTCTCCCCACTTTTATTGGCTACACCGCATTCATCATCGGCCCCATCATCGCAGCAATCTGGCTGAGTTTCACCGAGTACGACATCTTCAATCCCGCGGAGCCCGTCGGTCTGCGCAACTATGGGGATTTACTGAGGGATACGCGGTTTCGGACCGTCTACCGCAACACGCTGTACTTCACCGTGGTCGCCACGAGCCTCAACCTCGGCGTCGGAATCATCCTGGCGATGTTGGTCAATCGCCGGATGCCGTTCTTTATTGCCTACATCTATCGCCTGGCTTACTTCTTCCCGGTACTCGTCGCCCTGGTGTTTTCGGCGGTTATCTGGGAGGTTCTGTACGCCAAAGACACCGGCATCATCAATTACTACCTGAACTTTGTCGGCGTGTCCGACATCGCCTGGCTGGGAGACAAGCGGACCGCGATGCCGGCGATCATCATTATGGACGTTTGGAAGAACACGGGCTTCGCCATGATCATCATTTTGGCGGGCCTGCAAGGGATACCGGCGGTGTACTACGAAGCCGCCAGGGTGGATGGGGCCAACGGTCTACAGACGTTCCGGCATATCACGTTGCCAATGCTGACTCCCAGCATCTTCTTCCTGGTCATTATCTTTGGTATTGGCGCGCTGCAGGTTTTTGACTCCATCATCGTATTGACGGGCGGAGGCCCCGGGGACACGACCCGCAGCGCAGTCATGTACATCTACGAACACGCGTTTCAACTCTTCAGATTGGGATACGCGTCTTCCGTAGCCATGACTCTATTTGTCGTGATTTCCGCGGTCACGTTGGTTCAGTTTCGATTCGGCCAGAGGTGGGTTCACTATTGAGTGTTGCGGCATGAGAATCCGTTGGGCGGCTGGGCAAGCCTCGGTCGGAATGGGTGCCTGGAGCGCGTTTGTGCGTCAGCGGCCTAGCCCGCGCCTTCGATCGCGGGCCGAAGGTGCCACACTGAAGGTAAGACCGGTTGGCTGAAATAGCTCAAACACCCACCGCGGTCCAAACCGTGCATTCGAGATTTGGCAAAGCCCGGGCCGGGGATTGGGCGCTGATCATCATCGCCGGTATCGGTGCAGCGATTTTTTCGGTCCCCCTGATCTTCATGTTCTCCACATCTTTGCGCCCATTGCATGCAGCCTACCAGCTACCACCTGCTTGGTTCCCCACCGAATTCGAGTACCAGAATTACGTCACCGTCCTGACCCACCGGATACCCTTTTACATGTTTGGCCTGAACAGCGCCAAGATCACGTTCTGGGTGACGGTTGGCAGGCTGGTCACCGGATCGATGGCTGCTTTCGCCTTCGCCCGGCTTCGCTTTCCCGGCCGGAACATTCTCTTCGGGCTGCTCCTAGCATCTCTCATGGTCCCGATTCAGGTGACGATAATTCCGATCTTCCTGCTCCTGAGCAAGATCAAGTTGGTGGATAACCACCTGTCGCTGATTCTGCCTTCCCTGACCAGCGCTTTCGGCGTGTTCCTGCTGCGCCAGTTCTTCATGACGATGCCCCAGGAACTGTTCGACGCCGCGAAGATTGACGGGGCCGGACCCTGGCGCATGTACTGGAATATCGCCCTCCCGCAGGCAGGGCCAGGGCTCGCCGCTTTGACGATCATCACCTTCAACCAGACCTGGAACGACTACTTCACGCCGCTAATCTACCTCAACACCATAGAAAGAATGACCCTGCCACTTGGAATCGCCGCGCTGCGGGGACGTCTGGACAGCGGTAACCCTTCCGTGGTGATGGCCGCCGTGGCCCTGGCGATCCTGCCGGTCCTGATCCTGTTTTTGTTCGCACAGCGATACTTCATCGAAGGCGTCACCATGACCGGAATCAAGGGCTAGAACCCGGCAGATATTTCGCCGGGCCAGTGAGAGGCCGGGCAGCAGCCGTGAACGCAAGCGCCAAGTGCAGCGCCTGCCCCTCAGCGAGTTGCCAGGTTCGTCGCACCCACCCGCCACTGAAGCATCTGGCTGAGTCCTCGACAACCGGAGGCGACTAGCCAGGATCACCCTTAAGAGTCAGGCAGTAGAACACCTCCGGATCGCCCGGATCCAGGTTGTCTACCGTCCCGCTTTCGAGATAGCCGAGGGATTCAAACAGTCGCTGCGCCGGCACATTCGATCGGTTCGTCGAAGTGAAAAGCTGATCCGACGGGCACCATTGTTCGGCACGTCGCATGAGGGCCGTGGCGACACCCCGCCGGCGGTAGACCGGATCGACGGCCAGCATCCAGACAAAGCCACGACCAAAAAACTTGACCGCGGCGGTCGCATACCCGATCGCCTCTCCGTCCACATACGCGATGAACACCACGCTGCCGCTAAGTTCTTCCTGGGAAAAGTCCCAGCGTCTCACCGCGTCCAACTCGGCAATCGTGGCTGGCTCGCCGCCCAGCTCGGACACCTGTATTGCCGAGATCTCGACCACGTGGCTCCTGCCTTCGCGGGCACTTACGCCGAGGTGAGACAGACCCGCAACTCACGGCTCTCAACCATGGTATTCCTCACGGGCACGATTCCTCGCATCTTCCCCTGAGGACGAGCCTTACTGATGCGACGGTCCAGAATTCGTCCGCGATAAGCTGCCTGCCACCCTACGACCTGAGCATAGATAGGAATCGGACTGCAGTAGCTCTGTGAATCTGCGAGTTCGTCCCCGGATAGCAAACGTTCAACCTGAACCAGCTTGAAGGCTGGAGCGGTCTTCCCACTCTGTGAATACTGGGGTGGAGCCCACATCCGGAGTTGAACCGGAGACCTCGTTCTTACCAAGAATACAAGGGTATGCGGTGTAGCACACAGTGTGGAGTGTCGAGCGAAACGTGTCCAGTTATCGTGTGAAACAGAGGGCTCTTCCGCCACTGATTCTACGACGACGACTCGTTCTGAGGTGACCGCAAACGGCGCGGGAGTCCGGCGCAAGAGGAGGATCAGAACGCCTCGCCAACATCCTCTCGCCGCTGCATGCCATCGTCTCCGGCAGCAGTCCTCACGACCCAGATCCTCTGGGAACATGAACACGAGAATCCCGGACCCGCACCGGGTGAAACGGCATAGCCATTGATTCTGCCGAGACAATGACCTCCCCAGGCGCCGAGACGACGTCGCGGGCCTTGCGCGTTTCGACTCGGCCATCCGGGCTGTACACTCCGAGTCGGGAGGAACCGGAGTGACTGCCTACTCTGACCAACAGCGTCTGCGTCAGACTGACTTCAAGAGGTCGTGGCCTGATCTCCCGAGTGCGGCACGTGACGAAGGGGTGTACC
>JASLLE010000053.1 GCA_030747175.1 Dehalococcoidia bacterium | reverse complement strand
GACCCGGGAACGCGAAACCCCGGATACCGCCGCCAGAATCTCCACCCTCAGATCGGCGTGGTACGGCGAATGGGAGTCGAAACTGACGTCGGGCGAATCCCCGATCACCGCGTACAGGGTCCTCGGCGAGTTCATGAACCGTGTCGACCCATCAGAGGCGATCGTCACGCACGACTCGGGCAGTCCCCGAATGCAGATCATGCCCTTTTACCGTTCGGACGGGCCTCGCAGCTACCTGGGCTGGGGCAAGTCACACGGACTGGGCACCGGGCTCGGGTTGATCATGGGCGCCAAGCTGGCGAAACCGGATAAGTTCTGCGTGAACTTCATGGGCGACGCGGCGTTCGGAATGACCGGCCTTGATTTCGAGACAGCGGTGCGTTCCAACATCCCGATCTGCACCGTCGTCTTGAACAACGACGATATGGCGGTCGAAGTGCCGCACATGGAGCTGTCCAATGACCGGTTCGGCTCCCGTGCGCTGTACGGGCGGTATGCGGACATGGCACGCGCCATGGGTGGCTGGAGCGAACGAATTGACGATCCGGAGGATGTCGGTCCGGCACTGATGCGTGCCCGAAGGGCAACCGAAGACGGACAGTCCGCACTTCTGGAGTTTGTGACCAGCAGCGAGATGGCCAAGTCCAACCTGCGCGCTTTCTCCTGATCGCGAATACCCCGGCGCAAAACGGGGCTAATGGACGCGCCGGATATGGGCGGTTTTCGCCCGATTTGGCACGGATATACGACTGAAACACCACTTTCGGGTGATTCCCGTAGCGTTGTTTCAGAGAAACACGCGTTTCTGGCACGGTAACCTCTCTCGTATCCCAGCGGCCCTCGTTCGTATCCGGCGCCGCGACACGGGTGGACGGTGCATCTCAATTGCGCCGTCTGGCTTCTGAACAGCGAAACAGACGCACGTCATGAGCAGCCAAACGTCGAAAATCGTGTGGATCACCGGAATCATCGGAGTGATCCTGCTCGGATTTGGGATCATCTGGGGAACCGTCTTATTCGATCGGTTTGAAGTAGTCCCTGACGATCTGGACCGAACCGTCGACATAGAAGGCACCTACACCCTCGTAGACACGTCGATTACGAGCCGGTTGCTGGCCAACGAAACGGTCGCCGGGTTGGCCGTGTCCGGAGCGGGCGGCGCACTCCTGAGCGACCCGGCTATCTCAGGCCTGCTCGCGAATCCGGCTCTTGGCGATCTTGTGACGACGCCTGGAATACTAGAGCTGCTTGCCGATCCGGCCGCCCTGGCTCCGCTGGCCAACCCGGACGTGCTGGCCGCGCTTTCCAATCCTGCCGTGATGGCCGCGCTCGCTGACCCGACCAAATTGCCGGCGCTGATGACAGCGGATCCGTCACTGGCAGCGCTTCTCGCTGACCCGGGCGTCGCCGCCCTCCTGGCTTCAGACGCAGTGACGGCGCTGGCCACCAACCCGGACCTCCTGGCGCTGGTCATGGATCCGGCTCTCGGCGCAGTTCTGAAAGACCCGACAATCGGCGCTCTCCTGGCAGACCCGGACGCCCTGGCGCTCGTCCTCGATCCCAGGACGCAGACAATCCTGGCGAATCCGGCCGATCTACCGGCCGTTGACATCCCGGTCAGATTTCACCGGACGCGCGTCGCCACGGGCACGGACGGCGACACGATGACCATCAACGAAAAGGTCACGACCACCAACCTGGCGGATGGTTCCGACCTGGGATTGCTGGACCCGCGGTTCGCTCCCACCGACATGGAACTGGTGGTTGACCGAAAGACCAAAGAATATCTGCCCGAACTGATGGAGGAAGCGGACCGCCGCACCGGCCAGTGGGGCCTTCCGTTCCACACCAAGAAAGACGCGGAGCACACAACCTGGATCGCAGTCGCCAGACAGGCGCTTCCCGCGACCTACGTCGCCGAAGATGAGACGGCCGGCCTCGCCACATGGCGCTACATCGTCGACGAATCGGACATCCCGCTTGGCCCTGACCCCGCTACCGGGCTCCCGCTGGTGTTCGATACCGTGACAGACGTGTGGGTCGAGCCGAACACGGGCGCGGCCGTGGACGCTCATGTAAAAGACACAGTGAGCGCGGTTGCCCCGGACGGCACAAAGTACGTACGATTCGCCAACGACTTCGGATACACGGAAGCAACTGTCACCGAACTCGTCAAAGAGGCAAGTGACGGCAAAGACATGCTGGCTATGTACGGTCTTTACTTGCCCTGGGCCTCAAACATCGTGGGCATCTTGCTGATACTCGTAGCCGCCGGCCTGTTCTTCAGGTCGCGGATGCAGAGCGAGCAAGCGTAACTACCGGCCCGGCGGCGTCGCCCTTGATGTCGCCGGGTTGCCGGTATCCCGTCAGAACTGCCCTACCCGCTCCGGTCGCCCGTCGCCATCTTGTAGGCGTAGTCGAGCGCCGAGATCATGTTGATCTCGCTCGCCACGCCCTGTCCCGCGATGTCGAACCCGGTGCCGTGGTCGACCGACGTCCTGATGATCGGCAGTCCCACGGTCACGTTGACACCCTCTTCAAAGGCCACCAGCTTGACCGGGATGTGGCCCTGGTCGTGGTAAAGCACCACGACGATGTCGTACCGCCCGTCTTGCGCCATCCGGAAGACAGCGTCCGGCGATATCGGTCCGGTGGCGTCGATCCCTTCCGTCCGGGCCGACTCGACGGCAGGAACGACTTCCCGGGCCTCCTCCACCCCGAACTGACCGCCGTCACCCGCATGGGGGTTCAGTCCGGCCACGGCGACACGGGGGTTTTCGAAGCCCATCTGTCGCAGATGCGCGTACCCGGCTCTTATGGTGTCGAGGATCCGGTCCGCCTTGACTCGTTTGACGGCTTCTTCCAGCGAGACGTGGGTGCTGACATGGATGACCCTGAGTACGTCGGATCCCAGCACCATGAAGTATTTCTTCGTACCCGTGAGCGAGCCAAGAAGCCCGGTGTGGCCGTCGTACATGTGGCCGGCAAGCCGCATCGCCTCCTTGTTGAGTGGCGCCGTCACGATCGCCGCCACCCGCCCGTCCATTGCCAGTCCTGCGGTATGGACCACGTACTCGTACGCGGCATTTCCGGTGTACGGATCCACCTCGCCGATTTTGAAGCGAGCAGGATCGCAATTCGATATGTCTATTACCGGGATCACGCGCTCGCCTGCCGCGGCCGCTTCCTCCGGTGCTTCGATCGCCGCAACGTCCCATCCGGGCGCCCATCGCGCCGCCGCATCTGAAACCACTCTCGCATCTCCAACGACCAGCGGTATGGAGCGGCCGAGCCCGGCCTCTTGCGGGAACGCTTTCGCCGTGACCTCAGGTCCGACTCCCGCCGGGTCGCCCAGGGTGATGGCGAGGATAGGTTTACTCACGCTATGACACATCTTTCTATCTCGGCCCGGTCCCGCGGCCGGTCATATCTTCCGGGCGATAATCCCGTCTCTGGGTCAGACCAGGTAGTCGATCACTTCAACCAGTACATCCTCATCCCCGAACGCTCCAGCTTTCGTAATGACGCGAACGCGGTCGAGCAACCCGCCATCAATGGTCCCGGCGGGGACTCCGGGGAAGGGCTCGTCGCGCAACACGATACCAGCGGTACCAGTCGCCCTCAGCGCGCTCTGCGCAGTGTCTCCGCCGATCAACACCAGCGCGCCCGGGCGCCTGCGCCGCACGATCCTGTAACAGATGGCGCCCAGTTCCCTGACAAGTTTGGTCCGGTCTCCGTCATCGGCGGAGCTCGCCCCGTCCACGCGCGATAGAGACACGGCGGCGTGCTTCCCCGCCTCAAGGGCACGAGCGGTCCGGGCGACCGCATCGTCCCGAACTTCTCGCGAAGAGTCCTCCGACAACAGGGCCTTCGGGTCTATCTGAAGCCAGTCCATCGCCCGGTCGCCTGACGCCACCTCCAGCTGTCGCCAGGACACGCTTCTCTGGCTGCCGGAAATGATGAGGGCAGGCGTGGCGTTCGTTGCGCCAGGATGGTTATAGCAACCGGGTTGTTCAATCCGGCCGAAAAGAGAACGGGCCAGCGCTGACGTGATGCCCGCAGAACCCGACAGGATCACGTCACCGCGGGCCTCGATCGCCACGTCGGTGATCGAGGCCAGATCGTCATCCGTTTCGGCGTCACAGACGGCGAGAACAGGCGGTTCCCCGAGCATATCGGAGATCACATCACGCAAGCGGCCATCGCCCCGGACCAGCTCCAGGGTCAGGACCGACGGGCGGATTCCCGTGTTCGCCTCGATGAGGTCCGCGACTTCACTTGAGGCGACCGGCGACAACGGATCGTTGCCTACCTCGGTTTCGGCCAGCGGGACTCCGTTCACCAGCGCCCGCCCACCGATCACAGTCCTGCCCATGGCGGGGAATGATGGAGCGATCAAGGCGAGACGCGGCCCCGACCACGCGCCCTGGTTTCCGATATCACGCGGGTCAGATGGTTCCGGCGACAACCCGGCCCGGGCCTCCATTCCGGCATGCCCGCGGAGCGTAGAGTCGATCTTGTTGACGAGCAGCGTGAACCCGGCCGCACGTAACTCCTGGGCCGCTCTCGCCGCCTTGTCGAACACGGGAAACCGGTCGCCATGTCGCGTGTCCACGTTCAGCGACAACACCCGGTGCTTTAGCCCTGCTCCGTCCGGCACGACGCCGAATACCGATACGTAAGCGGACACGCCGATGGCTGCAAACGGGGCAGCGGCGTCGAGCGCGCCCGTGAGGTCATCGGCGTAGATACCGACGCGCGTTTCCAGATCCGCGTTGACGTCCATCGCTCGTTACCGGCCGGTGAATTCCGGCTTCGTCTTGTTTACGAAGGCCTCCGTGCCGATTCTGAAATCCTCTGAATCGAAGGAGCGGAACTGCGCTCCCCCGGGCGCTTTCAGGTCCACGCCATCCAGGGAAGGATTCGCCAGTAGCGTCTCGAGAATTTCTTTGTGCGCGGCGTGGGATACCGGGGAAAGCGTCGCCATCCGCCCGGCCAGGCCGTAGACGTCTTCGGACAGGCGTTCCGGTTCCACGACCCGCGTCAGAAGGCCCATGCCCAACGCCGCGTCATGACCCAGGATTTCCCCACTGAGCACGATGTATGCCGCATTGGCAGGACCGGTGATCGCCACAAGACGCCGCATCTCCCTGAACCCTGCAACGACCCCGATCCGCGCCACCGGGACCCCGAATCGCGATCCCTCGGCAGCTATACGGATATCCGTGCAGGACGCCAGTTCCAGCCCGCCGCCCACGCACACACCTTCGATCATCGAGATAGTGGGAACGCTCAGCCCGGCGACTTTTTCCAGCGCCCCCTCGAACACAACGGCATACTCGATTGCGGACCGGGAATCGTGCCGGCTCGCCTCAAAATCGCCGATATCGGCGCCGGCAGAGAACGCCCGTCCCCCCTCTCCGCGGAATACGATCACACGGACGCTTTCATCGTCCCCAAGTTCTTCCACGCGATCCGTGAGGCTCCCCCACATTTCGAGCGATATCGCGTTCATTTTGTCCGGGCGGTTCAGAACGAGCGTTGCTACAGGTCCCTCGCGTTCGACTAGGATTGCTTGTTCGGACATCGGGAAACCGTGGTCCCTTCTAAAACGATGAATAAATCCGATTGTCTTTGACGCCGAAATCACATTTCGGTTCGACACCGGACCCGCAATTATGAACCTGAAACCGGAGGACAGGATGACGATACGGGTCGCGATCAGCGGAGCTTCCGGTCTTGTGGGCAGTGCGCTGTCGTTCGCTTTGCGAGCGCGCGGCGACAATGTGACACACCTGGTTCGCCGGGTTGCGGCCCGGACGGGCGGCGAAGCCCGGTGGGATCCAGTTTCCGGTCGCGTCGATAGCGATCTGCTTGAGGGCCATGATGCCGTGGTCCATCTCGCCGGAGAGCCCCTGGCGAGCTGGCGCTGGGGTGGTGAAAAAAAGGAGCGTATCCGATCCAGTCGCGTGGAAGGGACCCGTCTCCTTGCGGAAGCCCTGGCCGGGCTGGAGCGCCCTCCCGCGATAATGGTCTGCGCTTCGGCGGTCGGTTACTACGGAAGCCGGCCGGGAGAGCAACTGGATGAGACGTCCGAACCGGGCGACGGATTCCTTGCCGATGTAGCCGTGGACTGGGAAGCAGCTTGCGAACCGGCCTCAGAGGCCGGGATAAGAGTTGTGAACACGCGATTCGGCGTCATCGTTGACCGTGACGACGCGCTGATCGCCCGTCAACTTCCACTGGCCCGTGTCGGGCTCGGTGGACGGGTCGGCAACGGTCGGCAGCACATCAGCTGGGTCGCCACGGCCGACGTTATCAGAGCCATCCTGCATGTAATCGACAATCCAGAGATCGCCGGCCCGGTCAATGTGACGTCGCCAAACTCCGTGACCAACAGGGAGTTCGCCAGCGCTCTCGCGCGCGCCATCGGGCGGCCAGCGTTCGGCTGGATGCCCGGTCTCCTGGCAAAGCTGGTATTCGGCGAGATGGGCCGTGAACTGATACTCACCGACCAGGACGCACGCCCTGCCAGGCTCCTGGAGTCCGGGTACGAATTCGTCCACCCGGAACTGGAAACGGCCCTGCGAGCAGCGCTGGGGAGCCGGTAGGCGGGTCATTCCCGGGCGCACGCGTTGTACATGTAGGGCGTATGGCAATACGCCCTCAATCTACCAAGGACTCGCCCTGCTCATCCGGCTCGCCATCCAGCGTCCTCATGGAGCGCAAGCGTCGGGCGTAACGCCATACGCCCCTGCGAACACTTCACCCGGAATGACATCTCGCGACCACAACGCGTCCTGTTACGGTGCGCAATGCCGTCCCCTATCCGGCCTCGCTCGCCATCCGGCGCAATACGAAGTTGAGCACTCCGCCGTGCCGGTAGTAATCCCACTCAACTCCGGTGTCGATGCGCATCGTCGCGTCGAACTCCGTGGCTTCGCCGCTATCGGTCGTCGCGGTGACATGAACCGTTTGGCGTGGCTCGAAATCGCCCGCAATGCCCGTGATCTCAAACGTCTCACGTCCGGTCAGTCCAAGCGAGTCAGCGCTGTCTTCGTCCAGGAACTGGAGCGGCAGCACCCCCATCCCGATCAGGTTGCTGCGGTGGATGCGCTCATAACTCTCGACGATGGTCGCACGCACGCCGAGCAGCGCCGGTCCCTTGGCCGCCCAGTCTCTCGAGCTGCCGGTTCCGTACTCGCGCCCGCCGAGGACTACCAGCGGCACTCCCTCCTCTTCGTACTTCATCGCCGCATCGAACACCCGCATCTCTTCGCCATCGGGCAGGTGAATCGCCCAGTCACCCTCGCGCTCCGGCGTCATCCGATTCCGCAGGCGGATGTTGCCGAAGGTGCCGCGGACCATCACGTTGTGATTCCCGCGCCTTGCTCCGTAGGTGTTGAAGTCACGTCGCGGGACATCATCGCCGAGCAGCATCTGTCCGGACGGCGCGCTCGGAGGGATGCTTCCGGCCGGCGAAATGTGGTCTGTGGTCACACTATCGCCGAGTCTCAGCAATACACGGGCGCCCTTGATGTCTGCCGCAGGCGGCGCATCGGCCGGCATACCGTCGAAGAACGGCACGCGCTGCGCGTACGTGGAACCCGGATCCCATGCAAACTGAACGCCCGTCGGCACCGGCAACGCTTTCCACGGCTCGGAACCTTCAAACACGCCATCGTAGCCCGTTGCGAACTGCGCCGGCGTCACGCCGCCATCGACCGCTTCAGCGATTTCGCTCTGGGACGGCCAGATGTCTTTCAGGTAAACCGCGTTGCCGTCGGAACCCGTGCCAAGAGGATCGCGAACGAGGTCTACATCGACCCGGCCGGCAAGCGCATAACCCACCACCAGCATCGGCGAAGCCAGGTAGTTGGCCTTCACCTGCGGATGGATCCGCCCCTCAAAGTTCCGGTTGCCGCTTAGCACCCCGGCGACCGTCAGGTCGTTGTCGTCAACCGCCTGTGCGACCGGCGCCGGAAGCGGCCCGGAGTTCCCGATGCAGGACGTGCAGCCGTAACCGACGGTGTTGAATCCCAGCTCGTTCAAGTCCCTGGTCAGGTCGAGCGCGTCCAGGTAACCGGTGACCACCTGCGACCCCGGCGCCAGGCTGGTCTTTACCCAGGGTTTGCGTTGCAGGCCCCTGGCCAGCGCGTTGCGTGCAAGCAGGCCGGCTCCAACCATCACGTAGGGGTTGGAGGTGTTTGTGCAACTCGTGATGGCGGCGATGGCGACGGCCGCATCCCCGACCTCGACCTGCGCCCCGTCCACGTCCACGGTTACACCGTTGCGGAACGGCGCGTCCATTCCGGTGTCGTCTGATCGCCCGCCCTCCGGGAATGCGTCGAAGAAGTTCTGTTCCACCCCGCTGAGCGTCACGCGGTCTTGCGGGCGTCGCGGCCCGGCCACGCTTGGCTCTATCGAACCAAGGTCTATTTCAACGATCGATGTGTATTCGGGATCCGGCGTGTCGTCTCCGTAAAAGAGGCCCTGCGCCCGGTAGTAGGCGTCAGCGATATCCGCCTCTGATCCGCGGTTCGTCAGCCGGAGATATCGGAGCGTCTGCTCGTCCACCGGGAAGAACCCGGCCGTCGCACCGTACTCGGGTGACATGTTGGCGATAGTGGCGCGGTCAGCCACCGGCAATGCGACCAGGCCGGGACCGAAGAACTCGACCAGCTTTTCGACCACGCCGTGAGCACGAAGGGTTTCGGTGACGGTGAGTACCAGGTCAGTGGCCGTCGTCCCTTCCGGCAACGAGCCGGTCAAGCGAACTCCCACAACTTCCGGGACCAGCATGTAGTACGGCTGCCCCAGCATCACCGCCTCCGCCTCGATGCCGCCGACGCCCCAGCCAAGCACGCCAAGACCGTCGATCATAGTCGTGTGAGAATCCGTGCCGATGCACGTGTCCGGGTAAGCCACACGCCCGTTCGGTCCCTCGTCTATCAACACGGACGGTGAAAGGAACTCAAGGTTCACCTGGTGCACGATACCCGCGCCCGGCGGGACGACCCGGAAATTATCGAACGCCTCCTGCGCCCACTTGAGCAGTAGATAACGTTCCTGGTTCCTCTCAAATTCGCGCTCGATGTTCATGGCAAGCGCGCCTTCCGTGGCGAAGTAGTCGACCTGCACCGAGTGGTCGATCACGAGATCGGTCCGGATGATGGGATTGACTACCGAGGGGTCTCCGCCTGATTCGGCAACGGTGTCGCGCATCGACGCCAGGTCCACTACGCATGGAACCCCGGTGAAGTCCTGCAGAACAACCCGGCCGGGCAGGTATGGGACCTCTTTTTCTGGCGTGGACGTGGAACTCCACGACGCCACCGTCTCGACGTCCGCTAACTCAGCCACCCCGCCGTCCGCCTGTCGTAACGCGTTTTCCAGGAGTATGCGGATGCTGAACGGCAGCGTGTCGGTGTCCACGACGCCCTGCTCTTTCAGGGCTGCCAATCGGTAATAGGTGAGCTCACCGGACTGAGTTTGCAGGGACGCCCGGGCGCCGAAAGGACCGTTGCCGTTCACCATTCGTTATCCACTCTCCAACTTTTCACCGGATGCGGTGCGTCGATCACCGTCTGAAATTGCGTGCCGCAACTTTACCAGCGCGGCGGCGGATCTGGCCGAAACTACCTGAACTAATGCGTATTGGCGTATGGCCCGGTCCTGCATCGCGTTACGGTCAGCTACGGTGTAGCATCCCGGCGGCCCCGAACAAAAAGAGGGGCGCCGCCGATTAACACGCACATAAACTCGGGATCAGCATGAGCCCTGAAACCAACGGACTGGACCTCATAACCGGACTCCGCGTCGTCGAACTCGGACCCGGGCTTGCCGGGGCCGTGTGCGGCCAGTCATTTGCAGAAGCCGGCGCGGACGTGGCCCGGGAATCGAACGACATAGAAGACGGCAACGCCTGGCTCGCCGTTAATGATGGCAAGCGGCGCACGTCAAATCCGGCAGAAACCGATCAGGGCCTGGGTCAGGCAGACCTCGTGATAGTGGACGTCACTCCTGCGGGCGCGTCAACGGCCCGGGTTCTCATCGACAGGGCACGTTCGCGAAAATCCAGCGCATTGATCGTTGCCGTAACGCCGTTTGGCCTGACCGGTCCGGACGCCGACTTCACCGGCGGCGACCTGGTGTCGTTTCATGCTTCAGGAATGGGTCGTCTGCTGATCGGCCAGGTCGCGGACACGGATGCTGAGCCACCGGTGAGGGCTGCCGGTGATCAATCGGCGTTCGTCGCGGGCGCGACGGCAGCATGCGCCGCCATGCTCGCCCTCGCCGGAGAGCGCTCCCCGTCTGGCGGGCTGATCGATGTGTCAACCCGGGAAGCCCTGGCCTGCATGGCGATCCGTGAGCTGGCCGCGCCGGCGTACGGCAACCCGTCGCAAACACGCCAACTAGAAGGCGACGGGGACGGTTCAACCGTCACCATCATCCCCGCATCGGACGGCTTCGTTGCGATATCTCCCCGGGAGGAACGCCAGTGGAAGGCGTGGCTCGGGGTCATGGGTGACCCGGTCTGGGGGGACGATGAGCGTTTCGCCACGAAAGCAGATCGTGGGACGCACTGGGGAGCCCTGCACCAGCTAATCAGTGAATGGAGCGTCGCTCGCCCGAAGCAGTGGATTTACGAGATCGCGCAGGAGGCGCACGTACCATCGTTCCCGCTGGCGACTCCGAGCGATCTGCTGACGTCGCCGCAACTCCTCCACCGCGGGTTCTTCACCGAGTTCCAGCATCCCACCGCCGGTTCGATACGCCGTCCGGGATGTCCATACAACGTGCATCGATCAACGACTGCAGTGCCGGTACGACCTGGCTCCGCAACTCCACAGACAACTCCCCCGACCGGGGGACCCCTGCAAGGGCTCCGGGTGCTGGACTTGAGCTGGGTAATAGCCGGTCCCACGTGTACCCGCTACCTGGCGGCGCTCGGTGCGGATGTCATCAAGGTCGAGACAGGCGGCCGGGCCGACCCGGGCCGGGCGTCCGAACTGCACGCCGTCCTCGGCAAGTCCAAGCGCGGCATCACCCTGAACCTGAAGCACCCCGATGCGATCAAGATCGCGCACCGGCTGGTGAAAGAGTGCGATGTCGTGGTCGAAAACTTCGCCACCGGGGTGCTGGACCGCCTCGGCCTTGGCTACGAGGCGCTGAGTAATACGCGCGCGGACATCGTCCTGCTCTCGGCGTCCGGACTGGGGCGCACGGGACCGGACGCCAGTCGCGTCGCCTACGGAACACTCATCCAGTGCTACACGGGATTCTCCACCCTCAACGGCTACGCGGGCGCGCCGCCGCGAGTCGGATGGGCGTGGGCGGATCCGCTGTGCGGGCTGCGCATGGCGTTCGCCATCGGCGCCGCGCTGCGGCACAGGGCAAAGACCGGGCTGGGAGGACACATCGACTTTTCGATGGTCGAGTCGCTGCTCACGACAATGCCCGGCCCATTGATCGAACATCAACTCGGCATTCCAGCGGCGGGCCCGATGGGCAACGCCCATCCGGCGATCTCTCCGCACGGTGTATACCCGTCAAGGGGCGATGATGCGTGGATAGCGATAAGCGCATCGACCGGGGCCGAGTGGACGGCACTGTGCCGTGCGGTTCCGGGGCTGGCAGACCGAACTACCGACGGGATCGAGGTCCGAAAGCGAGACGAGGAAGCAATCAACGCCGCCATAGCGGCCTGGACTATCGGCCGATCCGCCCGGGAAGCGACGCGTGCGCTCCAGGCCGCCGGCGTGCCCGCTGCGCCCTCGCCGGACTCCACGGAGATGTTCGGTGACCCACATCTTCAGGAGCGTGGCTTCTACGCGTCGTCTCCAGATCTGGACGGAGCGATCCGGGGATTGCCGGGACTGCCCTGGCGATGGCGCGAAGGCGAACGCCCGGCCCAGACAGCGGCTCCTGCGTTGGGCGCGGACACCGACAAAGTTCTCGCCGATGTGTTGGGAATGACCGACGCTGATATCGCCGCGCTTCGGGATTCAGGAGCGCTGACGTAGCAGTCTGGCCGCTCGCAAACCGCCCGGAGGGAAGCCCATCGAAACGTGTTAGAAGCCGGGAGATCCTTCGCCTCGGCTCAGGATGACAGCCCGCCAATAACGACCGAAGTCACCTGCCCCCTCTCCCCGCCGCGGGAGAGGGGCGGACGGGCCTGCCCTCTCCAACACGCCCTCGGCTTGCAGCGGCGACCGGGCGGAACGAGCCTCGCCCCCAAACATCACGGCACCCCCGCGGGCCTAGTACTCCCCTGACAGGTACAGCTCCTCCAGCCGTTCCGCCTCTTCCAGCGTCGGGTCCGGGAACGCTTCGCCCTTCTTGCGCAGCGCGCCCGTGAAATTCGCCTCCCGCTTCTCGTTGAACGCCGCCCTGCCCTCGTCACCGTCCATAGTCGTCTGGATCAACAGCGTGTTCATCAGGTTTTGAACCTGCCACGCCGTGTCCACCGGAGATTCCCGGAACCGGATCACGAACTCCTTCATCATCCGCACGGCCACCGGCGGCATCGACGCTAGCCGTTGCGCCAGCTCGTCTGCCCGATCCAATAGATTGTCGTGAGGGACCACCTCGTTGATCAGGCCGATACGAAGGGCCTCCTCAGCTCCGAACGGCTCGTCCATGAGCAGTATTCGCATCGCGTCGGCGTAGTTCACCTGGCGGGTGAGCAGCGTCGCCCCGGGACCGTTGCCGACCCAGCCCTGGGATAGAAGCGCAAACTTGAAGCGCGCGTGCTCCTCACATGCGATCCGGATATCGGTCGACCCGAGCACCAGGTAGAACCCCGCGCCGGCGGCCCAGCCGTTCACGGCGGCGACGACCGGTTTCCATATCTGCGGGTAATGGTCGCCCATCCGGCCATCGACGCCGGTGTTGGCGCCATTAACCGTTCCGGCCAGAGGCCAGTAAACGCGCTGCATCCTGAGGCGCTCGCGTTCCTCGTCCGTTACATCCGGGCGGGGGGCCAGGTTATGTCCCGCACAGAAGTACCTGTCGCCATCCCCGGTCAGCACCGCGGAACGGATGTCAGGATCCTCCCAGACCTCTTTCCATGCGTCTGAGAGGGCGTCGGAAGACGCTTTGTCCAGGATATTGGCCTTGTCCGGATTGCTGATGGTTATGTAAGCGACGCGATCGCGTTTCTCATAGATGATGCTCATATTTGCATTTCCTTCCGGGTCTTCTGAGATACCGTGTCGAACCCAGGCTGTGGAAGCCAGTTTGAAATCACATCGTTGCGCCGGTCGGTTACCCGACGCCCGTCTCTTGCAGTGAAGTTGTAACATCGTCCGCCGCAGACGGCAGCACTCTCTCCCCGAGGGTTTCGGCTTTTTCCTTCCTCTTGAATTCTTCCAACATCAGGTACCAATTCGTTCGACGCACACCGTTCTTTTACGGCTGGGCGATCCTTTTCTCGGCCGGCACGGCCGTGTTTGTCCGCAACGCGGCGGCATCGTTGACGCTTGCTGTATTCATGTTCCCGATGTCAGAAGACCTCGGGTGGAGCAGGACGCTGCT
Organism: Dehalococcoidia bacterium; assembly: GCA_030747175.1. Taxonomy (GTDB): domain Bacteria; phylum Chloroflexota; class Dehalococcoidia; order Lucifugimonadales; family Lucifugimonadaceae. The sequence continues at coordinate 8,403 of JASLLE010000053.1, read as the reverse complement.
GGCTGGATCGGCCAGTGCGGGCGGGATCGCCGCAATGTTTGCAGCACCCGTTTCAGGTTATCTGGTAGATCGGTACGGCCCGCGTGCCGTTTTGCTCGGCGCTGCGGTGTTACTGGGATTCACGACAATGGCGATTGGCTGGTGGATCACGCCGATCAGCTTCTACATTCTGTTCGGGATCGGACGCGTCATCTTTGCCGCGCCGGTTCAAATCGGGACTGGCACCGTCGTCTCCCAGTGGTTCATCCGTCGCCGTGGCCGAGCCAACGGGATACTGGGATCAACGCATTCGGTCGGCATGGGCCTCATGCCGTTCTTCGCTCAGATCCTGATAAACACCGTCGGATGGCGAGAGGCCTGGTTCTGGCTCGGGATTACCGTCTGGTTGGTCGCCCTGGCTCCGCTCTGGGCCTTGATGATCTCCAGGCCGGAAGACGTCGGCCTCAAACCTGATGGTGATGGCGAACTGGAAGAGACGGAGACCGATGACGCCCAAACGACAGTTTCGTCGTCAGGCGCACCCGAACCGGAAGGCTGGACGCTGCGGGACGCCATACGAACACCCGCACTCTGGATTGTCGGCCTTTCAGGCGGCCTGCTCTTCTTCGTCCATGCAAGTGTCAACATCCACCAGGCAGCATTCCTGCGAGACCAGGGTATCGATGCAACGGTCGCTGCGGCGGCACTTACGTCACTGGCTGCGGGATCGGCGGTTGGCAGCATTTTCTGGGGTGTTGTCGCTGAACGGTTGCCGGTCCGATTTGCCTACGCGGGTGTCGGGCTGTTCCTGGGCGTAGTGGCGTTGCTATTTTTGATCGTAGACAACACGCTGCTGGCCTTCGTCGTTGCAACCCTGTTCGGTTTTGGACTGGGGGGATTGCTTGTCGTGCCATCGGTGGTGGTCGCCGATTATTTCGGACGGCGGTCTCTCGGCGCCGTCCGGGGATTCATTGAGCCGTGGACAGGTGGGGGACAGGCTGCCGGAGCGCTGGGGGCCGGATTGATTTTTGATATGACCGGCGACTACCAGGCTGTATTTCCCGTGCTCACGGCGTTCGCCATCGTTTCGGCACTGTTGATCCTCTTGACTCCGGCTCCCCGGAAGACCGCGATCGCTGATCCTGCAAGTCCAGACTCAGAACCGGCAGCAGCCGACGACTGAACGCACTTGTTGCCCGGTGCGGTTTGTGGCATTAACCTTGTGCCGCCGCCGATATCCGGCCTCCGGCGAGGCGTTCCGGCTATGACACCGGCCAGTTCAGGAGTCTTTCCAAATGACGACACAGGGTCTTACCGCCCGCTCGATGGTGGAGAAAATCGCGGCGCAGGGCGTTACGCATGTCGTGACATTGCCCGACAGCGAGACCAACTTCATGTATGACACCATGACGGAGAGCGGCATGGAGGTCGTCCCCATCGCCCGGGAGGGTGAGGCGATAGCCATCGCCGCCGGGCTGTGGATCGCCAACCAGAAGCCGGCCATCATGATCCAGAACTCGGGATTGTTCGAGTCCGGGGACGCCCTCAGGGGACTCGGTATCGGGATCGATCTGCCGCTCGTCATGTTCATCGGTTACCGCGGCTACACGCGCCACGGCGATACACCGGACAGCGCCGCCCAGTTCCTCGAGCCATTCCTGCACACCTGGGGCACGCCCTACTGGATCGTGGAGACGGACGATGAGTTGAACCGGATTGAACTTGCATTCAAGAAGGCAGCAGAGACATCGAAACCTGTCGCTGTCCTGATCGGCGCTGAGTACGTCAGCGTTTAGATTGCAGGTGCCTGCCCCCTCTCCCGATGGGAGAGGGCCGGGAGCCTGCCCTTCCACGGAAGGGTGAGGGAGGTCCAAGCTCACTCTCCACCCAAAGCGCTGCTTTATCTGCGTGCCAGGTGGTGGGCTCGAACGATCGAGGGACGGACAGGGTTTCGCCCCTCGTGGTTTGGTAGGTACGAAGGAATTTTGGTGATGGTCCCTCGTCCTTCCGGCACCGCAAGGATCGGGGGGACATACGAGGTCATTCCCTTCTCTCAGCGGGAGAAGGTGCAGGATGAGGGAGAAGTCTTTCTCTCAAATCGATTCCCATGCCGCTAACTCTCTCAACAGACGCCTTCCGCGAGGCATCCAATTTCATGAAGATCCTCGCCCGACCTCTGGAGCGCGCCCTGTTCGCGCACGAGTTCGAGAACGGTTCCGAGCAGGCGGTCATCGACGCGCTGGCTGAGTTTCAGAACGACGATGGCGGGTTCGGTCACGGCATCGAGCCTGACATATGGATGCCGGAGTCATCGCCGCTGGCGACCACGGTAGCGCTACAGCACATCAGCGCACTGTCGCTGCCCGCTGAACACCCGCTCGTGAGCCGGGCTATCGCGTATCTGGTCGCCGCCTACGACGCCGAACGGTTCGGCTGGAGCAAGGTGTCGTGGGAGGTCGAGGACGCTCCCCACGCGCCATGGTGGAACTACAGCCCGAAGCTGGACGGCCCGTTCGAACTCGCCGACCGGGGGAATCCGGCGGCCGAGATCGTCGGGTACCTTCACGAATATCGGTCACTCGTCCCCGGCGATTTCCTGCACGAGACGACCGATCTCGGCCTCGAGAACTTCGCAAAGCTCCCGATCGAAATCGAGATGCACGTCTTGTTGTGCTACCTGCGGATGTTTGAGCGAATGGATGGTGACCGTGCCGAGGCAGCGCACGATCGCCTGATCGCCGCCGCCCGGGCCGTGATTACAAACGACCCTTCGGCATGGAAGTCGTACCACGCGCCCCCGACATGGCTTGCGCCAGCTCCCGATTCGTTGCTGGCAGACGACCTGCGTTCCAGCGTGGAGCCCTATCTCGATCACCTGATCGAGTCCCAGGCCGTAGACGGGAGTTGGGGGCCGTTCTGGGCATGGGGTCAGCAGTACGCACATGCCTGGGAAGTCGCCAAACGCCAGTGGGCAGGACACTTGACGCTGATAAACCTGAGGGCGCTTCGCGCGTACGGTCGCCTGGAGTCTTCCTGATATGCGGCCCGGCACATGGACTCGATCACGATTCCGAGTTATGGTCCCGGCATCCCATTAAAACCAATCCCTGTCCCTTCCCGGAAACCTGAACCAAAACCGGCGCGGAGCCGCAGGAGAAACCGATGATCGAGTACCAGGATGTCGCATCAGCCCTGCAACGCGAGCGTGGCGACGCCGTAGTGGTGACCGCTATGACCCAGACGAAGTTCTGGAAAGAGGCATCAGACCGGCCCGAGCTGGACATACCGACAAACAATTCGATGGGTAAAGCCTCATCGGTCGGTTTAGGCATCGCGCTGGGCGCACCGGGCCGCAAGGTGGTTGTCCAGGACGGCGATGGCAGCCTGATCATGAACCTGGGCAGCCTCATCACCGTGGCGGGAAAGGCCCCGAAGAACTTCTACCACGTGGTGTTCGATAACGGCGTCTACGCCATTACGGGTGGTCAGCCGATCGCCAACTCCGGGAAGATCGACTGGCCTGCAATTGCGTTGGGCAGCGGATACAAAGCTGCGTACTCATTCGAGGACACGGAAGAGTTGGCGACCGAGTTGCCTCGGATAATGTCAGAAGACGGCCCGATCTTGATCCGGGTCCAGGTCAAACCGGTTATCACGACAAACCTGGGCGTCATCCAGACCTGGGAATCGAACGCAGTAATGCCGGCACAAATGCGCTCCGTGAAGGCAGAGCTAGCGGCCGGATAGCTCATGACTGGACCCGGTATCGACCAGCTTTCCGGCGTGGTGATTGACGTAACCGACATCGAGCGCGCCGGACGGTTCTGAGGCGCCGTTCGTGGGAATACTGATCCGAAGCGGTTCGGACAGTACCTGTTCTTCGGCAACTCCGGTGGATCGGTTGGCATCGGGCTACAACAGGTGCCCGAGTCCAAAATCGGCAAGGCCGTACACACGTCGACATCCGGGTCTCGGATTTGGATTCGGCGGCTGAGAGAGTTGTCGAGCTCGGCGGCACACTCACGGAAGCGATCGAGGAGAACGGCAGCCGATTCATAGTGATGCAGGACCCGGACGACAACGAGTTCTGCCTGGTCCTTTTCACTCCGGGGTGAATAGGGACGCCGGCGCCGTTCCCCGGTGAAAGTCTTCAGTAAGCGGGAATCGATATACGAGGGATGGGTCCGCTCTTCCCGAAGCCTGGCGCCGGCATGGCGCAGAAGACGGAGTCTGCCAGTAAGACTCCGGTACATAGCGGGCCGGGAGACACACTCATGTCACACGGCGACCTGCAATTTGAACCGCCGGGGCCGGGCACGTGGATCCTGGACGGCCTGCATTCACCGACGCCGATGACGCGTTTCAGGGCCGAATACCAGACTCCTCTGAGCATGCAAATCCTCAGCCAGACGATACTGAACTACGGCGGTTTCATTTCGCTCTCATCGGTCGTCATCAACGGGTTTATTTACGGCCGGGTGACGCCAATCGGGCGCGCGCCAGGAGAGATCGGAGCGCCGTCAATCAACGATCCGGAAGTTCAACAACAGATCGCCCGGGCGTTCGAAGTGCACCGGACGGATTTCGGCAACGAGCAACGACGACGCTGGTTCGAAGAAATCAAACCTGACTCAATCGAAACCAACCTGAATCTGGCCTCGGTTTCAGTCGAACAACTGGACGACGACGAATTGTTGGCGCACATGTCCCGCAGCCGTGACAACCTGATCGAGATGACCCGACGCCATTTCGCGTTTGGCAACACAAGCGAGCTTCCGGCGGCAATGCTCATGGCCGACGTGGCGGATTGGACGGACCTTTCGTTGGAAGACGCCGTGAGCCTGCTTGACGGCGCCTCGCCGATCTCTTCGGGTGTGACACCGGAGCTGGAAGCGCTAACGTCGGCGATCCGCCTGGACTCGGACGCTCAAGTGATCCTCGGTTCTGCAGCCGACGAACCGGAAGCAATTCTGGAGGGTCTCCTTCAGATGCCCGGAGCCGTGGGGGACGCCATGGCACGATTCCTCCTGATTGACGGTCATTTTCCGGCTACCAGCCAGGACGTAACGGGCAAGATGGCGGTGGAACTCCCGGAGATCATGATCGCCAACATCGCTGAGGCGGTGGAGTCCGGGCTGGATGATCATTCGTCCGAAATGGCGATGCTCGCACGCTTCGTCCGAGAACGCGTCCCTCCCGAGCACCGTGAGTCGTTCGACACAAGACTCGAAGACGCCCGCGCCGCCGCCCCGATCAAGGATGAAAAGGGGCTCTACAACGACGGCTGGGCCCGGGGGATCGTCAGAAAAGCGTTAATGGAATCCGGGCGGCGTCTCGCGACCAAAGGCAGGATTTCGGACGCGGAAGACTTCTTCGAGGCGGACTGGGTGGAGATGCAGGCGATATGGGCGGGCGCCACGGTTCCTACGGAAGAGGAGTTGGCCAACCGACGGAATACCAGAGCCTCCTACACGTGGCGGGACGCACCACCCTACCTCGGGACGCCGCCGTCACCGCCCGCGCAGATTGCCGGGCTCCCGCCGGAAATCGTTAGCTGGAACGCGACCGCCCAGGCCCTCCGCCAGGCGGCCTCGGGCGCACCACCGGCCCAGGATGCACCGGACCTCGTTGGCATCACAGCGAGCGGTGGCTCGCATCAAGGCACGGCTCGCGTCGTAATCGGCGATTACGACTTTCAAACCATCGGGCAAGGTGACGTACTGGTCGCATCGATCCATTCATCGGCGTTCAACGCCGTGGCACGGCGGGTGGGAGCGATAGTCGCAGACACCGGCGGGCCGCTGTCCCACCTGGCGATCATATCCCGGGAACTCGGGATACCGTGTGTCGTCGCGTGCAAGAACGCAACCGCTTTGATTCCGGACGGGGCGTTGGTGAGGGTCGAGGCAGACGCCGGGACCGTCACCGTCGTGGAGTAAAACAGTGTCTCGTAACGGTCGCGTACCATGCCGACAATAAGTTCCCAGTCCACCTCGTGAAGGGATCGCACCATGCCAGCTATAGCAACACTTGGCGCCGTCGTGATAGACGTCAATAACTTCGACCGTGTTAAAGACTTCTGGATGCAACTGCTGGATGTCGAGGTCGCCAACGAGTTCCCGGGAATAGCCTTCCTGAAGCCACAGGACGGGACCGCAGGTGTCACGATTCAGCAGGTTCCCGAGGCCAAATCCGGCAAAAACCGGGTCCACCCTGACCTGGGGGTAGAAGATCTGGTTGAGGCGGAGAGCCGAATTCACGAACTCGGCGGCTCCACCGTCAGGCACAACGAGGCAGACGGCTTCCAGTGGTACGTGATGGCCGACCCTGATGGCAACGAATTCTGTATCGCGGCGGGCTAGAACCCGAAGAGTTTGGTCGCCCGGGCGGATGCGATACATGAACGAGGAACGGGCGGCCGGCCAGACGGGTCTATAGACATTGATTGTCAGGATCCAGCGTAAAATCCGAACGGACTGGAGGAATCCGGGATAATGGCATCTTTATCGATCGGTGAGATCAGCGCCGTAGTTCTGGATGTGTCTGATCTGGAACGCGCAAAGGAATTCTGGATCCGGCTCCTCGGCCTCGAAGTGCAGATCGAGATACCGGATTTCGCTTTCCTGAAGCCTCCCGATGGAGGGGCAGGTATCACGCTCCAACGTGTGGACGAACCCAGAGCGGGGAAAAATCGCGCCCACCCTGATCTGCGAGTACACGACAGGGTAGCCGCCAGGCAGAGGGTGCTCGATCTCGGGGGCTCTGCGATCGCCGAGGCGGAATACGAGGGATTCCCCTGGAGTGTCATGGCCGATCCGGACGGCAACGAATTCTGTATCGGCGAGGGTTGACCGGTCGCCCGGTCGCCCGGCGACGGCCGTTAACCGCTAATCCCCATCTTCGCGGCCGTCTCGGATTCCCAGATGTCACGCGACTTGAACGTCGGGTGACCGGAGATCTTGGCTTCCGTCTCGGCCAGGATCGCCTCATCTGGCTTCGAAAGATCCAACGGGTCCGCCATTGGCTGCTCCACGTACCAGGGCGAATCCGTGAACGCTTCTATACGATTGCCTTCGAGGTCGTCAAAGTAGACCGAGTACGAAGCGCCGTGGTCCACAATACGAGCCGGTTCGATCTCCTGCCCTGCCAGCGCGCTCGTTAACTCCCTCAGCCCGTCCAGTGACGCGTACCTGAACGATATCTGGTTGATGAAGGTGACATCACGGTCCGCCGTACGCCCGTTGTACAGCACAAGCTGGTGATGCTCCGAGGGGTTGCTGCTCAGAAAGCGGACGATGATCTGTTTACCGTCCCGCTCCAGCTGGCCGCGGTCCGTCTCCGTCATGCCCATAACCTTCGTATAGAAGTCGTACATGGGCTCAAGGTCAAAGCAGTGGATACCCATGTGGCTGAAGCCGATCGGTCCGGGCATAACTTGATCCTCCCTGGTTGACTACGTCGTATCGTCGGTTGCGCCGAGTCTATCGCGTTGTGGTTTCAGGTTCGAATTCCCGTCTACGCGTCAGGTCTGTTGGACAGAAATTCCTCTGACGAAAACGAACCCTCTCCCATCATCTGGTGCACTTCCCATTCGATCAACTCGTACGTGGAATTACCCTGAACGTGATGTGGATCGGAACCGGCGATCGTCTCCGCCTCTTCCCGGGACTCACAGCGAAGCAGATAAATCCCCATCTTCCTGTCCACTGACGGACCAGATATCACGACTTCTCCCGCCTCATGCCGTCCCCGTTGCCACGCCTGGTGTTCCGACGATGCCGCGAGCCGGGCAACGCGATCAATCGTCTTGCTCAACACAAGAAACCAGCTAGCCAATCAAATCCCTCCCGGACACCTGTTATCACCGACGCGCTGCTGGCAATCGCTCACACCCCGGGCAGAGGCGCCGTATCTCCGGATTCCTCCTGCCAGAGCCGGAGTCGCGCCGCCATCGCCCGCACGCGATCGCGGTGCTCGGGCCGGTCGAACAGGTTGACCGTCTCGTCAGGGTCCGTGTTCAGGTCGAACAACTCGCCCTGGTCGGCGATGCACAGCGTCAGCTTCCATCGGTCAGCTGTCACGACGGACCGCCACGGCACAGTGTTCAGGTAATTCAGGTCTCGCACCCTGTCCGCGGGCCAGTCGTGGCCGCTCGCCTCTGAAGTGAGGTCACGGTCGCCGACCCCGTTGTGCTGGATGACAATGTCGTTGTCAGCAAGCGTCGCCTCCCCACGGAGCACCGCCGCCCGGCTGCTTCCCTGTAACTGGTCGGGCGCTGAATGGCCGAGCAGGTCGAGCAGCGTCGGCAGCATGTCGATCTGGCTGAAGTTGCCTTCCACACGCTGAGAGCCATCGAGCAGCCACGGGACCCGCACAAGCATCGGCACCAGCGCGGCGTCCTCGAACGGCGTGCGCATCTCAAGC
>JASLLE010000052.1 GCA_030747175.1 Dehalococcoidia bacterium | reverse complement strand
GGGCGAGGAGCTTCCGGGCAAGCATCATGGCGTGCTGCATGTTGGTGCCCTGCATCCAGTTGTTCGGCGTCGCGGTCGGCAGTTCGCCCGGCTTGAGCTCGACCGCGTAGTCCGAGAATCCGACGATGAACAACCGATCCCGCGGGTACTTGGACTGGATCAGTGATTGCAGCGCCATCGCAACGCGCTTGGCTGCGCCCCAGCGGCCGTAGTGATACATCGAGCTGCTCTGGTCCAGCATGAGCACCGTGGCGGCGTCGGTGGAGTGCTCCACCTCATCCACCTCGAAGTCCTCCACTTGCAGCCGTATCGGTACACCCGCCCCGCCGCGTTTCACGGCGTTCGACAACGACCTGTACAGGTTGACGTCAAACGGCTGACCCGCCTCGTAAGGGAGCGATGCGCCGGTCGGCTCTCCGCCCGTCCCGCTTGAATCGATACGATGCCCGCCAATCCCGTCTTTCTGCAGCTTGCCGAACACCTCTCTCAAAGCCTGTTCCCCCATCTTCCGCATCGCACGCGGGGTCAGCTCCCAGCGCTCACCATCTCGTTTGATGTAGCCCTCTTCCTCAAGCATGCGGGCGACGTCCTGCATCTCTTCGAGTGCGTCTCGGGCGTCCTCGCCCAGTAGTCGCGCAAGTTCCTCGGCATCGATCCCATCGAGCTCACCGCTCCGCCCGGCGGCCTGTAACTCGGACTCCAGCTCGTCGAGTTGCTGAAGTTGCTCCATCATGTCCATCGCTTCGCCCATGGACATCTGATCGTCGCCGGAGAACGGGTAGCTCTGGCCCTGTGTCGAGCCCGGGCGCAGCTCCTCCATCATCCCGGCCAGTTCCGCCATCTCGTTGAGTGTCTCTTCGTCCAGGGCCTCTCGCATGGATTCCATCAACTGCGAGCGCGCTTCTGGAGACATGCTGCCGAGCATTGACTGAAGCTGCCGCATCTGCGCTTCCAGCATATCCAGCAGCTCATCCAGTGTTCCCGGCCGATCCGGGTCAAAGAAATGGCCGAACCTCTCCATGAAAGCGTCGAAATTCGGCTCCAAGCCCTTCGCCTTCTCACGCAGCATCTGGTTCAGAGCGCGCATCATCTCGCGCATCTCCCCCTGCTGCTCAGGCGTCATGTTCTGTACAGCGTCGGACTGGCGCTGAGCGAAGTTCTGCATCATCTGCTCACGCAACTGGTCCAGCAGCTCGTTGAACTTGTCCCGGGCCTCCGGGTCTATGAAGTCATACTCGGACAGTTCCCGGATCGCTCCCGCCGGGCTGTCAGGGAGTTCTTCGAGGGTTTGATTGGCGCGATCGGCGCGACCCTGCACGAACTCCATCAACCCCCGCAACTCTTCGCGCTCGGACGGGATCGCGTACTCCCACCTGCCTTTCGCTTCCCGCAGATGGCGTTCGATACCCCCGCGTTCCAGGTCAACGACCTGCTCCAGTTTCTCCTTGATATCGTCGATCACGGAGTCCAGGTTGTTGCTCTCCAGGCGCTCTCGTCGTTCCCGCGTCAACCGCCGGAGCATGTCGCGCAGCCCCTGCAGGCGTTCGCCGTGCACGCCCTCCATTCCGTTCCGAAACAGGTCCCTGAGTGAGCGCATCAGGTCGCCGTGCTCAAACAGATCGTCCGAGAGGGCGTTCATCAGCTCATCGGCGCCGGGTTTGAACGGTTCCTGAGAGCCGTCCCAGCGCGAGTAACGGTAGAAAACCATCCTGTCTACTCGCTATCGCGCGGACGGCGGCGGCGGCGTGGAGGACCGGGGTCATCGCCCGGATCAGCGCCGGGAACATCGTTCACATCGAATCCCAGGTCTTCGAGCCGAATATCCATTCCCTCGCGCAGGGATCGCGGCCGCTGTTTTTCGCGGTACGTGACCCGCCCTCCGGCCGAATCCCGGTTGAGTCTGCGGTTCAGGTGCAAACCCTCCAGCACGAATTCGACCGCCGAGGCGACCTCGTGCGGCTTGTCATCGGCCTCGAGGCGCCGCAAAACCGGTCCCAGGCCGATCACGCGACTCGCGGCGTTGACGTATTCGTCGGAGGGCAGATCCTGCCCGGCTTCGACAGTCGTCCCGGGGTCAAACGACGCCACGACGCCGTCCAGCTCATCCGAGTGAAAGTTGCGATCGAACACCTCGAGCACGGCCCGTTTGATGAGATCTTCGACCACGTCGTTCTCGCGTCCCTCTTCGATCGTCTCCAACTCCAGTTTGCCGCGGGTCGATGCGATCAATCCCGACATATCGCTCACGCGGATCGACGCCATTTCCTCCTTCAGGCGTAACGCGCGCCGCAGCGCTGAAGCGCGTGCCGTCTCAAGATTCGCTATCGTCATCCGGACCGACACGCCCGAGCGCTGGTTCACCTCCGGGCTGCGGCGGGCGAGCGAGGTGATTTCGCCGATGACCTCCGCCATATACGGAGGCACATGGACCCGCTCTTCAGAAGCGTCGTAGTGAGAGCGCTCCTGCTCGGCGATCTTGAGCTCGTCGTTGATGCGCTCGGGATAGTGTGTGCGGACCTGCGCGCCGTACCTGTCCTTGAGCGGTGTGATGATGCGCCCGCGGTTCGTGTAGTCCTCCGGGTTGGCCGTACCCACTATCAATATGTCGAGCGGCATTCGGACGCGATAGCCCTTGATCTGGATGTCCCGCTCTTCCATCAGGTTGAACAGGCCGACCTGGATCCGCTCCGGAAGGTCCGGCAGTTCGTTGATACAGAAGACGCCGCGATTGGTGCGAGGGATGAGGCCGTAGTGGATGGTCAATTCGTCTGAGAGGTAGCGGCCTTCGGCGACCTTGATCGGGTCCACATCGCCGAGCAGTTCGGCCATCGTGATATCAGGGGTAGCCAGCTTCTCGCCGTACCGGTCTTCCCGTGCCAACCATTCGACAGGCGTGTCGTCGCCCTGTTCTGTGACGAGATCGATTCCTGCACGGCTGATCGGAGCGCAAGGATCGTCGTTGATCTCCGAGCCTTTGATGACCGGTACGCGCTCATCAAGCAGACCCGTGATCGCCCGCACCATCCGGGATTTCGCCTGACCACGCTCCCCGAGGATGATCATGTCCTGCCCGGACATGAGCGCGTTCTCTATCTCCGGGATGGTCGTCGTCTCGTAACCGAGAATCCCCGGGAACAATTCATCCCCGGCGGCGATTCGTTCCGAAAGGTTGGCCCGTATCTCGTCTCGCAATGACCGGCTCTGGTAACCGGAGGCCCTCAGTTCGCCGAGCGTTGCAGGCGGGGCGTGGGGTTTCTTTCTTCGCGGCATCGACGTCACCTCTGGCGTGGTTGTCCCTGCAAACAAGAAATCAGGGATCACGGGGTCGACGAGACGAGAGGGCAGCCTCGTTGTCGGTCCATCTTATCTGCGTCCCGCAGATATACTTACGAATACCTTCACGTTTCTACCGCCCAACTGGGATACGCACACGATTCCGGGCGAGATTGGATGTCGTTCATGGAGCTATCCAGGGGTTAATCCTGCTGCAACCGGGGCCAGGCGTTAGAATAGAGTTGGAATCGTGCGGATTCGGCATGATTAACGGGTGTATTCGTTGAGCTTTGACACCCCTCATGCGTATCTCACGCCCCAAATGTCATCATCTGCCGAACAGGGACTGCGCCACGGTGGCCCGCAGGCTGCATCCCTATAGAACCTGGCGGCATCAAATCTCCAGACGGGTACGACCCGTCTGAATGGACGGCCGTCGCCGACTTACCCCCCACAAAGTGAAACCGGAGCCAGTAACGGCCTGACGCGACCCCTCACGCTTTAGTTCAGCACGCCCGATTTACGTTTAGACCGGAACCGGCTGCCACAGGTTGACGTACCACACAACATGACCACAACGAGACAATCCAAAGACCGATCCGAAGAGTCCGAAGACCACAAGCCCTGGAGGATTGACCCGAACCAGGGAGCGCAGGCCTGGGAAGACTCTGAAGAAACGACAACCGGAATACTTGAGAGCCGGGGTTTCACCGAGATCTCCCGGCAGGACGACTGGGACGCCAGCACAGACGTGGGGCGTCGAGAGGTACAACCCGATCTTCCGCAGGCAGATGCCGATGTACTTAACGACTCGGTGCGGATGTACCTGCGCGAGATCGGCGCCGTTGACCTGCTTAATGCAGCACAGGAGCGAACCCTGGCACGAGCTATCGAGCTCGGTGATGGCCTGATCGCCCTCGATACAGAAGAAGATGAGCGCCAGAACAAACGGGCGTCGGACATCGCTGCCGAGGCGCTCGCAAAGCTGGCCGGCCTGAAGGACGTGGCAAACGCGATCGCCCGATTTATCGGCGCGCCGACTCCCGTGACCCTGTCAATCATCACGGCGGATCCCGACATAAGGGAGTTAATCGACGGGATCCATAACGAGGAGCTGGTCAACTACCTGTCCGACACGTTGACGATCGAGCCGGACGAAGCAAAGGCGAAGGTCGCAGAACTTTCGACTGTTTCGGCTCTCCTCCCGCAGGGTATCGAGATCCTGTGGGACATCGACCCGCGGCTTGATGACATGGAAGACGTGTTGGAGGATCACCCGGCCGACGAGGCTCTCAAGTCACACACCCCTTACCTCGCACGCTTCTACCGGCACATCGAGGACGAAGCAGACGCTTCTCGCCTGCACCTGGGCGAAGCGAACCTGCGGCTCGTTGTCAGCGTGGCAAAAAAGTACTCCGGACGGGGACTCTCGCTGCTCGATCTGATCCAGGAAGGAAACCTGGGCCTGATCCGCGGAATCCAGAAGTTTGACTACCGGAAGGGCTTCAAGTTCTCCACATACGCTACGTGGTGGATCAGACAGGCGATTACGAGGTCGATCGCCGATCAGGCGCGGACGATCCGAATCCCGGTCCACATGGTGGAGACGATCAATAAACTGGCTCGAACGCGACGCCAGCTCGCACAGGAGTTGAATCGCGAGCCGAACGCGGAAGAGATCGCCGAGCGGCTCGATATCACGCCCGAGCGGGTCGGACAGATCCAGAAGATGTCCCAGGACCCGGTTTCACTTGAGACGCCCGTCGGGGCCGGCGAAGAGAGCCAGCTGGGAGACTTCATCCAGGATCGGACGATTCCTGACCCGGGTGATGTGGCGACCAGCCATTCACTTCGGGACCAGGTACACGACATCCTCACCACACTCACGGATCGAGAGCGTCGTGTGCTTGAACTCCGGTTCGGAATAGCGGACGGAAGGGTATGGACGCTGGAGGAGATCGGCAACCAGTTGCACGTTACCCGGGAACGCATCCGGCAGATCGAAAGGAAGGCGTTGACGACGCTCAGACGAGCCGAGTTCAACTCCGAGTTACGCGCCTACCTCGGATAGCGCCGCTCAACCGGAATAACGCATCGTAACGGCGCGCGCACGGGTCCCGGTCACGCGAACCGCACGCGATCAACATCCGTGAAAACCGCTGTTGACGGTCCTTATGACGGGTATTACCGTAAACTATCTTGTGCGATGACAACATCGCATCGTGGCCCCGTGGTGTAGCGGTCCAACACGCCGCCCTGTCAAGGCGGAGATCGGCAGTTCGAATCTGCTCGGGGTCGCCACAAAAGAATAAAAAAGAGCCCCGGATGGCCGGGGCTCTTTTCGCGTCCGCTGCCTGACAGGCCTGATATGGAGACCGGATGGCGGTGGCACAAAAAAATTGGTGCCCCTGGCCGTCGTGTGAGGGGAGGGTTCACATGTTGACAGCCGGGGCACGCGAGCGCTCGTCCGGTTCGGGTGAGAACCCTGATGGCATCGATCCACAGTCCGTGACCTGTCCGGCTTGGCGGTCGTACCGGCCCTTCAAAAGAGCCAGAGAAGCTATGAATCTCTCCGCATCATCCGGCAAATGCCGACGACTAACGCTTGATCAAAACTATGGCCCAATCCGTGGAGGAGGCTCCAGTGGGGGACCGTGGAGGCAAGGTGCCGAAACGGTAGAGAGAAGGTTTGCATGGACGTTCGCCAGACAACCTTCAGCAAACGTAGCCTGAACCTGTGGACGGTCGGTGATCTTCAGTCATCCTGGCCGCGCTTGGACCAGTCATCCTTCTCAAACATCGCCAGTCCCGGGTCCTGGATGATGCCGTCTACGATGGCGGGCGGGTGTGCCCGGATGTAGTCCTCATCCAGCTCGATCCCCCATCCGGGCTCCGTCGGGGCGTTGAACTCCCCGTCCACGACCTCGGGGTAGTTGCTGCCCGCCAGCTTTACGCCCGGGTCTGCGAAGTCGTTGAAATGCTCAAGGATCTTGCCGTTCCGTAGCGTCAACGTCAGTTGCAATGCAGCCATCGTGGATACAATCCCGCCGACGTTGTGCGGCGCAACCATCATCGAATAAGTCTCCGCCGTCGCCGCGATCTTCTTTGTCTCCAGGATTCCGCCGCACTGCGTGATGTCCGGCTGAATGATGTCAGCGGCCCCGCTTTGCCACAGAGCCACGAACTCCTGGGCGCCGTAAAGCCGCTCGCCCGTCGCTATGGGCAGGGACGTGTGCTGGCGCACGGACGTCAGTGCCGGGATATCTCCCGGGCGCGTCGGCTCCTCGATCCACGCCGGACTGTACTTCTCGACATGCCGGGCGATCTCACGGGCCTGCGCCGGGGTAAAACGGCCGTGCATCTCCAACATTATCTGGGCGCGCGTCCCGGCGACGGACGCCACCGCTTCGATCAAATCCATCGAGGTATGAAACTGCTCCCGCGTTAGCTCGAGGTCTCCGTTGCCGAACGGGTCAAATTTCATCCCGCGATAACCGCGTTCAAGTACGCGAGTCGCAGCCGCCGCGAAATTCGCGGGAGACCTCTCGACGGTGTACCAGCCATTTGCATACGCCGGCACCGTATCCCGGACCAATCCGCCGAGCAGGTTGTAAACCGGCTGCCCACAGGCCTTCCCTATCAGGTCCCAGCACGCCAGCTCCACGAGAGCGATGCCGGTATGGACCACCTCGCCCGGTTTCCCGAAATCGAGCAGGGTCATGCGCCGGAACAACATCTCCACGTCAAACGGGCTGTGCCCCACAAAATGCCGTTGGGCATCTTTGAGGTACTCGGTGACTGTGTGTGTCTTGCCGAGGACCCGTGCCTCACCTACACCGGTCAACCCGTCATCCGTCTCAAGGATCAGGTAGGTCAAATTGCGCCAGGGCGTGCCCAGCACGAGAGTCCGGAACCCGGTTATTTTCATGAACGTCATTCTTTAGCTGAATACGAGAATCCCGCCGTAATTCGGGGTGGCCGTCAGAATGTATGCCAATCTGGCGGCGTGCGGCTGTATTCTAGGCGTCCCGAACCCGACCCCGAACTCAACAAAGGGCGCATTTCATGAATCTCCTCCTTCTCAACGGCGGCAACCACCCTTACAGCGAAACCACTCCCATACTGGCCGGCTTCCTTGAAGCGGCCGGGCACACGGTGGATGTCAGCGATTTCGCATTCGAGTTAAATGTCCCGTCGACCGACGGCTACGACGCCATCGTCCTGAATACCCGCCGACGTGACGATTCAAATAACGATCTGTCCGAGATCCAGCGTGAAAACCTGCGCAAATTCGTGAGCGAGGGCGGGCCCCTCGTATCGATACACATCTCGCCAGACTCCTGTCCGGACTGGCCGGAAATGAAGAAGATCACCGGCGGCGGATGGGTTTCTGGAACAAGCAACCACCCGCCGTTTGGAAGATTTACGGTCAACGTCAGAAACCCCGATCACCCCTGCGCGGCAGGCTTGACCGACTTCGAGACCGATGACGAAAGTTATTGCGATCTGGACATCCAGCCCGGCATCGATGTCTTCATGACGGCGATGGTCGAGGGCGTCGAGCGTCCGATGGCCTGGACGCACCATTACGGTAAAGGCCGGGTGTTCAACACCTCCCTGGGACACGCCGGGGTCAGCATGCGAAATCCGTCCTTCCAGAAGCACGTCTTGATCGGAGTCGACTGGGCGACATCCGGGAACTGAAGGACTCCATGGCGTACCCCCGCTTTTCCTGATCCCACCCGGCGCGTCGTCCGACCCGGACGATATGCCCTTCAGAACGGGCAAGCTCCGGGGACAACGAAGGAAAGAGCCTTGAAGGTCAACGGCAAGGACTACAGGGCGGTGTGGTGGGAAGAAGGCGTGGTCGGCTTTATCGACCAGCGTCTCCTCCCGCACAGGTTTGAGTCAGCAAGCGCCGACACCGTCGCCCGGGTGGCGGACGCCATCAGCGGCATGGCGGTCCGCGGGGCGCCGACTATCGGCGTTATGGGCGCCTACGGCATGGCCCTGGCCGCCTTTAATGGCGACTCGCTATCGAGCGCTTATGACGAACTCCTGGCCACGCGTCCGACGGCGATCAACCTGAAAGTCGGGCTGGACGCCGTGATGTCGGCCGCGCCCGACGCCGGATCGATGCTGAGCGCTGCCGGGGCGCACGACGATGCGGAGGTCGCCGCCGCCCGGGCGATCGGCCGCCACGGCGGTGGATTGCTGGCACATGGCTCCCGAGTGCTGACACACTGCAACGCAGGCTGGATGGCGGCGCAGGACTGGGGCACCGCCACCTCCCCAATCTACACAGCGGCCCGTGAAGGCATGAGCCCTTTTGTGTGGGTTTCCGAGACCCGCCCGAGGCTCCAGGGCGCGCGCATCACCGCCTGGGAAATGGTCAACGAAGGGATCGACCATCGCCTCATCGCGGACGGCGCGGGGGCGGAGCTCATGCGCCAACGCCGAGTAGACATCGTCATAGCCGGAGCGGATCGCATCGCGGCCAACGGCGACACCGCAAACAAGATCGGCACGTACTCGCACGCGCTGGCCGCGCGCGCTAACGGCATCCCGTTCTACATCGCAGCGCCCCTCACCACCTTCGACGCCGGTACCCCGGATGGCGATTCGATCCCGATCGAGGAACGAAGCGAAGATGAAGTCCTGTTTGTAGAAGGGTTGAACGACGGTGGCGAGTTTCAGCGGGTGAGAATTCCGCCACGGGAATCCCGTGGGATCAATCCGGCGTTCGATGTGACACCCGCCGCCCTGATCACAGGCTTCATCACGGAGGCCGGCATCATTCCAGCGACCCCTGGCGGGATTGCAGATGCAAAGGAGCGCCCGAAACACTCGTGAGCCGGACCCGATCGGAATGAATCCCGGAACGATTAGGGCTGGGCGCTCTCCAGGGCGTTTCTTACCGCTATTTCCAGGCCGCCGTCGTTCCACGGCTTGTTCAGGTAGTCCGTAGCGCCCAGCGTCTTCGCCAGGGTCATGTCCTCACTTCCCCGTCGCGCGGTGAGGACTACTACCGGTACATCGGAGAGGCTTTCGTCCCTTTTCAACTCCCGGAGGGTGTCAAAGCCGTTCATACGCGGCATCATCAGATCCAGGAGAATCAGGTCCGGTTTTCGTTCCCGTGCGGCTTCGAGTCCCACATCTCCGTCGTCCGCCTCCGCCACTTCGTATCCCTCGTCCTCAAGAAGAGTGGTAAGAGCCAGACGCACGTCGGGGTTGTCGTCCACCACGAGAATAAGTTGCAATGGTTGTATCCAGCGTGTCGATCACGGGCCACCAAAGTGCCTCGCGTTTCGTCGGTCACTTATGCGCGCCCCAAATGGTATGCCACGCGGGGATATACGCACAGCCAAAAACCCCTTCAATTTATCCCGGTACCCGCAAGACTCCCGGCACTATCCGGGCCAACTCTACGAAATCCGTTGTTACACGGCGGAAATAGCTATACTCGGAACGTTCTTTTGACACGATTTCCACCCGATTTGGCTTCAACCAGATGATGCAATTCAATTCGACCGATCTCGGGAAATGGGAAATGGCCTACCTCACGCTCACCGCAGGCGAGCGTCACTCGTTGACGCCCGAGGGTGTGTGGATGATCGGAGACAAGCCGGGACTTATCGCGATATTCGACGACGACGACATCGTTTACATCACATCCACAAGAAACCTGGCGAAGACGTTGCAATCCCTGCCGCGTGAGGGCGCAGAGTGCGAGTTGAGGACGATGGCTGCGATCGTTGACCTGGGAGTGCCCGGGAAGACCGCTGCTAAGCGGGCGAGCAAAGGCCCGACGGCACAGCGAGTCACCCGGCTCATCGGTCGCATGACCTATTCAGTGGCCCAGGTGGCCCCGGCGCACATGGAAACCATCAGGGACGCGTACATCGCCATCGCCGATCCGCGATACAACGGCCGGACCTCGCTCGCCAATCAAGCACTCGATCGCCTGCCGAAGTAGTCCCCGCTGATCGGTGGCAGGCTCAGTTTCCGGCGGAAGACATCCCGCCCGACGCGGCTTCGTTCGAGACGATCCGTGGAATCAGAGACATCACGGCCCTGCCAAGCTTGTCCGGTTCGTGGCGTACAAAGATCCCTTCGGCCACGAGATCACTCTCGACAACCCACGGGACGAGAGTCTTCATCAGCGAAATATCGTACTCAACGGGCCGCGCCCCCAGTTGCATGTAACGCTGGCGCACACGATCGCTGAATTTCGCAGAGTTGACCACCACGGCGTCTATCCGCGTGTCATGACCGATGTAACGATTGACCTCCGTAACGAATCGTTCCGCAGTAAAACCATCCGTCTCCCCCGGCTTGGTCATCAGGTTGGTGATGTAGACCACCCGGGCCTTCGTCGATCTGATGGCGTCGCAGACACCTTCAGCCAGCAGGTTCGGCACGAGGCTGGTGTACAGATCTCCGGGTGCAAATACGACGAGATCAGCTTTCGTTATCGCCTCCAGCACCGGAGGAAAGGCGTACGCAGGTGGGGACAGGAACACGTTTTCTATCTCCACACCGTCCTCACTGCCACGGGTATCGATCAAGGCCTCTTCTTCAAGCTCCCGGCCATCGGAAAGAGTTGCATGCAGGTGCGAGTTGGTCAGCGTGACCGGCAGTACACGTCCGCGAATATTAAGTAACCTGGATGCCGCCTCGATGGCGCGGTCGTGTGCTCCCGTGATTTCGGTGAGCGCCGCCAGCAGCAGGTTCCCGACGCTGTGACCCTCAAGCCCCTCACCCATCGAAAACCGGTGCGTGAACAACCGGCGCAACATCGCGCCCTGCTCGGCGTCCCCGGCGAGAGCCACCAGGCACTGGCGGATGTCGCCCGGAGGCAGTTGGCCAAGCTCGTCACGCAGCCGCCCGGAACTGCCGCCGCTGTCGCTCATCGCGACCACCGCCGTCAGGTCCAGGTCATGGTCCTTGAGGCCGGAGAGAACACTGAAGTTCCCGGTCCCGCCTCCGATCACTACGACCGAAGGTCGCATAAGCTCCCGCCATCCCTTGTTAGTAATCTAGTCGCCGAAATGCATGATTATCGTCACGTCACAGGTCTTCAAACCCGACTACTGTCTCATGTCGAGCGGGGTCGGTGTCAACGTGGCAAAACACGACAATCGGTACCAGAACCGCAATAAACCACACGCAACGGGTAGAAATGCCAGGCCTGCGGGTCCGCCAACGTTCAAAGAAAGCGGATTCCGCAGGCCTGTATGAAGCAAGCCGGACTGTAAGCCGGGTTCTGTCCGGGTCCGATCGCGGGTTTACGATCAAGCCTTCTTCCCCGCGATCAAACCCTGTGCGGTCATCCATCTAGTCCTTCCATTACTGGAAGGATCAAGCGGCCAACCCGGGGACTGGCCAGACGCCTGCGTCCCCCTATTTGGCCTTGCACCGGATGGGGTTTACCCTGCCCCTGCCGTCACCGGCAGGGCGGTGAGCTCTTACCTCGCCATTTCACCCTTGCCCCGAAATCGCGTCGCCGCTCAATCAAGGCGGTATGTTTCTGTGGCACTGTCCGTCGGGTCGCCCCGCCCCGCTGTTAGCGGGCATCCTGCCTGGTGGTGCCCGGACTTTCCTCCCTCCCGATCTGAAATTTCCAGACCGGAACGGCGGCCGCCCGTCCTGCTTGCCCCTACCGATGGTACAGCGCAATCCGTCCCGATCCTACTCTCGTCGGCGCTCAGAAAGGGAACCCGGGCATCAGTCCCGGCACCGGGCTGGCTTTTCGATCAAGCCGTACGAAATACCGGTTCCACGCGGTCAGCGTGCACAATCACCCGATCTACGAACGATGCGATGGCGGCATGAAGCTCGGTAGGTTCCGCGGTTTCGAGCGATCCGAGCGCGTCGTCGAACGTGAACCCGGAACGGGCCCCGGAGCTAACCGAGGCTGACATCGCCCTCGTCGCGCGCAGTTCATCCAGGGGAGTCACCAGATCGGCCACGCCCCCTCGCCCGGATGCCACCAGCCGTACTGATTCCAGGAACTGCTGTTCCGTCGTTCGCAACTCGTCATTCGGAGCATCGTCTTCCGGCGGATTGAATGAGGCCCTCAACGTGTCCACGGGTTCAGCCCGGAGCGCGTCCAAAGCTGCACGGTCGAGATCCGATTCACGCCAGCCCGGGTGTTGCTCTTCTTCACCGGCGTTCTCATCCACCACGCCGCTGGAGCGCGACGGGCATGCGTAGTAGCGATACGAGCGGGTCGCGACGCTTCCGTCGGCCCTGGTCCAGCGCCGATTACGCTCGATTCCGTGCATCCCGCGCCCGCAAGACCAGCATCGGGCGATACCGCTGAGGAGGTAGGGCGTGAGAGCGCGGCTCCGTCGCACAGGGCTGCGAGATGCCATCACGGCCTGCGCGCGATTGAAAACTTCTCGCGGCACGATCCTGTCGTGATTCCCGGCGATACGCATCCCGTAGCGAACGTAGCTACCCGTATAGGCGCGGTTGCGGAGCATCCCCGACAGCGTCACCGGGGTCCAGGGCCTGCCCGACCGAGTGCGCGCCCCTTCCGCGTTGAAGATTCCGGCTATCCGCCGCAGCCCGGGGCCGCCCACGGGGTCAGCGGCATCCGCTCCGTCTGATCCGTCCGGGGGCTCGTCCCCGGCGTACATATCGAACAGTCGCCGGACCATCCCGGCCTCGACAGGTTCGATCCGAAACGTCCCGTCGATATCGGCGATGTAGCCGTATGGAGTGCGGCCCAACACCTCGCCCCGTGCTGCTTTTGACATCAAAGATTCCCGGACGCGACGGTTCTGGACCGGTGGGCGCCCGGCAAACGGCAAGGATTCAAGGGCGCTCTGCAAGGGGTCCGGCAGATCCGCGTCGGCGCATCTAACTTCACCCCCAGCCCGATCGAGTTCGACGAGCCGGCCCACAAGTCCGTCCAGGGTGGACGAGAGGTGCCGGGGACCGGGGATGACGACAAGCGCCTCTCCGCGACCCAGGCCTTCCAGGTAAGAAATGAGCACCCCGTACTGGTCAACCTCGGCTAAAGGAGGTTGACCCGGCCCCACTACTCGCGCCAGCGTATGAAATCCCTCGCGACAGAACCGCTCAATCGAGGAAACAGCGGCCTGTTCCGAGCGCGCGTCGAAAGTGAGGGGCCGGTAATATCCGGCGGCCCTCACTGCTTAGCTCGGGATAAGGATTCGGCCACAGTTACCGCACGTCACTATCCCGTCGGAACGCCGAAGCCTTGAGGCTTCTTTTAGCGGCAGAGTGATGTGGCACGCCTGGCAGACGCCGCGCTCCACCCTGGCGATAGCCACACCGTGGCGCCGGAAAAGAAGCTGATCGTAGAGGGTCAGTTCATCGGCCGGAACGTTCCGGGACGCCTCCGCCCGTTCCTCTTCAAGGATCGTCACTTCTTTTTGTGCGGCCTTGGCCTGACGCCGGAATTTCGGGGCGGACTCCGCCCACGTCTTCTCCCGTTCTGCGAGCGTTTCGGTCAGATCTTCCCTGGCGCGCTCTGAGTCTTCAGCCGCGAGCCGGGCAGGGCCGAGAGATTCTTCGGCCTGCATCAACTCTCGACGGGCGTTCGCCTGTTCCTCCTCCACCGCGGTCAGTTCCCGGAGGTTGGTTACCGTACCGCCATAAATGCGCTCCTCCAGTTCCTCTACCCGTTCCCTCAAGGCGTCAGCGTCGACCTCCAGCCGTGCCAGGTGCGCGCGCCGTTCGATGGCGTTTTCCCGTTCTTGTTCGGCCCGTTCGGTCAGTACCGGGATCTCGGCCTGGGCCTCGAGATCGGCATTCAGTTGGTCAAGTTCTTGCTGTTTGGCCGCCAGGCGCTCGTCGACTTCCTGGAGCGTGAGGAGCAGTTCTCCTGAGAGTTGCATCAAAACCGGTACATAATCCGTGATGAGGGTGGGTCAAATCCGGGTCCAGCGCCGTAATCGGCGCGGATTGCACATACCATCGTATGAACCGCCATCTGAGCATGTCAACAAAAATGGCGTTCCTACGTTCATTCGTCCAATTGAACCGTACTCCGGTCGGGCGTATCGTCTAGGGTCTACAGTCCGCAACCGGTCCCACGCCTCTCCGAGAAACCTGATGCCTTCTTATGCCGCTCCGGAATATGTGCTGAAACGGCCCCGAACGCGGATCGTGTGCACGTTGGGACCAGCGACCGCAACGGACGAAAAGATAGATGAACTGATCTTCGCGGGGATGTCGGTAGCCAGGCTCAACCTGTCACATGGTTCGCCCGAAGAGCATGCGGAAACGATCGCCCGTGTAAGGTCAGGCGCCGAGCGCAACGGTGTAGCCGTGGGGATCCTCGCGGACCTGCCAGGTCCCAAGCACCGGCTCGGACCTGCGCCGGATTCAGAATCAGGTACGGAAATCGTCCTCGAACCCGGTCAACGCTACGTTCTGCGCGACGGGAAAGGAGCTTCGACCGAAGAAATCGGTTACGTTCATCCGCCCGGCTTCGTGTCCAGTACACCCGTCGGCGCGAACATCTTGATCGCTGACGGGGCGATCCGCCTCTCGGCCGTAGAAGCCCGGCGCGATGAGATCGAATGTGAAGTCGCGATCGGCGGGACTATCCAGTCAGACAAGGCGGTTTCCGCGCCCGGCCACGCCTCCAATATCAGCTATCTGACCGACGAGACTGGCGCCGCGCTCGCCGAGGCTGCCGCTGAGCGTGTCGACTACGTTGGTATCTCCTACATACGCTCGGCGGGCGATGTGCGCCTCGTACGTGATTTCTTTGCGGCGCGCGGTTTCGACCCACAACTGATCGCCAAGATCGAACTCGCCGAGTCGATGGATAACCTGGATGCCATCATTGACGCCTCGGACGGCGTCATGGTGGCGCGCGGAGACCTCGGCGTCGAGCTGCCGATGGCGCTGGTGCCGGGCAGCCAGAAGAAGATCATCAGGCGTGCGAACCACGTCGGCAAAGTGGTCATCACGGCCACCCAGATGCTGGAATCGATGGTCACAACCCCTGTGCCAACACGGGCCGAGGTCACGGACGTCGCAAACGCAGTCCTGGACGGCACGGACGCCGTAATGCTGTCCGCCGAGACCTCTATTGGCCAGCACCCCGCCGTCGCGACTGCCGTGATGGCCGAGATTGCGCTGGAAGCGGAAAAATCCCTCAACCGGGAAGAGATCGCTGAACGCCGGCGCACCGGTGTTCAGGGGCTGGATAGCGCCATCGCCGATGCAGCCGTATCGACGGCGGATCGCGTCGGGGCAAAAGTCATCCTCGCTTTCACGGAATCCGGCAGCACCGCGGCGCGTGTCGCCGGATTCCGCCCCGGGGTTCCCATCATCGTCATCACCCCTGACACCGCCGTCGGGCGCGGCCTCGCACTGCGCTGGGGAGTGATCGTGATCACCGCGCCACGCCCCAACAGCATCGACGAGATGTTCAGGCTCGGCTCAAGCGTGGCCCTTGATTCCGGCCTCGTAAAGAAACGCGAGCGCGCCGTCGCCGTCATCGGCGTCCCGATCGGTGTACACGGCAGTACAAACCTGCTGAGGGTGATCGACCTTCCGGAACCAGAATCCGGGAGATAAGTGATCCCGCCCGGTATACATTCCGTTTCTGGTGTCAGCCCTGAAGTCCGGCGCCCAGACGGCCTACGATCTCCGCCGACGATGGCTCGCGCCCGTAGCACGCGGCGTTGAAACGCTCCGTCATCAAATCCACGGGCATTCCCGGCAACGCCCGTGACATTGCGGCGCGTATCTCGTTCGGCGTGTGGCCTGATTCCAGTGTCATCCCACGTCGAACAGCCGCCTCCAGATACCTGAAATATAGCTGGAACACCTCGGAAATGCCCGGCTCGTCCGCGGGATACCTGCGCTCCGACTCCGCCCCACGTCCTCGCCGCATCCAACCCGGCAGCAATCTACCCAGAAGGCCGACCATATCCTTGCCGGCATCGGCGTCGCCGCGCACGGATTCGCGATCATCGCCGAACCGCTTCCGTCGTCTCCCCATATACCGGCGGAACGTGATGTAAAGGACCAGGAGGATGGCGAGAAGAATGATTATCGCCAGCGGGAATTTGATCACCTCCACAACGGTGTCGAAAACCGCGGACCCGCCGGGGTCGCCCGCAATAGCCGTGCCGTCGTCCGGATCAAGTGGAATACCGAGGTCTCCGCCGATCTCGACGTCTGAACCGCCCTCGCCCCGGAACCTCTGGATCAGCCAGACCATGCCCATGGCGACCAGCGCAAACGGCACGGCGATGACTATAAGCACCCAGGAGATCAGCACCCCGATACTGCGTCCGAGCGCATGCGTGGCGCCGTCGAAGATCACGGCTATCGCCGTGATCGCTATCGCCGATACAAGAATCCCTCCCACTGCCATCGTCATGAACCGGCCCCAGAACGCCGAGCCCCGGTTCACGTTTCCCCCGGTGGAGAGGTGGTTGATAGCCATCCCGGCCAGCGCGCTGACAAAGAAGGGAAGGATCAAGTACCGGGCGTCCACGTCGTTGCCGGTGATCCGTTCAAGCAAAAGCAAGATGCCCAGCGCGGCGGCTCCCGTGTAAAAGATCATGCGCTGCCCACTCTCCGGCTCGCTCGAGTTCAACAGAGCAGTGCCACGCAACCAGACAACAAGAGACAGAATCAAGGACAGGATCACGCCGACCACGGCGTCGGCGCTTAAATCGCCGCCCGTCAATGCCACAGGCCAGTCAAGATCCAGCCCTGCGTCTCCACCGATCACTCGCGCTGCGGCGGCCAGGTAGATAACGGGGAATCCTACAAGCGCCTGGACAAGAGCCAGTGTCACCAGGTCCCCCCTGGCTCCGCCAACGACCCAGTTGACGGTCATCGAGACTCCCATGATCGCAGCGACAGCGACCCAGGCGAGCGGGGCGGAATCAAATCCGAGCAGCAGCGCGGCAAGGGCGGCGAACGCGAAAAACCGGGCGCTCTCCGACACCCAGAGGGAAAACATGATCAGACGCCCGCGGCTGTCAACCATAGCGCCAAAACTCGTGGCCCGGCGCTCGTCGCAACATCAAATCAGATCCTCCACCGCTCAAAGCTGGTCTCCCCGCGCTCCAGGCTTATTTCCTCCTCAAACTCATCGACAAAGTCGTCGTCAACGAAGGCGTCGCCTACCGTCGCTTCCGGGGGCGGCGCGATAGGGAGATCAAAGCGTTCGCCCATGTCTTCTACGGGTACACGGGCGGTTCCCTCCGGGACTTCGCCACGACCCACGTAGATGGCGCGCACCGGGTGACCGGCGGCCGCAAGGCGTTCACCGACTTCAAGCAGATCGCTACCCATCACAGCGGATATGATCACGACGGTTGCTCCGAACGGAACAGCCCAGCTAGCTTCACGCTCGAGCAGGCGCGCTATGCGTTCAGGCGCCACTGGACGAATCATCGCCAGCGCTTCCATAATCGATCCCAGTTGCCCCGGCCCGGCGGACGGCGGTATCACCATCCTGGTGCCTGCGCGGAGTGCAACGCCGTTTGTGACCAGCCCAACGCGGTGGCCCAGCTCCATCGTGTGCGTAACGATCGAACCGGCGCCGACGATCGCCCTCTCAAGCAGGCGCGGGGAGTAGCCAGTAAACAGGTAATTCGTGGTCGACACATCCATCACGACAACCGCGTACTGGGTGACCGATGGATCGAAGGTCCGGACCAGGACCCGTCGCAGCCTCGCCGTCACCTTCCAATCGATCGTCTTGATGGGATCGCCGGGGACGTAATCCCGTAGCCCGCGAGGGCGGTTCGGATCGTCCCACAACGCCGTCGCGACCCGGTTGTCTCCGACAGGCCGTCCGGATGGCATCTCAAAATCCGGCAACTCGACCGTCCGCGGATAAACGAGCACCCCTTCGCGAGGCGGCGCAACCTGCCCGTTTGTTGGAAACATCCCGAACAAATCGCCAGAATCGAGCAGCGCAGGACCTGGTTGGTGATATCCGCGCCGTAACGCCTTCACCGAATAACGCATGCGCACTCGTTCATACCAGGCGAGGTTGATCGACTCACGCAGCTCAAGCGCCAGGCGACTGTTGGAGCGACCCATCCTGGCGTCTTTCACTTCCAGACCGATCGGGATCAAGTCCGCCACACGCAACCACGGCATCGGGAGCGGTTTCGCGTTCGTAATCCGGATCTCGATATCAAACTCGTCGCCGACAAAAACGGGGTGATCCGGCAACCGCCGCTCGTACATCACGTCCTCTAACGAAAGCCGGCTCCAGATACGCGCGCCGACGACGATGATGAACCCGAAAACACCGACGATCAGAATGAACGGCGATACCAGGCCGATGCCGACAAGTGTCAGCACTATGAACAGGGACTCCCAGAGCCCCGATAAGATTTCTTTGCGGGTCACCGGCGCCCGTTCTCCCTGATTCCAGGCCCTGCAGCCTGTCTGGATATCTAATCGGTCAACCGTGTGATGAAGGAGCGGTGGAACCTAACGCTCGATCGGGACCTCTGTAGTCTCCAGCAACTCTTTGATGACGTTATCCCCTGCGCGGCCGCGCAACCCGGCCTGCGGCGAAACCATCAACCGGTGGGCCAACACCGGCACGGCAACCTGCTTGATGTCATCTGGAAGCACATAATCCCGGCCCTGGATCGCGGCCCAGGCCTGTGCGGCGTTGTAAAGGGCTATCGCGGCCCTTGGGCTCGCGCCCAGATGCAGGGATTCATGCTCACGCGTCGCAGAAACGATCGCCAACAGATAGTCGCGGAGGCTGGGCTCCACCGTCACCCCGGCGATAGAGTCCTGGGCCGTCAACAGCTCCTCGCGTGACACGACCGCCGGGGTTTCGGGGCCGGCCCCGCCCGCTGTGAACCGTTCGATTATGTCTGCTTCTTCGGCGCGACTCGGATAGCCGAGCGAAACTCGCAGCATGAAACGGTCAAGCTGGGCCTCTGGCAACGGGAACGTGCCCTCCAGCTCCACCGGGTTCAGCGTCGCCATCACGAGAAACGGGTCCGGCAGGGTCCTCGTTTCTCCGTCCATCGTCACCTGGCGCTCTTGCATGGCTTCGAGCAGCGCCGTCTGGGTTCGCGGAGTGGCCCGGTTAATCTCGTCCGCGAGCAAAACCTGCGTGAAGATCGGCCCTCGCCGGAACTCGAACTCGTTGTCCCGCATGTTGAATACCGACACGCCGAGCACGTCGGCCGGCATGAGATCGGGCGTGAACTGGATCCGTCCGAAGTCACACCGGAGGGACGCCGCCAACGCCTTGGCGAGAGTTGTTTTACCCAACCCGGGGACGTCCTCGATCAACAAATGACCGCGGCACAGCAGGGCCACAATGGCGAGATTAATGGCTTCATCTTTTCCGACGATGACGGTCTGGACCGCCTCTCGCACGCGTGCGGCAAATTCTGCGATCGGTGCGGGGCCGTTCGCCCCCGCCCGGGAGGGAGTGGGCGCCCGAGCGGGGGATACGATTTCTCGGGATGGGGTATCTGACGACTCGCTCACGACGTTCTCCCGTGTCGAAAGCGGATCGCTTTCCCTGTTCTTGCCCGCGCCCGTTGAGGTCGGGCTCGATTCCTCGCCATGTTTCTCCAGTGTCGCCGCTGCCGAAGTCTCTGAGCCCGGTGACTGACCCCTGATGTCGTTCTGCGTCGTCGCTGTTGTTGTCGGGTTCCCCGGCCGGGCGTACGCCGAGGTCTCGTTATCCGGAGGAGCCGCCACCACCGCGTCCAGACCGTTCCGGCAACCGATGCAGAAACGAGCGTGGGATTCGTTCAGGGTGGAGCATCCCGGGCAAGTCTTCACGCCAGATGGCTGTCGTTGATCCATGTCGGGAACGATCAGCGGCTCGCCGCACCTGTCGCAATTTTCAACTCCGGACGCGTTGCCGGTCCCGCAGTGGGCGCAGAACAAGTTTCACCCCCGCATTTCCGTAGCCGCCGACCGGCCACGCGTAGGTATGGTCCCGGCAATCCTAATACGCCGGGGCCGGCTTTGCGGACTCCATGCCCCCGAATAACCGGCGCTCAGACGACGGTGACCGTATTGGTCAGACGGCCGATGGCCTCGATCTCCACGTTGACGATATCGCCCTCAGCGAGCGTGAAGTCCATGGGCGGAATCACCCCGGTACCCGTCACCACGGTCGTCCCGTCCGGCACCGAGTTGTGCCGTTGGAGCCAGTCCGCTATGTACTCGCAGTCACGGAACATCTCTGCGGTCGAAGTGGTCCCGTTAAACGCTTCTTCACCGTCTCTCTCAATGGTCAGACGCACCGCAAGGTCCTGGGGATCGCCCACTGCGTCCAGCGTGGCGAAACACGGTCCGATCGAACAAGACTTGTCGTACACCTTGGCCTGCGGGAGATACAGGGGATTGTCGCCCTCGATGGATCTGCTGCTCATGTCGTTTCCGCAGGTATATCCGGCCACGACCCCGTCAAATAATACAAACGCCAGCTCCGGCTCCGGCACGTCCCACGTGGAGTCCGCGCGAATACCGACCTCGCCATAGGGGCCCGCTATCCGGCTTGGCGTCGCCTTGAAGAACACCTCCGGCCGGTCCGCCACGTACACCTTGCCGTACACGTCTGGCGTGTCACTCTCCGCCTGTCGCTCAAACATACTGCTCTGGTAGGTCACGCCCGCCGCCCAGACCTCCGGGGGCCGGAAGGGCATCTCCAGCCTCGGGCCGTGGGTGGGCTCGGCGGCATTCTCGTGGAGCTCTTCAATAGATATAGTGCTGGCGATCCCTCGATCGACGATCTGTCGCGCCACGTGGTCCAGGGAGACGCCCATCAATGATGCCGCACGCAATAGTGCGAAAAGATCCGTCGCGTGGGGGTTCGCCGAAGTCAGATCAAACAGGGTGTCTTCAGACGTCTCGACGCCGAGGTGAGACTCGCCCCGGATCGAGAACTGGTAGTAGCGCATTTCTGTCCTGCTTTCAGGTTGTTTCTGTCTGTCTCTGGATACCGGCGGTACGTTGTCGTAGATATTTACTCGCGCACAACGCCGCGAATGTCGTGATTCCGGAAAAATCTGGTGCCCGGATTTCAGGTCTCCGGAACGCCTCCTGCGGCCTATCGTTACTGGCTCGTGAGAGAGGGCGATGCTACGATTCGGCCCAAACGTTGTCAAAGGCTGGGACGGCCTTTTGACAGCACGAATCGGACCCTCTTTTCATACGGTCTTGAACCGCGAGCAGGAGCCAGATTTTACTTGCCCAATCCAAACCCGGCGGCGATCGGTTTCATCGGCGGCACCGGCCCGGAGGGCAAGGGACTCGCCGTCAGATTCGCCAGCGCCGGCCATGAGGTTATGATCGGATCACGGGACGAAACCCGGGCCGCCGAAGCAGCGCAAGAGGTCAGCCAGATCCTCACAGATGTCGGCGGCGCAGCAGAGGTGAGCGGGGGGCTCAACGATTCCGTGTCCGCCGACTCCGATATCGTCTTTCTCGCCGTTCCTTACGGTGGCATGACGGCGTCCCTGGAGCAACTGTCCCCGGCCCTGGCCGGTAAGATCTGCGTCAACGTAATCGCTCCCCTGTCTTTTGCCGGGGGCATACCGGCGTCGGCGCCCCCGGAGATCGGCTCGGCTGCGGAGGAAGCTGCGCGAAACGCCCCGGACATCCGATGGGTCGCCGGGCTGCACACCCTCTCGGCAAGAGACTTGCTCAACCCCGACACTCCGCTCGATACGGACGCCATCATCTGCGGCGATGACGAAGACGCGAAAGCAACCGTAAGCCAGCTCCTGGCCGAGGTGCCGGGGTTACGACCAGTTG
>JASLLE010000051.1 GCA_030747175.1 Dehalococcoidia bacterium | reverse complement strand
GAGCATTGACCCATAGGTTTGCCGGCCGAAATAGTCGCCGATCATCGCCATCCTGACCGGGATGCTCGATCCAAAACCGGCGCCGAAGAAAGTGGCGTAGATCACAAGGCCCCACTCTCCCAGGAAGACACCGCCTATCGTGGCGTTCAATGAGACGAGTCCGAGTACCCCGATGATCTGCATGTAAAACGCAGCCGCCATGATGTAGCGCTTGTCCCAGTAATCACCGACGATTCCCGATCCCAGTCTCCCGACAAAACTGCCCAGACCAAAACCAAAGACGGCCATGCCGGCGGTGGTCCGGTCTATGTCAAAGGACTGCATCGCGTCGATGTGCAGCAAGGTCGTAGAACTGACCAGGTGGCCCAGGCTGGTTCCGATGGCGAGTTGCCAGAAAAACCGCGTTTTAAGGGCGGTGAAGATCGGAATCCGGCGCTCAGGGACGACGGGTCGTTGAAGCCCGCTGGCCGTCCGTTTCGGCGCCGGATCGCCGTCGGGCCGCAACCCGACATCCTCCGGCTGCCGGACCATCACCAGTATCGCCGGGATCCCGATCACCCAGAAACCGATCCCGACCGATAACAACGCGTCGCGCCAACCCAGCGTATCGACAAACCACACGAGGAGCGGGGCGGTCATCCCGCCGACCGCCGAGGCCGACATCAAGAAACCGATCGCCCGGCTGCGCTTCCGAACGAACCAGTTTCCGACCGTCGCGACGATAGGGATGAAAGTCCCGAATGACATCCCGAAAGTGAGTACGGCCATGACCACGTAAAAGTGCCACAGGGACTGCATCTGGCTCATGCCGATGAAGCCGAGTCCGGTGACGAACAGTCCGAACGTCATCAACTTGCGCGGGCCGTACTTGTCGAGCAGCCACCCGACGGCGATGGACATCCCACCGGACTCGATGCGGTTGAATGAGAGCGCCAGCGCCGTAGCGCCGCGACTCCAGCCGAACGCGTCGACTATCGGCGTGAAGAAGGCGCCGAATCCCTGCCAGAACACACCAGATGCATAACCCTGGACCAGTCCACCGGCGCCGACGATCCACCAGCCGTAAAAGAACCTGGGCTGGCCTTTTGCGCGTTCCGCTGAACCCTGTTCAGCTACTTCCTGCTCGGTGGGTGCTTTTCTGAGGATTGGCGTGGCTAGCGGCTCCTAGGACTGTGCCGCGGGCAATGAGTCCAGGAACGGAGAGACGGCGGCGTGGAATCCGGCAGGGTTGTCCCCGGCTACCAGGTGACCGGCGCGCTCCACGGTCTCAGCTTTGCTGCCGGGGATAACCTCCAGCATGCGAGCGATACTCGGCGGGGTGAGCATTTCGCTGTCGCCACCGATCACGTAGAGAGTCGGGCAGGTGATCTTTGAGAGCGTCTCCCAGCGGGCTTCTTCGGAGTCGTCCGGGCCATTGACCGGGCGCCGGATGTTGGGGTCATACTTCCAGGCCCACTTGCCGTTCGGAAACTGGCGAGTTGTGTGCGTCAGGCTCCCGCGTAACTGTTCGATTGGCCGGGAAGGCAGATACGAGTGGACGCGCTCCACGAGGTCTTCGTAGGTGTCGAACTCGCGCTGACCGGCCATGAAGTTCCGCACGCGTGCGCCGCCCGGTTCCTCCATGCGAGGCCCGGCGTCCACGACGATGAGGGCACGGACCCTATCCTGGTGTGCGGACGTGTAGGTGTAAGCGTTACGACCCCCCATCGAGTGGCCGACCATAACGAAATCCTGCAGGCCGAGCTTGTCAACGAAGGCCTTTACGTCCGGAACGTAGGTCGGTGCGCCATAGTTGCCGTCCGGGTCCCACTCGGAGTCGCCGTGACCGCGCTGGTCGAGGGCTATGCAGTGGAAGCGATCCCGTAGCGCCAGAGAGGCGAAGTCCCATGAGTGACCCTGCTGAGCCGTTCCGTGAAGGAAGAGCAGGTCCGGAAGGTGGTCATTGCCCCAGTCCAGGTAGTGGAACTTGAGGCCGTTGAGCTCGATGGTTTTGTCGGTAGGCTCGGCTGCCTCGGCGATGTCGAGACCGGAGCGTCGGGCCGCCTCAAGCAGACTCAGCCCGGGGGTTGCATTACCTTCCGAAGATGCCAAGGGACTCCTGACCGAAGAAAGGGTGTCTGAATTCCGCGCCCGCAATCATAGACCCGGGAACGCTTCGGGGCCACGTCGTGCCGAGATGGGATTTCAGGAGCTTTGAAATCAGGCCGGAATCAAATCGCCACAGTCCCAGTCAGCGATCGCGATCATGCGCGCTCCGATGGTTTTTGTCATCTCAAGGGATTCCGGGGTCACCATGTCCAGGTTCGCTACGGAAAGGACCGACGGGATGAGGGATACGAGCAGGCCCCGACGGTAGTCTTCGATCAGTTTTTCCGACGGGTAGCTGGTGACGCCGTTCTCCGCCAGTGTCGAACGATACGTGTTGAGCAATTCACGCTCGTGCGTCCGCCGTGTCTCGGACGAAAGGCTGCCCTGGATGAAGTAGGCGATGTCGAGCGCAGGGCTTGTAAGCATGACATTTTGCCAGTCGGTGAAAACGACCTGATCGTCCCCGAAGAACAGGTTCCCGAGATGGCAGTCGCCGTGGTTCAGGGTCTGGGGGCCCGAGGTTGAGGCTTCAAGAACGGCCGCGAGTCCCTGGCCGAACCGTTCCGCTATTGCGAACGTGTCCGGGGGGAAGATCGCAGCGAGGGTGTCGCCGGACCGGCTCCATGCGTCCCGGTAGAGACCTTGGAGTGCGCCGAACGTAGCTGATGAATCGTCTTCTCCGGCCAGCCAGTCGAGACCGGTGATGAGTTCCTCATTCCACCAGCGTGCGTGGAGCCGGGCGAGATTACGGACGACAAGCTCCGCCTCGTCCAGTGAGCAGCCGGCGATCTCGCTCCCTCCCCGCAGGCCGCCCAGGTCTTCGAGCAGGAGAATGAAGTCGCCCGTGTCGGCGTCGAGATCGGCGAAATAGCAACCCGGCACGGCGACGGCGGATCTTGTTGCCAGCTCCCGGTAGAACATCGTCTCCCGGCGGTACATGCCGTCTTCGATCGCGTATCGGCGGATGTGGGGATCGATCGACGGCAGTTTTGCGATCAATGAGGATGGTGTGTCTGAATCGCCGGTGTATCGGACCGTCAGCCGCGCTATAGACCCGGCGAAGCCACGTCCCTGCCCGATGCGTTCAGCGCTAATCGACTCAACCCTCTCCTGTCGCGGGTGTCCGTTGTTGCGTAACGCTGCCGTTAGCCAGCCCGGAGTGATGTCGTCAAGGACGTGAGGAATGGACGACATATCCCCCATCTAAATTCTCACCAGCCAGATAATTCCGGCAGACACCAGCCGTGTGCCCGCCATCGCCAGGAAAACGATCTCCCACGGGCTGCCGCTGGCGTCCAGGATCACGCTGAAGATCAATGCTTGCGCTCCGGCGTACGCGTAGCCGTGGGCGTCCAGCAGTCCGCTCGCCGTCCCAGCCATGTGTCGGCCGCCGATGTCCACGGCCGTCGCCGCGACCAGCGTCAAGCTCATGGCAAACCCGCCCACCAGAAGCAAGCCTGCGCCGAGGAACTCGTTGTCGGCCGGGGCGAACGCTATGACCACCAGCACCGTGGCGCTGATGATTGCGGATGCCATTGTCATTGGGCGGCGCTGGCTGGCCATGAAACGGTCCGAGATGTAACCGGAAACCAGGGGCGCAGTGAGGTATCCGACGGGCAGGGCGACCGTGACAAGTACGGTGGATTCGATCGACAGTCCGCCCTCTTCAAAGTAGTAAAGCGGCACCCAGGTGGTGAGACCGTAGCGAACGACGTTCTCGAGCCCTTTTACGTGGGAGACGGCGAGGAAGTGCCAGTTGGTCAGCAGTGCCCTGTAAGGGCCGAAACCCCGGAGTTGCTCACTGGATGCCGCCTCGGCACGGCCCGTGTATGAATCCGGGTCCTCGTCGTACGGCTCCAGCCCGACATCGGCAGGACGGTCCCGGACGAGCAGGAAATAGGCGACTGCTGCGCCCGCCATCAGCAACGGGGGGTAGCGGAAAGCGGCCCGCCAGCCCCACTCAGATGCAACCCACCCCGTGACGAGCCACATCACCAGCATGGCCCCACCGGCGGCGACTCCGACCAGGCCGAGCGCCCGTCCGCGTTGATTGCGCGGCCACCACTGCGATATCAGGGAAATTCCGGGCGCCCAGACCGCGGCGTTTACGAATCCGGCCAATCCCCAGGGGATTGCGAAGGTCCATACGGAAGTGGCGAAGCTCGTCGTGACGGCCAGGACCGTTGTAGAGATCGCGCCGAGCGTCACCCACAGCCGCAGGCCGTAGGCCTCGGCCAGACGCCCGTGCACAAGATCGCCCGCGCCAAATCCCCAGAGAAGGACGGCGTTGATGATGCCGATCTCGACGTGTGTGAAACCCAGGTCTTCCCGGATGATCGGCGCGGCCGGCCACAGGGCGAACCTGCCCATGTAGACGAAAAGGTAGAAACCGGCGAAGGCGAAAAGGGCACGCAACTTCCACCGGTTGTAGGCGGGGGAGAGCGGGCCGATGTTGTCTGCGGTGTTTATTGGAGATTGCCGGGATGACATGAGTGCGGATCATCCTAGCGAAGGCCCGGGCGGACCGGCATCATGAATCACGCACAGTTGTCGGATCTTTTGCCTGATGTTCCCGGAAGTTCCCGGTGTGCAGGTGCCGACCCGAGATCGCAAAAGCGACAGTTGCGGTGGTATCCCGCAACTTGTACGGAGAGCCGGAAACAGCGCCTTCAGTGCCTTCGACAATAAGAAAACGGGACCGCGTCTCGGGAGGGCTGGAGAGACGCGGCCCCGTTGTTTCTTGCCGGCGTTGTTGGCCGGCCGTGGGCCTAGTCGCCCATTCCGACCGGGATCACCTCCGCGGTCGGGGCGGAGACCGGGGCAGTTTCTGGAGCCCGCTCTGCCTCGGGACCCTCGACCCTGACGTCGGGGAGCCATTCGAGCCACTTCGGCAGGTACCAGTTGATGTCGCCCATGAGCTTCATCGATGCCGGGAGCAGAACCGACCGGATCAGGGTTGCGTCGATCAGGACCGCCACGCCAAGCCCGATGCCGAACTGCTGCATCTCGACGTTCCGTCCAAGGGCGAAAGCTCCGAACACTCCGACCATGATGGCGGCCGCGCTCGTGATCTGGCCGGCGGTCAGCCGGACACCCTGGGACACCGACTCATCGGTCGAGAGTCCGTTGTCGTGCCCTTCCTTGATGCGGTTCAGCAGGAGCATGTGGTAGTCCATGGACAGGCCGAACAGGATGGCGAAGAGGAAAAGCGGCAGCCATGCGCCGATCACCCCGGCCTCTGAGCCAAGGAATCCCGCGCCCCAGCCCCACTGGAACACCATCACCACGACCCCGTAAGCGGCCCCTACCGAGAGCAGGTTCAGGAGGATCGCCTTTGCCGGGATCACTATCGAGCGGAACATGACCAGCAGGAGCAGGAAGGCCAGCCCGAGAGTGAAGCCGAATACGTAAGGGGTAGATCCTTTCATCTGGGCCGTGAAGTCCATGCTGAATGCGGTGTTTCCGGTGACGAGTCCGCGTGCGCCTGTGCCTTGCAAAGGCCTCGGGGACTATCTCGTTCCGGAGAAGATCGACCGCCGTCTCGTTGGCGTCTTTGTTGCCGGCGAGCGGTATGGCGATGAAGAGGGCGTCGCCTGCCGAGCTCCGGACCGCGTCCGCGGCCGGGTAGAAAGCTTCGTTCTGGTCAACGGCTTCGACGATCTGCGCCACCGATGCCTCTACCTCTGGAGTAGTGACGTCCGGGGCGTCCACGACCAGGAAGGCCGGGGCAGCAAGGCCGCCCGTGAAGTGCTCTTCGAGCAGGACGACGGCTTGCTTGGTCTCCATGTCCTCGTGCAGCGCCGCAGAACCGGAGTTGAATCCGAGGTCCAGTGAGAGGATCGGCAGGGCCACGACGATCAGGGTTGCTGCCGTGACACCGGCGAAGATCGCGGGCCGGGCCATTACTCGTGTGACGATGCGACTCCAGACGCCATCGCCGTTTGCACGGCTCAGGAACGGGATTTGAAGCCTGTTGATATTGTCTCCAAGAATCGCCAGGACCGCCGGCAGTGTTGTCAGGGAGCCGACGATCGCGATCGTCACCACCAGGATGGCGCCGAGGGCCAGGGAGATGAAGATTGCGTTGTTGGTGAGCGCCAGGCCGCTGAGCGAGAGCAGCACCGTGATGCCGGCGTAGAAGACTGCCCGGCCTGTTGTGTTGCTCGCAACGGTAATGGCGTCCAACTTTGCCACACCGGCCTTACGCTCGGAGCGGAAGCGGCTGACGATGAAGAGGGAGTAATCGATCCCCACGGCCAGGCCCAGTAGTGTAATCATCTCGCCGTAGGACTCGTTAAGGGCGTACGACTGGCTGACGACGGCGGCGATGCCGTTGGCGATGATCATGGCCCCGATGGCCAGTGTGAGCGGAATTACCGCGGCCACAACAGCCCTGAACACGAGGAGCATGAAGATCAGGCCCAGACCGAGGGAGATGATAAGCACCCTGCCCAGGTCTTCTTCGGCCATCTTGTCAATCTCTGTATTGATCGAGAGTTCGCCTGCGATGTCGATCGTGAAGCCGGCCGCTTCGGCCTCTTCACGTGCAGTGAACACTGTTTCGGTAATCGGGTTGACGCGATCGCCGTAGTAGAGATCGGACCCGGGACCGGCGATTGCGCTGGAGCCTGCGACGATGATTTCTGCACGCTGCACGCGCCCTTCATCGGCGACCATGCCATCGCGATCGCCCGTGTCGTAGTAAGTGACGACCGATGCGACTTCCGGCAGCGCCCGAAGATCTTCGGCCAGGCCTTCGACGACCGCCCTGTAGGCGCTCGCGTCGGCGTCGTAGGACGTGTGCGTGAACACGAGCTGCTCGGTGTCCTCGACACCGAACTCGAACCGCTCGTCGATCAACTGGACCGCCTTGGCGGAATCAGATTTCAGGCCGGCGTCGTTGTCGCCGAGTATTTTCGGTGTCACCTGGCTCATCACCGCCATCGACATAACGATGGCGAGGATGCTCAGACCGAGTACCAACCACTTGTGCCGTGCGCTCCATGACGCCAAACGGCCCGTGGCGGATAGATTCGATCCCTTGTATGACTGTGCGGTCCGCATGATGCCCTCACGTAAATCAGGTCCCGTCTTTCATTGAGAACGATTCTGGGGATGGCGAGGACCGAGAGCATCGGAAGGTCAGTTGAAATACGGTGGGCAAAACATCCGAACCGCCACTCATCCACCGGGCCCATCGCCACTCATCCTTTTGGGTGAGCGGGCTAACGGCGAGTTCTCTGTTCTATCGCTGCGCCGCTGAGGTAGAAAGCCAGCCGTTTATCGACCGTGCAAATAGCCGAAAGCGCAAGTGGCTCCGGGCGCGGAGAAACGCAGAAACAGGGAAAAAGAGATCAGGCGCCGGGTTCCCGCGGCGCCGCCGACCGTATGGCCTGG
This sequence comes from Dehalococcoidia bacterium, assembly GCA_030747175.1. Taxonomy (GTDB): domain Bacteria; phylum Chloroflexota; class Dehalococcoidia; order Lucifugimonadales; family Lucifugimonadaceae. The sequence goes on along the minus strand of JASLLE010000051.1, from coordinate 15,583 downwards.
ACGAGGGCATCACGCCCGCCGTCCTTCAGCCAGTAACCGTCCGCCCTGGCTGCGAGGCCCGTGTCAAGCTGCTCTTCATACGTCAGAAGGAACAGGAATTTCGATTCGGGAACGAGCTCCCTTATGCGGCGACAGGGGTCACAGTCACCCGCTTCTGCGATGGCGGCATCGATCAGCACCACATCGGGACGAAGCTTCTCCGCCTGCAGGACCGCGTCGACTCCACTGGCGGACTCCCCGACGACGTCGATGTGGGAGGCCGATCTCAGGATGCCGCGCAGGTCGTGGCGGATGGGTTCGGCCGCGTCTACGACCAGTACCGTGATTGGAGGCAAGTGACTCTCCCGAAGCGACCGGCTTCGTGAAGTTCCGGGGCGGGCAAGCGGCGCGCCCCTTTCCACAATGGTCTTGCCGGAACCAGCAAGACACCATCGGTCGCCCGTCTGATCCATGCAAGCCGAACAGACCCGGTACCGTCTCCCCCGTTAGTACTACCGTGACTCGTACTTTCGGCCCAGCAATCGAGGGACAACGCCGGCTGTTCCCACCGGCGCCGGGCGGCCCGGAGCGCCACGCTAAAGCTTGATGATCCCGCGCTGAAGCGCCTCGGTCACTGCCTCGGTCCGACGATTCACCCCGAGCTTGTGAAAAATGTTGGCAACGTGGGTCTTTATCGTGCTTTCGGTCACGAAGAGGGATGCGGCGATGTCTTTGTTACCGGCGCCCTTCGCCATGGCCTGCAGGACCTCGAGTTCCCGGTCCGAGAGCAGCTCCGCCTCTGCAGGCGGGTGCGACAACTCTGAAAGCCTGTTCAGAACCTTGGCCGCGATCGCTGGCTGAATGAGGGATTCACCCTTGTGCACCGCCCGCACGGCGCGGAACAGCTCTTCCCGGGACGTGTCTTTTAGCAGGTAGCCCTTCGCGCCGACGTCGAGGGCGTCGAAGATCATCTCATCCGTGTCGTAGGTCGTCAGGACAAGAAAGCGGGCGTCCGGGTTTTCTTCGCGGATCTCCCGCATCGCGCCCACACCGTCAAGCTCCGGCATCCGCAGGTCCATGAGGATCACATCGGGGTTCAGTTCGCGAGCTTTATCTACCGCCTCCCGCCCGTTACGCGCCTCGCCTGCGACGGCCAGGTCCGGCTCGCGCTGGAGCATCGCCACGAGGCCATCCCGTACCACCATATGGTCGTCGACTATGAGCAACCTGATTTCTTCCATGGTTATTTCCCGGTGTTGTTGTGGCCGCCGCGAGCCTGGTCAGCCCCGTGAGCCTATCCCGTTGGCACCGTCACCTCAATGGTCGTCCCCTCCCCGTGATCGCTGCTGACCGAGAGGATGCCCCGCAGCAGGCGAGCCCGTTGTTCCATTCCGATCAGTCCGAAGCCGCCGCCGTCGTTCTGGCTGCGTGAATTGTTCGACGTAGAGCGCACGGAATCCGATCTCGGCGTTCGGTTCGCCACGGATTTCGACCGGCGTCCGGGAAGCAAACGCGAGTAGAGGCGCGGCCGACCGGACAGACAGCATTCGGGAGAGAGACCGCCGCCGAACTTCCCACGCCCGTCAAATTGGTGTGAGACAGTTGCCTCAACCCGGCCCCGGCGCGTTGCGGCGCATCACCCGGCCGCCCGCCAGCACAGGCCAGCCTTCGAAAGCCGTCGACGTTCGCACCGTGGACCAGCGCCGCTCCGTACCGGTTGCCGGTTAAGACAAAAGGTTCGGGGCGGTCACTCCCCACGGTACGTAATACGCTTCAATACGCTGCGTTGTTCTCTCTGACGGTCGCCTGTTCCGCGGCGGCCGCGCGAAGTTTGTCGGGCGTCGCTCCCGGCGCCTGCGCCGCCTTGATCATGGGAGCTTCGTAAACTCCCATCAACTCGGCCAGCCTCGGAACGTCCCTCGCGACCTCCAGCGGGATCTGGATAGCGCCGTGCTTGTCGGCAGCGATCAGGTCGCCGGGACTGACCTTCATTCCGGAAATCTCGATAGTTGTCCCGAGCGCCTCCGCATGCACGTAGGCGTGTGAAACACAGACATCTTTTGACAGGAACTGGAAGCCCATCTCCCGAACCTCGTCGAGGTCACGGACGGTGCCGTCTGTAACGACACCCACGGCCCCGAGTCCCTTTGCGATGCTTCCGTTCACCTCGCCCCAGAACGATCCGAGCGGATTCGGGTAATCCCGGTCATGGATGACGATCATGCGCGGCGAGGGCTGGGCGACTATCGAATCCCAGTACTGATCGCGTGGGACGGATTTGCGGCCGGGAACGGCGGAGGCGATCTCTACGGTCACGGCGTAGCCGACGACCGTCTTGAACTCCGGGAAGCGGCACACGATATCGGGCCGCGTGAAACCGTCCGTCCAGGGCCTTAGTCCGTCTATCAGCTCCAGGGCGTTTGAGATGGTTGGCGTGTCGAGCTGTCGGATTGCGTCCAGTTCGGCTTCGGTGAGTGGGGCGGTCGACTCGGCCAATGTCTTCTCCTCAGGTACGTAATAGTTGTTGCGGGTTCGGATAGGACCGTGCAGGCCCGCGACGTCCGCGTGATAGATCTATATGCCCATGATCCCGTAACCGCCATCTACCGGCAGCACGTGACCGGTGATCCCCGAAGCAAGTTCGCTCAGCAGAAATACCGACGCGTCGGCGACTTCTTTGTGCGTGATGTTCCGTCCGATCGGCGCCCTGTCTGCGTGCGACCGGCGCATCTCGTTGAAACCCGGGATACTGCGTGCGGCGAGCGTCGGCAGGGGACCGGCGGATACGGCGTTAACCCGCACGGATTTCGGCCCGAACTCGGCGGCAAGCTGGCGCACCGTGTTCTCCAGCGCCGCCTTCGCCGTGCCCATCACGTTGTACCCGGGATACACCTTCTCGGAAGCGTCGAAGGTCAGCGTGACCACCGCACCGCCATCCTCCCCCATATGCGGGACCGCCAGCGCCGTGATCGGGATCAGCGTGTACGCACTGACCTCTAGCGCCGTCCGGAAACCGTCGATCCCGGTCTCGGAAAAATTCCCGCCGAGATCGTCCCGCTCTGCGTATGCGATCGAGTGGACAACGAAATCCAGCCCGCCCAGCGCCGCCACGGCCGTCTCGTATGCGGCTTCCACCTGCTCCGGATGCGTCGCATCGCACTGGACCAGACAGGGCTCGCCCAGCGCGGATACGGCCTTGCTGACGGGGTCAAGCAGGCGCTCCGTCTGGTAGGTAAATGCAAGCTGAGCGCCGGCGTCAGCGAGCTCCTGGGAGATGGCCCACGCGATTGATCGCGCGTTGGCGACTCCAAACACGACGCCCCTTTTTCCCGTCAGGTCCAGTCTCGTCATGGGCAGCTCCGGTTCCTTTATTCATTGATGAGGGAAATCGATAACGGTCGTTGAGCGGGGTTTACCGGCTCTCACCGTTTGCGGCGTGATGCCGCCGACGTGAAATCAGCGTTCGCCCGAGGATTTCCCGAGCTCCCCGTTATTTCCGGGCGGTAAACATATCACCCGGCCACGCCCCGTCTACCAGTTTGTATACGAGCCGTCCCGCCTGTGCAGATGGTTAAACGAAGGCGGACTGCTGCCGCGCGCTGCGGCCACGTCTTCGTCCACTTCGATCCCCAGCCCCGGGCCAGTCGGCACCGGGTAACGGGAGCCCTCCAGCTCCAGCAACTGTGGGAACAGCTCGCGATCGTCGCGCCCCAGGTTCTCGGTGGGGGAGTTTCTGCACTCGATCCATCCGAAATTCGTGACGGCTGCGCCAAGATGCACACTCGCCGCCGTACAGATCGGCCCCAGCGGGTTATGCGGCATCAGGTCTATGTAATGCGCCTCGGCCCACCCGGCCACTTTCAACGCCTCTGTGAAACCGCCGACGTTGCAGATGTCCAGCCGGATGAAGTTCGTGAGCCCGCGCTCGATAAAAGGCAGGAAGGCCCACTTGGAGGAGAACTCCTCGCCGATGGCGAACGGGATATCGGTCATCGTCCGCAGAGATTCGTAAGCCTCGGGCGACTCGGATCGGATCGGCTCTTCCAGGAAATCGAGTGTTCCCGGGGGCATCTTTTGTGCGAACGACGCTGCCTCGGCGACCGAAAACCGGTGGTGGACGTCTATGCCAAGCACTGGCGCCGGTCCGAGAGCCTCACGCACCTTCGTCAGCCATACCGCCGTGTTCGCGAGAGATTCACGCGGCTCGTACAACTCGCCGCCGCTGGACCCTGTGCCGTCCGGCATCAAGGGAAGATTGCGGCGGATCACGGTCCAGCCTTTCTCGACCAGCATCTCGCAGTCCTGTACGAGCTGCGGTCCGTCCGGGGCTGTGACCGTGGCGAACGCAGGCACGTAATCACGCTGCTTCCCGCCCAGTAACTGGTAGACCGGTACCCCGAGCGCCTTGCCCGCGATGTCGTACAGGGCGATGTCGATGGCGGATATCGCGGCCGTCAGAATCAGGTTGCCTTCGAAGTACTGACCCCGGTACATACGCTGCCAGTGGGCGCCCCGGTCCAGTGGGTCGGCGCCTATCAGGAAACCTTTGAAGTACTCAATCACTCCGCGGACGGCGCGCTCATGTCCGGACAGGCCGGACTCACCCCATCCGTAGATTCCTTCATCCGTTTCGACCTTGAGAAGGAACTGGTTGCGATTGCCCACCTGCGTGGGAAAGACCTTCAAGTCTGTGATCTTCACTTCTAACTCCGTGACCGGCGGGAGGCCGGTTCTGGGATCGTGGGTGTCGATAGGAAGGAACGCATCGGATCGCTCCCGTTTATTGGGCGCTGCGAATGCTCGCGCATTTCTTCTGCGGGATCATGCTTTCCCGTTTACGGCTTCGTTTTCCAATCCGGGCCTCGCCGTGAAGCCGGTCGTCTGGTAACCTCGGAGCATCGAAATCGGAGTCGCCGTCAGGCTCCCCGTGAGGTACCCCTCCCCATCAGTCGCGAAGCCCGCATATTCGATTTGGAAAAGCCGGTCCCTCCGGCCCTGCGGCTTCCCCCCGACTCACCCGACCGTCGCCCGCCTCAACACCCCGCGGGTTTCACGTCTGGCGGACATGATCACCATATTTCATTCGGGCCCTCCGGCGTCGGCAAGATGTTCCCGAATCCTGTTGCGCTAACCAACATTTCCGTATCCCCTGAATCCTCCAAGGAGGCACGACCTTGACCCAGTACGTGTTTGTGACTGGCGGCGTCGTTAGTTCCCTGGGCAAGGGAATCGTCGTCGCCTCCATCGGAAGGATGCTCAAGAATCGCGGCGCCAGCATCGCCGTGATGAAGCTCGATCCTTACCTCAATGTGGATCCGGGAACGATGTCGCCTTACCAGCACGGCGAGGTATACGTGACCGGAGACGGCTCGGAGACGGACCTGGACCTCGGTCACTACGAGCGTTTTATCGACGTCGAGCTGACCGCCGTGTCCAACGTTACTGCGGGGCAGATCTACTCAGACGTAATCTCCAGGGAGCGCAACGGCCGCTACCTCGGCGGGACCATCCAGACCGTTCCCCACGTCACCAACCTTATAAAGGAACGCATCCACCAGCTCGCGGATGAGAGCGGTGCGGATGTCGCCGTGATCGAGGTCGGGGGCACCGTGGGCGACATCGAGGGCCTGCCCTTCCTCGAGGCGATAAGGCAGATGCGGAACGACGTGGGACGGGACAACGCCACCTACGTTCATCTCACACTCTTGCCTTATCTCGGTTCAACCGGTGAGTTGAAGACGAAGCCAACCCAGCACAGCGTCCAGGCGCTTCGCGGCATCGGCATACAGCCGGACGCCATCATCTGCCGGAGTGACCACGAGGTGGATTTGGGCCTGCGAGAAAAGATCTCCCTCTACTGCGACGTGCCGACCGAGGCCGTTATCGGCCTGGAAACCCTGGACACGGTTTACGCGGTCCCGTTGAGCCTTGAAGAGCAGGGCTTTGGTGATTTCCTTGCTGACCGCCTCGGCATCACTAGAAGCGCTGACCTTTCGGCATGGTCCGACATGGTCGAAAAACTTCGCGACCCCAAACGGACGGTACGGATCGCTATCGTCGGCAAGTACGTCGAGCTGCCGGACTCCTACCTCTCCGTTATAGAGGCGCTCCGGCATGCCGCGCTCGCCGGGGACTGCGAGGTCGTGATCGACTGGATCAAGGCCGAGGATATTGAAGAGCAGGGCCCCGACCACGTGCTCAGCCGTGCTTCCGGGATCGTAGTTCCCGGTGGATTCGGAGAGCGCGGCGTAGAGGGGATGATCACGACCGCGCGTTACGCACGCGAGCGCGGGATTCCCTATCTCGGACTCTGCCTGGGCATGCAAGTGATGGTTATCGAATGGGCCCGGTCTGTTCTCGGGCTGGAAGACGCGAACTCTGCGGAGTTTGATCCCGGTTCGGAAGACCCCGTGATCGCGTATCTTCCCGGGCAACGTGAACTGGGTGCGACCGGGGGCACCATGCGCCTCGGCCTGTACCCGTGCAAGCTGACATCCGGGACCATCGCCGCGAACGCTTACGGCACTGAACTCGTCAACGAACGGCATCGTCACCGGTATGAGTTGAACAACGACTATCGAGAACGGTTCAACGAGTCCGGCCTGATATCGAGCGGCACGGCTCCCGATGGCTCCCTGGTGGAGATCAGCGAGGTCAAAGACCACCCGTTCATGGTCGGTTCACAGTTCCACCCGGAGTTCGCGTCCCGGCCTGACCGGCCGCACCCCCTGTTCCGTGAATTCGTGAGCGCGGCCGTCGATACCCTCAGGGAGGGCGCACAGCACACGATGCCCCTGGACGAATCTGAAAACGGAAACGTCTCACCATCGGCGGAGATGATCGAGCGATCAGGTATCTCCACGTAGTGAACTACAGGAACCTTGTGCTATAGTCGCGAAAGGCGCATACCGTGTGAAGTCACTGGCATGACGCATCGGTCGGGACTTCCGGCCTTCCCATCCCTGGGCACCTCCCGGTACCTGTCCGCATAGGAACGCAATTCGGCGTTGCGGGCTTCGCCGAAAATCGGCGGACCATCCGGTCAAGAGGTAAACCGTCCACAGGGCAACCAGACGGATATACGGCGGCGGCAAACACAGGCCGAACCCTCCGGAGATCGACTCTAACGAGACTCCGTCCCCACACTTTTTCAATAGTTCATCCCGAACCCGGCGCCCAGCGCATCGCGTCGCCGGGCTGGTTGGCCTCGCGTCAGCCTGCCACGACGACCGTCGTTAACGCCGGGTCAACACGAGGCGCGTCTGGCGTCTCATACCTTTGTCTCCATAACAGGCAAAACCTGGAGGAATCAAGCTGACTACGCAGAGCCAGTCTCGCAGCCGACGTCGCCGGTCATCGCACCGGGGACGCCGATCAAACGGCCGCGGCCGTGGAACACCGGCGGGATTGCCGAAGGATATCCAGTACGACGAAGGCGGTTCGCAACTCGGTAACGTCGGCGCTATGTCGATGGACGAACTCCGTTCCCGGGCGCTCGAGCTCAGCCTCCGCAACGGAATTCCGAGAAAGCGATCGGACCTGGTCCTCCAGATTCTCGCCCGCCACGCCGAAGAAGCCGACCAGCTCCTGGGTATGGGAGTCCTGGAGGTCAGCAACGACGGGCACGGCTTCCTGCGACAGCCGACCGGCAGCGGGAGCGAGTCCGACACAGAGGTATACGTCTCCCCCGCACAGGTCCGGCGATTTGGCCTGAGGCCCGGCGACCAGGTAGCCGGCGAAGTCCGTGCCCCGAGAGAAGGGGAGCGCTACTACGCCCTTATCCGGGTGGAGGTCGTCAACGGCCAGGACCCGGAGTCAACCCGAAACCGGACCAAGTTCGAGTCCCTCACCCCGATCTTCCCCGACGAACTGATCAAGCTCGAAACCACGCCGAAAAACATGGCGACACGGTTGATCGACCTGATCGCCCCCATCGGCAAAGGCCAGCGCGGGTTGATCGTCGCCCCGCCGAAGGCCGGTAAAACCATCCTCCTCAAACAGATCGCAGAGGGCATCACCGCCAATAACCCCGGGGTGAGCCTTATCGTGGCACTGGTCGGAGAACGACCCGAAGAGGTCACCGATATGCGTCGATCGATCGAAGGCGAGGTCTTCAGCTCAACCTTCGACGAACCCCCACAGGATCACACGCGCGCCGCGGAAGCGGCCCTGGCACGGGCCAAGCGCCTGGTTGAGGCCGGCGAAGACGTCGTAATCCTTGTAGACAGCCTCACAAGGCTGGCACGTGCCTACAACCTCTCAGTCCCCGGAAGCGGCAAGACCCTTTCCGGCGGAATGGACCCCGTGGCCCTGTACCCGCCGAAGGGATTCTTCGGAGCGGCCCGGAACTGTGACGAAGCCGGCAGCCTGACGATCCTGGCGACCTGTCTCATAGACACGGGCAGCAGGCTCGATGACCTGATTTACGAGGAGTTCAAGGGAACCGGCAACATGGAACTCCACCTCAGCCGCGTGCTCGCCGAACGCCGCGTTTACCCCGCTATCGACATCCAGCGAAGCGGTACCCGGCACGAAGAATTACTGCTTTCCGAGCAGGATTTGCGCCAGATATGGCTGCTCCGTCGCATGGTGTCGATAATTGCCTCGGATTCCGGCGGCGATAACACGGTCGGCACCGAGCGTGTTATCGAGCGGATGTCCAAGACGCAGGACAACGAGGAGTTCCTGGCCTCGATCAACAAGGTGGGGTAATTGGCTTCGGAAGGGAATTTGCCCTTCCACGCAAATCGGGTTTTATCGCGAGGCCGCCGTATCAATGGATAACGGCGGCCTCGCCGCGTCTGTATCCCCACGATTGATGAGCCTGCAACCGTGGAAAACACGCCCTTAGGTGAAAATTATGTGGCCGAAAAGTCGTTGACACTGATCTATCCGTACACGTATTCTCGCGACCGCCACGACAACCGAGTCGGGCGCCCGGCAAAACGGGTTCATCCGCTACCGGATAAGAGTGTTGGAAACCTGTCGGAAACGCCCTGTTTGGCGCGCTTCCGGCTTCTTGACAGCCTCCTAACCGGAGTGTAAGAATCCATCTGCTCGGCTCCAGTCCCGGGAGTCCGCGCGTATATGTGCGCGTTTTCCATGTGAAGTATTGGGACTTATCACGGGCCGGCGCCGTCGATTAAAAGGCGGGGCGATCCTGTGGAGGATAGTGTTCAACTTGAGATCACGGCGAGGCCTAGACCCACAGGCAGGTAACACTGCCAGCGGTGGTCAGAAACGCGAAAGTCATAGGGGGACAAGCAACGTGAAACTTTCGGTGAAATTGATAACCGCTCTGGCAGCATTCGTGCTGCTTGTGGTGGGGCTAGTGGGCCTGACCTCGTCAGGTTCAGAGGCTAAGGCCGCCAACACGGCGGGCAAGGTCTATGTGGCGAACGAGTGGTCGAAGATATCTAACGACCCGTCCGCGCCTACTGGCTACACTTCTACTACGGGGACCGTTTACTCCACTTTCGTGGAAGTGAACGCCTCTTCGACGGCCGCGCAATCGACAATTCAGACGAACGCCGACAGGGTGACGATCTTTGTCGAAGACGCGGACCAGAACTACACGCTTCCGAAGTCGGAGACGGTCACAAACGTTGGCGATTTCACGGGCGCCGGTAAGACGGTGACCGTTGTGTTGAGCACCGCCGACAGCCCGATCGTCGACACTGGCACGGGGGGCATCACGGACGGTGTGGACATCACCATCACCGGGACCGAGAAGACTCGAGTCGCTCTGTCTAACGCAGTGGCGGGTTCGAAGACCTCCCCCGGCACGATCACGCTGGTCCAGACCGGCTCCACAGCGCCCTCGGGCGGTGCCGGTGCCGTGATCCTTAACTGGAGGACCAGTATCCAGGACACCGTCCAGGTTAAGGTCACGACTACACAGTCCACCACGCTCAAGTTCCGTACGTTGACCGAAACCACGGCCAGTTCTGGCGTTTTCAAGGGATACATTGACCTTGAGGACATACAGGAAGCGACTATCTCGGCCGACGCCAAAGGCATCCAGAGCGGTGGTGTAGTTACCGTCGCTTACGATGACTTGAACTCGGACGGCACTCAGGCGGCCGGGGCCGACAAGACCACTACCGCAACGGCAGAGACCGGTGCCCCACTGGTAACCCTAACGGCGCCGGCGAACGGCAGCTCGACCCAGCTCCGTAACCCGACATTCGCTGGATCGGTGTCTGATAGCACTTCCGCATTGGACATCAGTGAAATCCAGTTGTTCGTGGACCAGAGCAATGACGCGACCAACACGAGCCCTGTTGTATCGACGAAAGGCACCACAGGGACGGCTCTCGTCGTGCCGGTCGGTACGGCAGACGGAGCCAGCAGCACGACGTTCACAAAGACGTTGAGCGATGTCCCGACCGGGTTCTCGGCGTCGGAGAAACCCGACCACATCGTTGACTGGCAGGTTCGGGCATCCGACCTGGCAGGTAACATCGGTTGGAGTGACTCGAGCACCACGAAGACCAACACCGCTAACCGAGGGCAGCCGAATACCGTCAAGGTTGACCAGATCATTCCGTCGGTCACAGCTGCTTACACCGGTTTTGCGCTTGACAAGACCAAGAGCCCTGTAGTTCGCAAGTTCAACGTCAAGAACTCGGTCGAAGTCAACTTCAACGATGACCTCGACACTACGTCCGTCGCAAACACGGACTTCGAAGTAGTCGTTACTACTGGTGGCTCCAGTGTCACCCAGGTTCCGACCACCGCCGAAGTCGGCGGTACCGGGTTCAAGGATCGCGTGTTCCTGACGCTGGGCACCGCCCTGGCGACGAAGGACGCGCCGAAGATCAAGGTCGTTGGATCGATCACGGACGTAGCCGGTAACACGGCCGTCGCGATCGCTGACACGACTTCGAAAGACGCGATCGCTCCCACAATCACGGTTGCACTGTCCGGCGGTTCGTCCGCTACGGCGCCTGCAACCCTGACCAAGAGCGGGATGACGATCACGATCACATCGGACGAGAACCTCTCGTCTGACCCGACGGTCGCGATCTACAACGAAGCCGCATCCACCACATCGGCGGGCGCAGCTGAGCCTTCAGTTACTGCCGTCAACCAGGGCAGCAACACCTGGATCGCAACCTTCTCCGGCGGTTCCTACGACGGGACTACCGCTGACGGCAAGGTGAAATCCGTGGTCGTGACGGCGAACGACGCCGCGACATTGATCGCGGTATCCAGCAAAGTTGGTGGCGACACCAGTGTCGGAAGCACTGTCATTGGCCAGACCGCCAAGGGCAAGGCCAACAGCAAGGCGTCCGGCGCGGTGACCTTCACACTGGACAAGGTTGCACCGACACTTACGCTGTCGCCGACCGGCACGACCTCGGACAACAGTCCGTTCGTCCGCTGGAACTTCGGCGAGAAGGTGACGGTCACCAAGGCAGAGTTCGGACTCTCGTCCGCCACGCTGGCGGACGTCACTTCCGAGCTGGGCACCAGTGACAGCAAGACCTTCATCCGGGCGACTTCAGCCCTGGCCCTCGGCACCTACAAGGCCACGGGCACGGCGACCGACCTCGCGGGCAACACGGCCACTGGCCTGTCCGCGACGTTCGTAATCGCCAAACGGGCTGAGTTCAAACTGACATTGCTGCCGGGCACGACCCTGGTGTCGTTCCCGCTGACCCCGTCCGACACGAGCATCAACGCGGTGTTCTCGCCGGATGGAATCGTCTCGGTATCGTCATACGATGCGACAGCTGGAACCTTCTCCAACGCCGTACGTGACTCCGAGAGCAACGACCTCGCCGGTAACCTGTCCAGCATCGAAAGCGGAGTCGGCTACATCGTGGTAGCGGACGCGGTATCGGCCCTCGTGGTCGCCATCCCGTCCCTCACCGCCTCGTCGATCCCACCGTCGATCGATCTGGTAGCCGGTTGGAACCTCGTCGGTGCGACGGACGTTACCGGGGGCAGCGGTGGCGCCCTGCAGCAGCCGGGTAGCACCATCAAGGCGGGCGTCAATTACTTCCCGTCAAAGGTCACCCAGGTTTACACCTGGGACGCGACCGACAAGGTCTGGGAGCAGTTGGAGACCCGGTCAACCACGCCGCCCAAGAAGGGCCCGAACGTAGTAACAGGTGAAGCCTACTGGGCATTCGCCTCGGCCGCGGACGTAATCGTTCCGTAGCCAGAGACCCATAACCGGGAATCAGACGCACCCCCCTTCCCTTTATTGGGGAGGGGGGTGTGTGTTTGTCTGGGAGGTGCGTAAACTTAACCTGGTTTACACACGGGTCCAGGAGGAATCATGAAGCGCAGAGTTGTCCCAACCTTATTGCTGGCTTTCATGCTCGTAGGCGTGATAGCTTCGGGTTCCGCGTCGACTCGCGCCCAGGGGTTCCCAAGTCTCGGATTCACCCTCTACCAGGGTTTCGTCACGGTGGAAGGGCAACCTGCCGCCGACGGCCTGGAGATCCATGCCCGGATCGTAGGCACCGATTATGAGTCGGTAGCCATCGAGACCCGGGGCGGTCGTTACAACGCCCTCCAGGTAGGTCCTGTTGATGGCGCAGACGGCAACGAAATCGAGTTCATTCTCGAGAACCAGATAATCGCCGCGGCACGGGATACTTACGTGCTGCCGAACTGTGGCCCGGAACCATGCCCGGCTTCCCGTGTATTCGACCTGGCGTTTGGAGCAACGCCGTTAGAGCCGACCCCGATCCCCAGCCTTCCCGCCCGTTACTCAGGTTTCATACAGGCTGGCGGAGTGAGCCCACCCGATTCAACTCCTTTTACGATCCGTATCGGTTCGGCATATGAAGTCACCGGGGGGAGTATCACCGGGGGCGAGTTCTCTATCATCGTGGACCCGCAGGACATCGCTCTGACCGGCGAGCCGATCGAGTTTTTCCTGGCCGGCGTTAAGGCCAATCAGACCGAGCCGTATCAGCCGGGCAAAATCGTGTCGAACATCATTCTGACGTTTGACGCCCTGCCGACGCCAACCCCGGTCCCGACGGCTGTGCCGACCGCGACGCCGGTGCCGACTCCGGTGATTCCGACTCCGACTCCTGAGCCGACGGCGACTCCTGAGCCGACGCGAACGCCCACTCCAGAGCCCACGAGCACGCCCTCCCCGACACCGACCGCGACGCCGACTCCGATCCCACCGACGGCGACGACGGTTCCCACGCCCACCCCGACCGCAACACCCGAGCCGACACCGGAACCGGAGCCAACCTCCACCCCGGTGGTGGAGGTTGAAGATGAGGGCGGCGGGCTGTGCAGTGCCAACCCGGGTGGCCCGGCATCTGCGGGCCAGATCGGTCTGCTGCTGGCGCCTGTTGCCCTGGCGTTGTGGGTCGGAATCAGGCGCAGGACTGCGGCGGTGGCGGGCTAGCAGAAATATCGGGAACGTGCGCCGGATTTGGTCCTGACACGGCGCGACGTAAACGGAGCGATCTCAGACACCGCAGGTAAGGTCCCCACAGCACAAGTGGGAGAGAGACGGCGCGGCGTACGAACTTTTCATGCGCCGGAAATCTGAATCACAAACGCGACGAGGAACGGCATCCCGAGAACGCCGGGGAGCCGGGGCCCGTTGGATCTGCGCCGGATCGTTGTTAGATGTTGCCCTGGGGCCGCAAAAGAACCAGGCGTTGCGATTCTCCCAGGTTGCTGCGTGTGATCGTGACGCGAGCGAGCGGTTCCGGCTTCGGCAGGCCGATCTCCGAGACGAATGGATCAAACGCTCCGAAATCAGACCCGTCGGATGGAACACCCGGATGCAACGGGATAACGACGCGCGGCTCCAGCGCCCGGGTAACGGCCGCCGCCTGGTCAGCCGATAGCGCCTGATCCGTGCCGCCGGCGGGAGTGATCAGCACGTCCACGTGTCCGATCAGTTGCGCAGCCTGCGTGGTGAGCGGTCCATTCAATGCGCCCAGGTGGCAGACGGTAATCATTTCAGCGTCCAGGGCGTAGACCGTGTTGAGCGCTCTGGGATCGCTGGCATCACCGAGCGGAACGGCGATGCCGCGGACTCCCAGGCCCGAAATCTCGTACTCGCCCGGCCCGCGGATCACTTGAACCCTGTCTTGCCACCCGTCGATGCCGGGCAGGGCGGCGGCGTTACTCACAGTCACCACGGCTGTGCCAGGATCGATGTCCGGACCGGGACTCGAACCGGGTAACGGGTCCATCACGAGCGTCCCAGCGGCGGCGTTGATGAGGATCGAACTGTCGGCCAGCCAGCGAATGTCCATAAAGTGATTCCAAGGGCGCGCGTTGCGCAAGAAGGGTGCAAAAAAATCGGTGGAATGGAGGCCGATACGGACGCAAAATATGGGTCCGTATGACCACGTTCCACTCTACGCGCTCCCCATCGGGCGGTCAACGTAACCCAATCGTGTTGACACCCCTTTTGGGCCGTGCTACGTTCGCCACGATTGGCTGGCCCGACGTGCGGCCGCCGTCGCAGCTTGAATCTCTTCTCCCGGGAGAGCGTCAATGACCACCCTCAGCCCGCGCCGGGGCAGCATCCTCAGGCTGATCGTCGATGGGTACATCGCGACCGGCGAACCTGTCGCGTCCTCGGTGGTCGCATCGGACCTCGACGTGAGGGTTAGCCCGGCGACCGTGCGCAACGAGATGGTCAGCCTGGAAGATGACGGATACATCACGCGCCCGCACAGTTCCGCAGGCGGCATACCGGCGGACAAAGGGTATCGATTCATCGTTGAAGGGTTGGAAACCGGGTACGGCGGGCCAAACGCACGGGACTTCGCCGCTATACGGGCCGCCCTGGAACAACGAAGACGTGATATGGAAGAGTGGGCGGATGCCGCCGCTTCCATCGTCGCGGGCCTTCTCAAAACCCTGGCATTTGCCTCAACCCCGCGGGCGGACGCATCGCGGATCAAACAGCTGGACCTGCTGTGGATGCAGGACCTGACCGCCATGCTGGTTCTTATCCTCCACGAGACGACGGTCGTCAAGCAGCTGATCCCCCTGGAATCTCCCACAACGCAGGACGAGCTGTATCGCGTTCGCAACCGTGTCCACGATGCAGTTACCGGCCGTACCGCAGATGAGATCGCGCAACAAAGGGGAGCGGTCGACACCGGCCAGGGACTCGAATCGATCGTCCTTGAATCGACCGTAAACGCACTCAGAGAGCGAGACCAGCAGAAGATATCCGGTTACAACATTGAAGGATTGGGTCGTCTGCTCGGGACTCCTGAACTGTCTCAAGACAACTACGGCGCTGAATTGACGGAAGTGCTCGATAGCGAAGACGCGCTCCACGAACTCACAGAAGGAGCGCCAAGCGACGGCAGTGCTGCCGTTTATATCGGCGAAGAGATACCCCGCGCAGAGTTCAATCGGTGCAGCGTCATCGTCGCCCGGTACGGCGTACCCGCCGAGGCGTCCGGGGTTGTTGGCCTGATCGGGCCCACGAGACTCGCCTACAGGCGTGCGGTTCCCGTTGTCGAAGCGGCGGCCACACTGCTGAGCGATCTGGTCACGGAGGCCTATTACGGATACCCGGCGTCCAGCGAATCACGGACGGCGCACACTTAGATCAATCCGGGTAAACGGCATCGCCGATTGGACTTTC
>JASLLE010000050.1 GCA_030747175.1 Dehalococcoidia bacterium | reverse complement strand
CGGCTCACGATTCCATCGAGTCGATAGCGATCAACTCGCTCCTCCCGCATCTGCTTGCCAAGAAATGCGGGGAGATCGGGGGCCGCGTGATTCATTTCAGTACCGACTGCGTCTTTAATGGCGAAAAAGGCGCCTACCAGGAGTCTGACCCGAGCGATGCGACTGATCTTTACGGCCGAACAAAGTTTCTCGGTGAGGTCTCTTCACCCGGCACGCTCACACTCAGGTCGTCGATCATCGGACGTGAGCTGTACAACAACACCTCCCTGCTCGAATGGTTTCTGGCACAGAACGGAAAGAAGATCAGGGGCTTCGCGAGGGCGATGTACGCCGGCATGACGACGAACCGGATGTCGCAACTGGTGAAAGACTTGATAATCGATCATCCAGAATTGAGCGGGATGTACCAGGTTTCCGGTCCGTGGATATCGAAGTACGATCTCCTGGTCCTCGTCCGGGAAGCATTTGAGCTTGATATCGAAATCGAACGAGATGAGGAAGTGGACATCGATCGAACGCTGGTCGGAGAACGCTTCGCCTCCGATACCGGGTTTATGGCCCCTTCGTGGCACGAAATGGTTACCGAGCTGGCGGCCGATCGCACCCCATACGAGAGTTGGAAGTCTTGACCTCCACACCATCTGCTGACAACCGACACGCAGACACCGCGCTGGAAGGAAAACGGATCGTCGTCACCGGCGGCACGGGTTCCCTCGGTCAACTCCTGGTTCGTCGCCTGCTGTCGGGCGAGATCGGAGAACCCGAGGCGATTACGGTCTTCTCACGTGATGAAGCCAAACAGCACCAGATGCGCCTCGACTATCTCCACAAGGAAGCGGCGACCGACGAAGTCATCTTCCAGAACTTCCAGCGAAAGGTGAAGTTCTGGATCGGCGACGTACGGGATTTCGATAGCGTCAGTTCCGTCCTGCGTGATGCAGATGTCGTCTTCAACGCCGCCGCCCTGAAGCAGGTCCCTACTTGCGAATACTTCCCTTACGAAGCGGTCAAGACCAACATCGGCGGAGCGGAGAACATCGTCAACGCTATCGAGCAACACGGCCTCGGCGTGGAGACCGTGGTCGGTGTCTCGACCGATAAGGCATGCAAGCCCGTCAACGTAATGGGTATGACCAAGGCCCTGCAGGAACGCGTGTTTATTCAGGCCAACATGCGCACAACGGACACACGATTCATATGCGTACGCTACGGCAACGTGCTCGCCTCAAGAGGATCGGTCATCCCGCTTTTCCATGACCAGATCAGGGCCGGCGGACCGGTCACGATCACGACGGCCAAAATGACGCGGTTCCTGTTGAGTCTGGATCAGGCCATCGACACACTGTTCGCCGCCGTCCGGTCCGCAAAGCCCGGCGAAACGTTTGTGCCCGATGCTCCATCTGCGCTGGTCACGGATATCGCATCCGCCCTGGTCGGAGATCGGCAGGTCGAAACCCGATTCATCGGTATCCGGCCGGGAGAGAAGTTGCACGAGGCTATGGTGAGCGATGAGGAAGCCCCACGGACCAGACTTGAAGGCGCCTGGTACGCGATCCGACCGATGCTCCCGGAGCTTTCGGGGATTCCCGATGAAGAACCTGCCCTGTCCGGAGAGTTCAGTTCAAGGGACCGGGTGCTGTCGGCCGGCAAAACACGCCAGTTGCTGATCGATCACCGGTTGATGCTCGAAGACGTCAACCCCGTGGACGGCGAGTTAATCCGATGAAGATCATGACGGTCCTGGGCACGCGTCCTGAGATCATCAGGCTGTCCCGCCTGATACCACTACTGGACGAGTTATGCGACCACACTCTCGTCCACACGGGCCAGAACTACGATCCCAGGTTGAGCGAGCTCTTTTTCTCGGAGCTCGGCGTTCGTGAGCCGGATGTCTACCTAGGAGTCAGGGCCGGTGGATTCGGTGAGCAGATCGGTCAGATACTCGCCGGCATCGAGACGCAGTTCCTGGAGAAAAGGCCGGAACGCGTCCTCATTCTTGGCGACACTAACAGCGGGCTGGTGTCGCTCGTCGCTAAAAGGATGGGAATTCAAGTGTTTCACATGGAGGCCGGCAACCGTTGTTACGATGATCGCGTGCCGGAAGAGGTCAACAGGCGAGTGATCGATCACTCAAGCACCGTCCTCCTCCCGTATACACACCGCAGCAAGGAAAACCTGCTCGCTGAAGGGATCCAGCGCGAACGAATTTTTGTGACGGGCAATCCGATCAAGGAAGTCCTCGACAACTACGCGCCGGAGGTGAAGGCGAGTTCGGTACTGGAAGACCTGGGCCTCGAAAGCGATGAGTTCTTCCTTGTCACGATGCATCGCGCGGAAAACGTGGACGATGACGTCCGCCTCAGGACCCTTATGGCGTCTCTGACCGAACTGCATCGGGAGCACGGCAAACGAGTCGTCTGTTCCGTCCATCCGCGAACCAGGTCAAAGTTGGAAGCGCTGAGTAACGCCCCCGACACTACGGCGATGGAGTTGTTGGAGCCATTCAGGTTTTTCGATTTTGTGCGCCTTGAGCAGGAGGCGTTCTGCGTGATTTCTGACTCCGGCACGGTCCAGGAAGAGGCATGTATCTTCGGCACGCCAAACGTCACAATCCGTGACGTCACCGAGCGCCCAGAGACGATCGAAGCGGGTTCCAACATTCTCGCCGGGGTAGAGTCCCGGTCGGTACTTCAAGCGGTAAATATGGTGACCTCCCAGTCCACGTCGTGGAGCCCGCCCATCGAGTACATGGCGGAGGGAGTGGCGCAGATCGTCTCACGGATCGTTCTGGGCCGGCGAGAGCTCGATAAGGCGGAGATTCAGTGGCAGGACTCTTCCGACGCAAGCTGAGGAACAATCCCGGTTAGCGCTGAATCTGTCCTGCCTTCGAGCATGCGGTGGGAGGTAAACCGAACATAGATGACTCACCTCCTGCTGCTCAGCCTCACGTTCCCCCCGGATAATGTCTCGACAGCCCATCTCATGGGCGAGATGGCGAGTGATCTGACGTCCCGCGGTCACAAGGTGACGGTGCTCACAACGATGCCCCATTTCAACCGGGACAGCGTTGCCGAGGAAGCTCAACCAATCCGACCGCTCTGGGGCGGCCTGTTGCAGAAAAGTGACCTGAACGGAGCGGCCGTTTATCACTCCCCGGCGCTTTCGAGATCCGGTGGCGCTCTTAGCCGTGTCATGGGCTGGGCGATATTTCATCTCGTGAGCCTGATCGCCGGACTGCTTATCCCGCGCAAGGTGGACGTAATCCTGGCCCCATCGCCGCCTCTAACGATCGGGCTCGTGTCGTGGTTATTGGGCCTGCGGCATCGTGCGCCATTTATCTACAACGTACAGGAGTTGTATCCAGACATTGCTGTCAGCCTGGGCGTTGTCCGAAATCGCCCGTTCATCTGGCTTATGTATCGGCTTGAGCGATTCGTTTACTCAACCGCCGGGCGCGTGACCGTAATTTCGGAACCCATGCGTGATCGCATCCTTGGAAAGGGCGTCCCGGCAGAGACGGTTGTCCACATCCCCAACTGGGTCGACACATCGGACATTACCGTGCTGTCAAAAGACAACACGTTTTCACGCGCGCACGGCGTCGAATCAGAGTTTGTCGTGTGTTACGCCGGAAACATGGGCCTCGCCCAGAGTTTTGCCGAGTTCATCTCAGCGGCCGTCATTTTGCGGGACACCCCCAACATACGATTCATGCTGATCGGGGACGGGGTCGAGCGATCAAACATCGTGAACGAGGTGGAAGGAAATCAGCTCGACAACGTGATCGTGCTTCCTTACCAGCCTTATCACCTGGTCCCATTGATTTACGCCGCTACAGACCTGTCATACGTGCCGCTCCATGGAGCGGCGGCGGCCCATGCGCTGCCTTCCAAGGTGTATCGAATCATGGCGAGTGGGCGCACCGCCCTGGCTCTGGCCGGGCCGGATTCCGGGATCGCAGACCTCATAAGGCAGTCCGGCTCAGGGATTCTCGTGGAGCCCGGGTCCGGCGACCGGCTTGCCGCCGAAATATTGAAGGCCGCCCTTGACCCCGGCAAAGTTGCCGCCATGGGGCGGTCTGGACGCGAGTTTGTCGTCGACAACTACTCACGTAACAAGATAGTTGATCTTTATGCTGATGTGATCGCCGACCTGGCCGGACCGGAACGTCGTTAGGGCCAATTCCCAGAGACTCCCGGTCCCACCGCTGGACTGGTTACCGCAACAAAGAGGAGACCGGGTTCCCCCGGTATCTGTTGTGGAAGAAGCCGACCAGGTTGCCGCCGGCGTCCACCAACTGTCCCGCCGCTGTCTTCACGGAGCTGAGCGTGGAATGTACACCGTCCACGATCAGCAACGTGCCGTCCACGCGTGCGGCCAGACGCTGCGCGTCGGACACTTGCGAGGTGGCGGGGGCATCAAAAAGCGTCCAGTCAGCGCGGTTCGTCAATTCTTTGACCAGCTCGGCCATGCGTTCGGAATCGACCATCGGCAGAGCGGCGCTGAGCGTTGCGCCTCGCTGGATGATGGAGACGCCCGAGCGCGTGGTCGGCTCGATAATGTCATCCACGGTAAGGCTCTTGTCGGTCAGGTACTCGGATAGCCCGGGTCCGCCACCCGCGTGGTCCCAGTACGACTCGACAGATGCCGTGCCCCGCAGATCACTGGACACGACAATGACGCTGGAGCCGTCCTCCGTCAGCGTGTCAGCCAGGTTTGCGACTATCGTCGTCTTCCCTTCGCCGGAGTCTGCGGACGTAACCATCAAACTTCGGCCGCGGCCAGCCGTGGGGAGGCCCGCTTTCAGGCGTGCTTTCGCCTGGCGGAACGCCTCGACATCGCTGGAGTCGCTGGTAACGAACATCGACACGGGATCTGTCTTGCGCCCCCGGTGTTCAAGCCGGCCGATCGCGACCATGCCGGTCTCGCTCTCGACCTGGCCGGGCCAGTTGGCACGACCGTCTACCCACTCGACTACGAAAGCCGTCAGGACGCCGAGGAACATGGCGACTGAAATGAACAAAACAAACGTGTTGATCGACCGTGTTGGCGCAATCACCGGTGTCGCCGATGTCGCCGCCTCCACAAGTTCGAGTCGGGTGGCGACCGGTCCGACGTTGATTTCCCCGAGTCCCGGCAGCGTCGCCATCGCGCTCGCCATACCGTTCGCCAGAGCTATCGCCGTCCGCTCATCCGGCGCGGAAGAGGTAACCCAGATCAATGCCGTATCGGGCGGGACGGTGATGCTGAACGATTGCGCCGCGCTCGGAATCTCGTACCCCGTCATAGCCGTGAGGGCGGTCATGACGGACGGGCCCCTCATGAGGGTCCCGTAAGTGGGGGCGAGCGACTGGCCCACGCGCACGGCTTCTTCTGTAGAGATTCCTTCGACGCTCGTGGTGACGGCCATGTAACTGGCGGTGGAACTGTAAGAAGTTGGCGCTTGCGAGGATTTCGCATCCGACTCCGGTGCGGTCGCCACCTGTTGGATGATGGCCAGCAATAAACCGGCCAGCACTATCGCGGCGATCAGCCGCCAGCGCAGTAACAGGACGCCCCATATCTGGGAGCCATCCAGTGTCGGTTCCGAAGCGGGATCCGGGTGCGCCAAGTCCTCACCTCTTCGAGGTCTTCAGTGATTGTTCCCATAAAGACTCGCGCTCTTTACCCAATTCTTAATCGCGGGAAATTGACACTCCCGGTAGGGGCACACACCTAGCTTTGATTTCAAGTAGGCATGAGTTCGCAAAAGCTCCGAAGTGACCGGCGCGTACCAGTGCCTGACGGGTCCGGCGGATACAATCTGGAGCCATGTCAACGGCAAGGGCCAGAAGCGCCGCAGAAGTCACCAACACGCGTTCCCGCATCGACATAACGATCGAAATCTTGACCCTGACCGGGTTGATCCTGGTCCCACTGGTGTTTCGCGGGCGAGAGTGGGTGGCGTTCTTCTCCCAACCGAAGTTTTTCGTCCTGCATTTCGTCGCCCTGTCCATCACCGTGCTCTGGAGCGTCGAACTGGCACTGGACAGCGCCCGGAGCCGGACTCAGCGGTCCCGCTCGGTATTTGAACTTGCTGATAACTGGTTGTCCGAGGCGCGTCATCGATGGACGATCGTGGCCGTTGCCGGATTCGGGGTCGCTTTCCTCATCTCCACGTTGTTGTCTCCATCGCCATGGGTGAGCGTCTGGGGTCGGGACTTCGGGGACCTTGGTTACGAGCTGTACTCCACCCTGTCTTACCTGGTGATCTTTTTCACTGTGGCGTTGAGGACGAAGACGCAAGATCAAGTGTTCCGGATAGTGCTGGCCATCGTTTCGGTCGGAACCTTATCGGCGGCTTACGGCGTATCTCAGTCGTTCGGATGGGACCCTATAGGCCGTGGCGAGAGTCTGAGCCGGGTGATCGCTAGCTTCGGCAACCCCCTGTTCCTCGGGGCTTATCTCGTGATGTCCGTCCCGTTGGTCATGGCGGTGACCCTGCACCAGGACTCGATCGGCCGCCGATGGGTACTGGCCCCCGCTGCGGTCTCGATCGGGCTGCATTTCGCAGCACTCTGGTATGCCGGCGGACGCGGATCGTGGATTGCCTCAATCACCGGACTGCTGGCGTTCGTGATCATCGCCATCCCCTGGTTCAGTCGAGTCCGGGCGATGAAGGCGACCGGACTCGGAGTTGTCGGCGGGATCACGGCACTGATAGTCATATCGCTGCCGGGAAACACGAACGATACCGGACGTGGTCTGGAACACCTGAAGGACGTTCTGTCAGAGGTCGCCGACGGCGTCCAGTACATAATTCGAGGTGCCGATAAGGATCCGGAGCCTGAGCTCGTATCGGTGACTCCCCAGGTGGATCCGACCGCCAGCGCGATCAGTGCGCCGAGTGATCCGGATGAAGCGGGTGACTCGGTGGCCGCCAACGCAGACGTCGTCACCGAGGTCGACGCGGTGACCAGCCCCGAGCCAGACCCCGATTCCCCGGTGTTCCACCCGATCGGTCGGCCGGCCCCGCTAACGCTGGCCGATGCGGCTCAATTCGAGGTGTACGGAGTCGTCGACCCACAAAGTCTGGCCATCGGCGAACGCGCGGACATCTGGCGCGGCGCGTTTGAGCTTGCAGTAACGCGGGACCGGGTAGAGGAAGAGTCCGGCCTGCTTCACAGACTTCGATTCATGTTCGGGTTCGGGCCGGATATGTACTTCTATTCCTACCCGATCAGTTCAAGACCGCTGCACCAGGTAAGGACAACGAGCCACGCCCATAACTATCCGCTGCAAGTGCTGATGGAGCAGGGGTTGGCTGGTCTCGCGCTGTTCCTGACTACTGCGATCCTGGTTTTCATCACCGCCATCTCGGTGATCCGACGGGTTGCGAAACGCCGAGACGAAGATCAGTGGCTATCGATCTTGATGGCCGGCTTGTTAGCGGCCCTGATCGCGCGCGCCATCGAGCAGGCTCCGGGCGTGGGAAGGGTCAGCGACCTGGTGACGTTCTGGGCCCTGATGGGCCTGGTAATCGCTGTAGCGGAGATCGAATTTGGCCCGGCGACCCGGCGCCGGGCGCTTGGCCCTCTTTCGTTCTCGGGCGCCGGATTCCGCCGGCTCGCTCCGTTCGGTGCGGCCATCCTGGCGGGAGTCGTGGCGCTCACGATTTTCGTCCAGAAAGACGTAAATAATTTGCGTGCCGGTGTGATCTCAGCCAACGGATTTGAGCACAAAAACGCCGGCGAGAACGACGACGCTTTCAGGTCTTTCCAGGAGGCCGTTTCCCTTGCCCCGGATGTGGAACGCTACTACACGGAAGTCTCCGGATTTTTGAACAGGACGGCGGCGGCCAACGTAGTGGATGATCCAGCACGCGCTCGCGAGTTATACACGGCCGCACGTGACTTGCTGCTCCAGTACGAGGAACGAGACCCTTCGGCCTGGCAGACGCAACTGGGAATCGCCACGGCTACGGCCGGACTGGCGGGGCTGGGCGATGAGACCCTGTTACCGGAAGTCGTCGGCCGCTACCTGAACATCGCCGCCTTGATGAAACCTTTCTCGTCAATCCAGGCGACTGCCGCCGAAAATATCGTCATCGCCGGCGAGTACGAAATCGGCGCGGCCATCGCCGAGCACGCCATTGCGCTGGAGGGCAGGACCGGTCCCGTCCCCACAGCGTGGTGGGCGCTCGGGGAAGCCGCGTTCCAGCTTGACCGGTTAGAAGACGCGGAGCTTGCCTGGGAAACATCGCTTAAACGCCAGGGACGGGGAGTTTACGCAGCCCGCTCGCACCGGGGCCTGGCGTTTATCGCCGAGGCACGCGGGGATGAAGAACTGGCTGCCGAACACCACTCCCTCGCAGACGGACTGGAACTGGAATTGCAGTAACCGTCAGGCCGGTCGCTACAAACCTTGCGATCACCGCAGATCTTTAGGCGGCGGCCAGATCCCGGACTCCAGCATCTCCTGAGTTTCCAGCGCGAGGAAGGTCGATGGCGTCTCGGGGCCGAGCTCAGAGGCGCGGTGGGTGTGGAACCGGGCGCGCTCGATGAACTCCGGCTCGTTCACGGAGGCGGCACGATAGAAGCGCGCTACGGCAAGGTGCAACTCCATGTTATTGGGCTCCGCCGCCAGCGCGATTTTCGCCTGTTTCTCCAACTCCGGAATCATAAACGGGCGCTCGAACGGGTCGAGCTCTTCCCATCGATCACTCATCACGTTCAGGAGGCGTTCACGGCCGAAGGTCGCGAGCGGCGGAAAGTGGTCGAGGTTACCTGCCACCTCCTCCACCGTGGACCCGGTTTCGTGAAACAACTGCGCCGCCCGGTAGATCCGCCAGTTGATCCCGTATACACCCGCGACCACAACGATCCCGACCAGCACGGGCGCAGCCCAGCGCAGAGTTCGGCTTGCACCTGTCGGTAATCGCACCCAACTTCGGCCCGGCAGTTCATCCGGCTTGCGCCTCCGCTCTCCAGCAGCTGCCCAGACGGTGAACAAAGAAAAAACGAGAAGGGTTGTCGCTGTGTCGAAAAGAAACAGGTTGTGGATGAACAACGCGACCAGCGCTCCCGACACGGTTGCGTGAAGGAGTCGCTCGTCTGGGTCATCTCGGACTCGCCGGAAGGCCAGGAATCCAATCCAGCCCCACATGGCCATGTAAGTTGTGAAGCCTATCAGCCCGCTGGTGGCGAGCAAATCCAGAGGTTTGTTGTGTGCTCTATCCAGGAGCGGTGTGCGTTCGGAAATCTCTCCTTCACGGCGATAGCGTTGATACGCAACTTCAAAAT
Source organism: Dehalococcoidia bacterium (assembly GCA_030747175.1). GTDB lineage: Bacteria > Chloroflexota > Dehalococcoidia > Lucifugimonadales > Lucifugimonadaceae. Next base: position 13,832 of record JASLLE010000050.1, on the reverse strand, counting down.
TCTCACCCCCCCAACCTGCGATAGGCCTGGCGGCAAAGGCCTGCCCGGCTATTCGTAGCCCAATCGCTCGATGCCCGAATGATTCCCCGTTGAAAGAGGTGGACACCACACGTTGGACGAACGAGTTTCGAGCTGCCAGGTCCCCGACGAACGCGGTATCTCTTCCGACAAAGAGCAAGATCACCGCTGCCGGAACTGCTACACCGATGCTGATCGCCAGAATGCGAACGCGGCGCCGGTCTGTAAACAGCGCGTAAAGCCCGATGATCACCGCCATCCCGGCCAGCAACCCGGCCATCGATCCCCGGGTCCCGGTCTCTGTGAGTGTCCATAAGCTGACGAGCGCGGTCACGCCATAAAAAACGAGTAGCGCCATCGGCATGAACCGTCGCGACCTCAACGTGGACCGAAAACCACCGGCGAATAAGGCGGCGGACAACATCGAGTTGACCAGCATCTGCCCGGCAAGGAAGGCCGGATTGCCCGCAGATCCACCGATCCGACCCAGGCTGCGGTCGAAATCTATGTAACCGACCCACTGGTAGTCAAAACGCTCGGCGACCGCTATCGACATCGAATACCAGCTGACCGCGAGGTATACGGCGACGAGTATTTTCCATTGCCGAAGCTCGCGAAACGCAAAAATGAGCACCGCGGCGAGTACGAACCAGTGGACGAGATCAAAGATGCCGCCCATCCGCTCGTAGCTGCTCCAGAAACTCAAATTGAAGCTGCTACCAAGCACCCCCGCGATCACTAATGCCGCCACGTGCAGTCCAAAAAGCAGAACCAGAACGGAACGCCTGGGCCGGAATTCAGGCGAGTGAATCGCCAGCAGAACGTACAGACCGGCGATGATTTCTATCAGCGAGTAGGACCACACCGCTTTCCCTACGATGAAAGGGAACACGGTCGACGAAGTCACAACGCCCGGCGTGAGGAACAGCAGACCCAGGCTGAACCAGATCGCCCCGATCAGGGCCGTGGTCAGCGCGTCGTGAGAGGTTTGAGATCCCTCCCAGGGGAGAAATCGTCGCCATTGGATGTCCGCAATCGGTCCCATGGGCGCGCTCACAGGCGCGGTGGAAAGGTTGGCCATCCGCACAGTGTTGCGCCAGGTACGGCGACCGCCGCCTCGCAAATGCCACGTGAAAATCTAAGTGGCAGCACCCATGAACATGTCCACCCCTGATTGATCGATCCCACCGGCCAGGGTCCGTCGCCGCAGGGATCACCGGCGATGGCATGTGGAATTCGGTCCCGCGCCGGGTTCCTCCCAAAGGATGCGGAAATGACCTGCGTGCTTCCCCGCGGGGTATTCAGCGTGCTTCGGGAATGCCACGATATATGCTAGCCGCACAGGTGGAGCGCTCGGATGTTTTCGATGCGGTTCACCCCGATGCACGAGTACCCCCGGACCCGAGGACTGATCAACTTTGTACGCCCTGACTATCGCCGGCGGTCGCGGCGAGCGATTAAAGCCGTTCACGGACACCGTCCCAAAGGCGATGACGCCGGTAAACGGCCGTCCGATTCTTGAGTATCAGGTTCGGTGGATGCGGTCCCAGGGCGTGACCGACGTCGTGTTCCTGACGGGGTATCTGAGTGAGACGATCCGGACACATTTTGGCGGCGGAGATCGGTATGGCATACGGGCGCACTACTCGCACGAGGATCAACCGCTGGGTCGCGGGGGAGCGCTTCGGCAGGGACTGAGCATGGTGCCGGACGGGGAAGAAACGGTCCTTGTTACGAACGGCGACACGCTGACGGACCTGGATCTCGCGCAGCTTCTGGCGATCCACCGCAAACGTGACGCTATGGCCACGCTGATGCTCACCCGCCACCCGAGCCAGTTCGGGCTGGTCCGCATGGGCGATGACGACATGGTGGTGGAGTTTGCCGAGAAAGGCCCGCTGCCTCTCTGGATCAACGCCGGCGTGTATCTGTTCAACACGGCCGTCGAGCCACTACTTCCCGAAATTGGAGACCATGAAGTCTCAACGTTCCCGCAACTTGCGGGCGAAAAACGGCTCGCCGCATTGCCATCGGACGCCATGTGGTTGACCGTGGATAGCGCTAAAGACTTACGCGAAGTGAGCGAACGGCTGGCCGACTGGAACCCTTAGCAGGCACGATCGACGAGCCGTACAGATCAGCCGTCGGCGAAATCCCCTACCCGGGTCCGGGCGGGCGTCATGTCCACAGCGCCGGATTCGGTTCGATCGGACGCGCTCGCCGGCCGGTAGCCAGGCAGAACGTCGGCGATACGGTTGCGTGCGGCCATCTCGCCCAGTTCGGGTAGATCCCTCAGCAGCCGTTCCGCTGCCTCAATCATCCCGTCCTCGGCATCGTTCTGCGCGCCGTTCAGCACCCACAACTTATCCAGCCCGGTATCGGTAACGTCCTCTCCCGAGAAACTCAACTCTTCGCCCATCTTCTCGCCGGGTTTCAAGCCCGTATAGACGATCTCGATGTCTTCCCCCGGTGTCAGCCCGGACAGGGTGATCAGGGTCTCGGCGAGTGTGACGATCTTGATCGGGTCGCCCATTTCGAGGATGTACACCTCGCCACCCTTCCCAACGGCAGCCGCCTGGAGGATCAGGCCAACGGCCTCGCTACCGCTCATGAAGTAACGCTCAACACCCGGGTCGGTAACCGTCACCGGACCGCCGTTCTCTATCTGGCGACTGAAGATGGGGACGACGCTGGCGTTGGAACCCAGAACGTTGCCAAAACGTACGGCAATAAGCCTCGTGCTTGATGTCCGATTCAGCTCCCTTATCACAAGCTCAGCGAACCGCTTTGTCGCGCCCATGACGCTGGTCGGGTTGACGGCCTTGTCTGTCGAGATCAGGAGGAAATTATCGGCCCCGACTTCTATTGCGCACCGGGCCACCGACAGGGTTCCTCCAACATTGTTTGAGATGGCCTGCGACGGAGCGTCTTCCATCAGGTTGACGTGTTTATGCGCCGCGGCGTGAAACACGGTGTCCGGGTAACGCTCCTTCATCAAGTGGAGAAGGGCGGGCTGATCGTTCACATCCACGATCCGGACGACCAGGTCCGTCCGGGGACTTATCAACGGTCTGATCTCGGCCTCGAAGTAGACGAGCTGGTTCTCCGCCCGGTCCACGAGCATGAGCACGCTCGGTTCAAGCGCCGCTATCTGGCGGGCGAGTTCGGACCCGACGGACCCGGCCGCGCCGGTCACCATCACTTTCTTGCCCCTGATCGATTCACGGATGAGATCGACGTCGAGGACAGCCTGGGACCGTCCGAGAAGGTCGACGATGTCGACTTCTCTGATCTCGGAGACGCTGACACTGCCGTCAACCAGATCAGCCGTGGCGGGCAAAATCTTGCACTCGACGCCCGCTTCGCGACACATCTCGACGATGGCCCGTTTGCGCGAAGCGCTCACCGACGCAATGGCGATGACAGCGATGTCGACCTTGTAACGGCGAACCAGTGAAGGTATTTCAGATATACGTCCCGCTACTGGCACTCCGATTATGGTCTGCCCAACCTTGCTGCGGTCGTCGTCGGCGAAGGCGACGGGTGTGTACTGGAAGGCGTTCGTGCTGAAGGCCTGGGAACAGAGTGAGGCTCCGGCATCGCCCGCTCCGATGATGAGAAGCCTGCCCCCGCCGGCATCGGAGTAAGACCCACCCATAGACCGCTCGCGAAGGATCCGAACCCCCAGCCTGGTCCCGGAAAGCAAGATGATGTTGCCTACAAAGTCGATGAGAAAGACGCTTCTCGGAAAGCCGTCGAAACCAAAGAGCCACCACTGAAGGGCGACGAAGGCAATCGAACTTACTATCGTCGCCTTGAGGATCTGGACCAGGTCAGGGATGGCGACGTAACGCCACATCCCCCTGAACAGTCGGAAGCCCGCAAGCGAGGCAAGGCGCACCGCGAGAAGGATCGGAAGCGATTCCCAGAAGATGTCGCGGGAAATCTGGTCGACATCGAAGTCGAGGCGGACCCAGAACGCCGCCCAGAATGACGCCGTCACGAGGACGATGTGGAGCAAGACGAGCACGAACCGACGTGTTCGGGTACTCATCTGCGTAACCGTATTTAGTGTCCTCAGATGGGTGCTCCTAGCCCGTTTACAAGCTAGCGGCGACGTCCGTTCAGATTCGTTCGCAGTAACTAAAGCATACTCCTACGAGCATGCCTACCCATACGAATACCCGGCGGACAACACTCCCCATCCCGCGCCGCCGCGCCAGATCGATCACTCTGCGGGGAACTACGTCACAGTCCTCGCGCCGTTTTCTCCGGGCAGCCGCAGGCCCGTCCCGTCACTTCGATCCTCCAGTCTGCCCGCTCCCGAGGACCGGGTTCGGCTGCCTCCATTGCGTAAGCCGACCCGAGAGTGTGTCGACCAGGCGATACACCGCCACAATATCCCCTTGCCCGAACCCGGTCATGTTACTATCCCGACCTAATCCGGTGCTTCCAAACACTGCGGCCTCGCCCACATAGATCTCCCTGTTTTGCAGAACACCCGGCCGAGTTTTCACCACGTCTTGATACGATTTCGTAGTCGCGTCTCATCCAAGGTATATTCCACCTATGCCCATACCTATTAAGGCGGATCCTGAATTTACACGGCACATGGTTGATGCAGGTTATCTAGCCCGGGATCCTTTCGTTTTTGTAGATGTTGGCGCGGCCGGTGGTTTCAGGTCCAAATTCGACGTTTTTGGCCCTTCTTTAATGAAAATCGGCTTCGAACCCGACACTGATGGCTATGAAACTTTAAATGAACAACCAAATGAACGAATATTCCAGAAAGCGCTCGGGAACGCGAATGAGACACGTCCACTCTATTTAACTCGCAGCCCGTTCTCCCACTCCATGCTCAAGAGCAACAGTGTTTTCTGGAAGAGAATGTGGTCCAATACAGTTCAACAGGAAGTCGGCCAAACGAACGTCGATATGGTCAGGTTTGATGACCTCAGTAAAACGGAATCAATTGGCGACGTCGACTACATGAAAATCGACACCGAAAGTACGGAGCTGGAAATCCTCAGAGGCGCTGAGACTGCCCTACGTGAAAGCGTGATCGCTGTGGAGTGCGAGGTCGCCTTTTACCTTGTCCACCACGAGCGATGTTTATTCGCAGACGTTGATTATTTCTTGCGGGAACTAGGTTTTAGCTTATATGCGCTCGAAACCGTTAACTTGCCGCGCCGAGTGACGCCGACCCAATATCTGACTAATGGTAGCGATTATAATCCCGATAATCCTGGCGCCTATCCGAAGGCTGATTTTGGACACATCATTGGCGGAGACGCTCTTTATATAGCGGATTTTCAAGACGGATGTAATAGTGCCAAATTCGACTCTCTCCCAAAATTATTAAAGACCGCTGGAGTGTTCGATATTCACAATCTTCCGGATTGCGCTCTTGAGTTAATCGAATCTGGCGTAACGAATAATATTATTCCCGATGAAGTGCTTGCACACTCGGACAGATTATTTACTCGCAAACACTCTGATCTGTATGAAGACATCAGGAAGGCAGGTCGCCATTTCGTTCCTTCTTTCATGAAGCCTTTACTGCGGCGTGTTGTTCCCTGATACGTTGCAGTATGTTTTGGTCACACAAACACCAGATAGATGTATCGCGTCTTAAACAGCCATTTGAATTAACTCCATATTTCAACCCGTCACAGAACAAACGTCTACTAATTCACGTTGCATATTTCCTCGAAGCGATTATTGTGCGGAAGCAGAACACCCTCTCCCTATCGCTTACTACAGATGAACCGATTGGCGTGATTTCGGTTTGAAACTCAGCGTCCTTGACCAGTCGCCCATCCGCGTGGGCGGCACGCCGCGCGATGCGGTGCTGGCGACGATCGATCTGGCCCGGCTCGCAGACCGGCTCGGTTACACGCGTTACTGGCTGGCCGAGCACCACAACACCCAGACGCTCGCGAGCCCTGCGCCCGAGATCCTGATTCCAGCACTGGCCGCGGCGACCGAAGGGATCCGGGTCGGCAGCGGCGGCGTCATGCTCAGCCATTACTCGCCCCTGAAGGTCGCAGAGTCGTTCCGGATGTTGGAGACACTGTATCCGGGGCGAATCGATCTCGGACTCGGGCGCGCACCGGGCAGCGACCGTTACACAGCGGCTGCGCTGCAACCGGGTCCGGTAGGCCCTCCCCTGGAGTCGTACCCGAACCAGGTGACGGACGTCCTGAACTACATGCACGGCGGACTGCCCGAGGATCACCCGTATCACGGAATAACCGCTATGCCGTCCGGTCCGGACTCGCCCGAGACATGGCTGCTCGCCTCGTCGATCGGAAGCGCCACGTACGCCGCGCGGCTCGGACTTCCGCTGTCGTGGGCGCACTTCATAAACCCGGACGGCGGGCCGGATACCGTGGCGAGATACCGGGAAACGTTCCAGCCTTCGGAATGGATGGAGGAACCGCGGGTGAACATCGGTATCTCGGCGATCTGCGCCGAATCCACTGAAGAGGCTCGCCGGCTTGGACTGAGCAGGCACCTGATGCGACTGCGCCGCGACCAGGGCCGACCGCTTGAGGGCATACCCGCGCCTGAACTGGCGCTCGAGGCCGAGTTCTCGCAGGGTGAACTCGCCTATATCGCGCAACAGCAAGAAAGGGTGATCGAAGGCGATCCGGACCTCGTGAAGCGCGGAATCCTTGAGATAGCGCAGAGATACGATGTCGACGAGGTGATCGTGCTGACTATCACCCACGATTACGAGGACCGGAAACGTTCATATGAACTGTTGGCCGGCGCTTTCGACCTTGAGACGCGCGATTGAGAACACGCCCATCCTTCTCCAGCCGGTTCAATCGGAAGGTCCGACGGAACGTGTGGGCCGTGGTAGGCTCCGCCGGTTTGAACTTCAAAGGCAGAGCTGCGCAACAGATTTGAGTGCCCTGATAGGGCGGCGATATCGTCACGCGTTGATCGGGCAGCATTCTGGTATTAACCGGCGGTTGGAGGCACATATTGACCAGCAGTAATCGAAAAATCGGGATCCTCGGGGTCGGGTTTGGATCGGCGGTCCACATCCCGGGATTCCGGTCCGAGGGATGGGAAGTGGCGGCGGTTTACAGCCGCAACGAGGAACGCGCGCGGACCGCGGCCGGAGAGAACGACGTCGCGGACTACTACACCGACGCGTACGAGTTGATCAATCGTGACGACCTTGACGCGATCGGGATCGCGACCCCGCCTGGGCCACACCATGAGTTCGCCATCGCGGCGCTCAAAGGAGGCAAGCACGTCCTCTGCGAGAAGCCGTTCGCCCTGAGCGCCGCGCAGGCGGCGGAGATGCGCGATGTCGCCGCCGAGACCGGGCACACCGCGATGGTCGCCCACGAGTTTCGGCACACGCCCCAGAGGGAACAGATCAAAGAGCTCCTGGATGACGGATACATCGGCGAGTTCAAAATGGCCTCGCTGGAGCTCTACCTCAGCCGAGGCGGCGGAGGCACCCCACCACCCATGACATGGGCGTCCCGGCGAGCAGATGGCGGCGGGTTCCTGGGTGCGCTCGGCTCCCACTTCATAGACGGCCTCCGCTACTGGTTCGGGGATGTCGAGACGGTCACGGGCCGATTGGACACGTTCCAGCCGGACCGGACCGATGCCGACACCGGCGCCGTCGTCCAGTCCGAGACGGACGATTCATTTACCTTCACGCTGGGCTTCAAGAACGGCGGCAGCGCAACGATGACCTGTTCCTCCGCCGTCATCCCGGCGCGTGGCGCACGGATCGCTGTCATGGGTAGCGAAGGAACCCTGTTCGCCGAACAGGCTAGCCCCAACCCGGCCGAAGATGGCGGAATCCTCGGCAGCCAGGGCGGCCCTCTTGAACCGATCGAGACGCCGGCCCGGTTGATGCCGTTCTCCGACGGCCGCGATCCGCGCCTGATGGCCTTCCGGCTGCTGGTGAGAGATTTCAATCGCGGCATCGAAGACGGCGTCTCGCCGACGCCGAATTTTGTCGACGCATGGCGCTGCCAGCAAATACTGGACGCGATCAGGGAGTCGTCCGACACCGGACGGACGATCACCATCGAGTGACCGACCTGGGGGATTCAGACACGGAGGACATGGTGACGACCCGACCCGGAATCAAGAGTGATCTACTGCTCAAAGGCGGACACGTAATCGACCCCGTCAACGGCATCGACGGGCCGATGGATGTCGCCGTGTCCGGGATCAAGATCGCCGCCGTAGCTCCAGACATTCCATCCAGTACAGCGGCGCGCGTCGCGGATGTGTCTGGCTGCTACGTGACCCCGGGTTTGATCGATCTCCATGCGCACGCCTGGGGGTCCGTGGCCGCGATGTTCCCGGACGAGATGTGTCTGCCTTACGGCGTGACGACGATGTTGGACGCGGGCGGCTCCGGATGGCGCAATTTTGACGAGTTCCGAAAGAATCGAATCGTCCCCGCGGTCACCCGAGTATTCGCCCTGCTGAACATCGTAGGAGCGGGTATGGCCGGAGACGACGCCGAGCAGGATGTGTCCGACATGGACGCCGGGGCGACCGCCGATGCGATCCTGGCGCGCCGAGACATCGTCGTCGGGATCAAGACGGCACACTTCCGAGGGCCGGGCTGGGAGAACGTGGACCGCGCGATCCAGGCGGCGGAACGTTCCGGCACATGGGTGATGGTGGACCAGAACGCACTCGAGACGCGCACCACGGATCAATTGCTGGAGAAGCTCCGCCCGGGCGATGTCGCCACGCACTGCTTTGCATGGAACAAGCCGATCATCGGCAACGATGGCCGGGTCAAGCCCCATTTCCGGGAAGCGAGAGAGCGGGGCATCCGGTTCGACGTCGGGTCAGGCAACAACAGCTTTTCGTTTGCTATGGCTAAACCATCGATCGAGCAGGGATTTCTACCGGACACCGTCTCCACGGATACACGGCGCAAGAGCCTGCTGTCCACCTTTGCCACTATGCCGGAGACGATGACCAAGCTCCTGGCGATAGGCATGCCGCTCGCCGACGTGGTTGAGCGCTCGACGATCGCGCCGGCGCGTCAACTCGGCCACCCGGAGCTCGGCTCCCTGAGCGTCGGCGCCGATGCCGATATCGCGGTCCTTGAACTGGCGGAAGGCGATTTCGGCCTGACCGACGGCGGCCGCACCGGATTCAGGGTCATGCGGGCCGACCGGCGGCTGGTACCGCAAATGACGGTGCGGGAAGGGGTCGTGGTGTGGGATCTGAACGGCCGGAGCCACGAAGATTGGACGAATACGCCTCCCCCGGATAACAGGTTGCCGTAAGTCGATTATGTTTAGTTAGTGGCAAGACGGGCCCGCAGAGTCAGCCGCCGGGCCGCATCCGGCACCGGCGCACGATGTGATGCACATGGGAAACACTCGAATGTCTATCCGGCTGTTCCTCGCGCTAGGAATCGGCATAGTCGCCATCACGTGCTCGGGGGGCGATGGCGGCGCGTCCTCCGATCCATCGCCGACTCCGTCCCGGACAGGGGCCGCGCCGGCTGACGCGTTGCCACGATCGCCGGAGGTGAGCAGTCCGGCGTTCTCGGAAGGCGAGACGGTCCCGACGCGGCACACCTGTGACGGCGAAGACCTGTCCCCGGCGTTGTCGTGGAGCGAGGCGACATCTGCAACGCGCAGCATCGCCCTGCTGATGGATGACCCCGACGCCCCGGGCGGAACGTTCAGCCACTGGCTCGTGTTCGATATGCCGCCCGATGCGGCAGGCCTCGGGGAGAACGTGGAGCCGGATTCTTCCGGTGTAACGGGAAAGAACGACTTCGGCAGCCGCGATTACCGTGGGCCGTGTCCGCCTCCGGGCGATCCGCACCGTTACCGGTTCACCGTCTTTTACCTGGACAGGGAGCTGGGGCTCGACGATAACTCCGAACTTGACGGTTTCCTCGAAGCCATCGAGGGGCACGTGCTGGACCAGGGGAGGCTGACCGGGACGTTCGGCAGGTAAATGTCACATCTTGACGCCTCCCCTCTCCATCTGGGAGAGGGTGCAGGGTGAGGGGAATCCTTCCCCATGGGAAGGAAGCCAAACGCCCTTCTCGCCCACCGAGAGCCTCAGGACGCTGGCGTTTCGCGGGCCCCCTCTCCCGATGGGAGAGGGCTGGGGTGAGGGAGGATAAGGTCTTTCGCGATCCGGGTGTCCAATGGTGCAGGCTCGTGTTGGTGAAGGTCCCTCGTCCTTCCGGGCCCGGAAGGATCGGGATGGCTGATAGAGGTGCGCCGGTCAATGACATGACGTGGTTGTTGGACCCGGCCCTTCGAGAGCCTCAGGGCGCGTTATCACCAGCCTCTGGGGCGGTTTCACGAGTAAGAGTGTCACCCGGACTCTCGACGTTCAGGACATACAGCCGAGGGCGGAGCAAGCCCCGCCCCCGGGCACTGGTCCCGGAATCCGGAGCCGCTCCATACCCCTCCCTTTTGGGGTTTCCACGACGCAGGGAGTGCGTTTGTACGCAACTTCGGCATGGGGAGCCGGTGCTAGCCTCGATAGCAGACCGCAACCCGGGTGATGCGTAATCGGCAGATCGGCGGAAAACCGTCCTTTTGTCGCCGCGTATCGAGTTCGCCGGTTGCGTTAAGACAACTCAACGAGCGCAGTAAATTGCCAAACCCGTTTGAAACCGGGAATCTCGCCTGGCTCTGGTACGAGACATGGCTGGCAGGTATCGCGGGCGGATTCGCCCTTGCGATGGTGATACACGCCCGGGTCACGATCGGAGACGGTTTTCACCGTATCCCGGTGCAGGTGCTCCTCGCCCTCGGCTTCATCGGCACGATACCGCTGGCGTTCGAGCGGCTGGGAGTCAACCTGGGCGGCAACGAGGATTTCATGGCCGTACTGAGTTTCATGGGCGCATTGAGCGCTGGGATCTACGCGGCGTTCCAGATGCGTGCTATTCAGCTCGTGCGATGGGCCAATGAACGCATCGCGGCACGACAGGCGGCGGTCGCCCTGGCCGGTGCATCCGCAGGCGCAACAGGCGGTACAACGATACCGGTGGCCGCCGGTGGCGCAGAAGCCTCGATCAGCGGCATATCCGGGGCGGATTCTTCGGACACCCTTGCGGCGTGGCTTCACTTCCGATCCGGGCCGGCGTCGGGCCAGAGCCTGCCCCTCTCACCCGGGTTAACCCGCCTGGGGCGCGACCACTCTAACGACGTGGTTATCGACGATCCGAACATCAGTCGTATGCACGCCGAGATCGAGCTCATAGACGGTCGTTACGTCCTGCGTGACTCCGGCAGTTCCGGCGGCACGCTATTCGCCGACCAGAAGATCGCCAGGGAACAACCACTCGTTTCCGGCTCTACGATCAAGATGGGCAACACCGAACTGGTGTTCACGGTCGCCGAGGAGATCACTCAGTTCACAGCGGGAACTGAAGTAGCGCACTTCCCGGGCGACCCGGACACCGGCGATGTGAAAGTTCGGTCGGTTACGGTCGATGCGATGCGTCCGGGTGAAACGATGCTTGACGCAGGGGGAGCGGACGACGACCGGTTATCCGCATGGCTTGCCGTCGCATCCGGTCCTTTGAAGGGCCAGATATGTCAGCTTTCCGCTGATCGCACGACGATCGGCCGTGACGGCTCAAACCAGCTGGTCGTCAACGACCCGGCGGTCAGCCGCTCTCATGCGGTGGTGATAGCGCGTGACAATGATCTCGTGTTGATCGACCTCGGCAGTGCGGGCGGCACAAAGGTCAACGGGCGATCGGTGTCCGGCAAAACTGTCGGAAATGGCGCCCGGCTCCGTGTGGGCGACACCGAAATCGAACTGATCGCCATCGATTCAGCGGCGCCGCCCGTTCATTCCGTAAACGAAGCCGACCGAACAGTGCTGGACTCCCCCACTTCCGGCGGGGTGGCTGTTGTGCGGTCCGGCCAAGACGCCGGGCTCACGTTCAACCTGGAGGATGGGGACAATCTCGTCGGGCGCGACAGGAACTCGGCGGTGGAGTTGAGCGATCCGGCTGTGAGTCGCCGTCACGCCATCATCCGAAGCCAGCCCGGTGGTTACGTCGTCTACGACCTCGCCAGCAAGACCGGCACCTACATCGACGGGACAAGAGTCGCCGGCGCGAGGTTGAAAACAGGTGACCGGATCGCCATCGGACACACCGAGTTGAGCCTGATGCGACCGCACGCCGCCTGAGCGTGCTGACATGACCGCCACACGCAAGGGGACCGCCGCGCAGTTGGCCATCGGATCGATGACGCACCAGGGCCGCGTCCGCACCTCCAACGAGGACGCGACCGCCGCGTTGTTGCCGCCGAACATCCCGAACGGTTGCGGCGGGCTGATGATCGTGTGTGATGGGATGGGCGGCCACCAGGCAGGTGATTACGCCAGCAACCTGGCCGTGAATACGGTCGTTTCACACCTGCGTAATACCCCGGCAGACGCTTTATCGCCCGGACGTGCCGCCGAATCACTTCACGCCGCGGCGGAGGCCGCCAATGCAAAGGTTTTTGGCGATTCAGGCACGATCGAACGCGCCGGCATGGGCAGCACGCTCACGGCTGCGATCATCTCCGGTCCGGTGCTGGCGCTCGCTCACGTGGGCGATAGCCGGGCATATCTGCTTCGGGATGGCGAACTGGCCCTCCTGACAACCGACCACACGTGGGTCGCCGATCGCGTCCTCAAGGGCGCCCTGTCACGGGAAGAGGCGGAGTCACATTCCAAACGTAACGTGCTGCTGCGCGCCCTCGGCGCGGGTGAGAGCGTCGAGATCGATAGCGCCATGGTGCAGATTCAGGTGGGTGATGTAATCCTCCTGAGCAGCGACGGACTGCACGGCCCTGTTTCTGGAGCGGACATCGCATCTGTGCTGGGGGCGCTTCCGCCGCAGCAGGCCGCAGCAGAGCTTGTGGAGCGAGCCAACGCCGCCGGGGGCCCGGACAACGTAACGGCGGTGGTCGCGCACGTACTATCGACCGAGATCAACGACCCGAACTCGGACACCGAAACGGATCCCGGCGCCACGCTGGCCGACGGCGGGGGCTTCGGTCCAAGGCTGGCGAGCGCGGTGCGCAGGTTGTCCCACCGGGGATAATCCCTCGCCCGTCCCGGGTCTCACATTCACCCGGAACCACTAATAGACCGAGGCCTGTATGGTGCCGCGCCCGGCGCGCCTGTACGATTGGCTCCGTTTGTCGTCACCCCTCTCGTTCTTTTGTTCAAGGGGAACAGCTCACCCTCAGACCGGAGGACTCTTGATCCACGCCGATTTCCTGGCCGATTTCTACTTCATCCGCCACGGAGAGTCTGAATCAAACATCGCCCCGGGCCTCGCCGCCGGGGTGAACTTCGATGCGCCGTTGACCGACAGGGGCCACAAACAGGCCGTGGCGGTCGGCGAACGCCTCGCCGCCGAGGGAAGGTCGTTCGACCGAATCTACTCGTCGACGATGGTGCGCGCAGTTCAGACCACGCAGGGCATGCTCCAGGGCATGGGTATCGGCGGGACCGCGTTCGAGCAGTCGGGAGACATCATCGAACGGCAGGTTCCCGAGTGGCGCGGCCGGCCCGTAACCGAGGTCCATACGCCTGAAGTGAGGTTGCTGATGGCGGAGAACGGCAAGTGGTTCAAACCCGGTGATGGCGAATCACACCGGGAGGTGGAACGACGTTTCTCCAACTGGATGGAAGATGAATTGCTGTTCAACAACGACTTTGTTGGAAGACCGGGGAGGCAGACGGTTGCCATCGTCAGCCACGGTCTGGCCCTCCAGTGCCTGTTCCACTACATCATGGGTTTCAACGACAGCCTGATCGAC